>DATLNR010000022.1:0-21710 GCA_035536655.1 Casimicrobiaceae bacterium
GGGTATTCGAACAGGCGCACGCCGCACTTCAAGAGCTTCTCGAAATTGCGGTGGCCCGCGTGCTGCACCATCGGATTGTCCGATCCGTCGGTCGACGGCATCATCACGCGCACATCGACGCCGCGCTCGACCGCGCGGCCGAACGCGTCGATGGCGTCGGGCTCGGGGATGAAGTATGGGTTCTGAATCCAGATCCGCTTCATCGCGACACAGAGTACCGTGTGATGCAGGATCTTGACTGCCGGGGCCGAGCGCTCGGGCTTTGCAAACGCCGCGTGGATCGTGATGACGCCGGCTTCGTCGAGTCGTGGAAAGACGTCGTCGCCAAGGAAGAGCTCGCCGGTTTCGCCGGCCCAGTTCTCGCTGAACGCACCCTGAAGATTGCTTACGATCGGGCCCCGCACGCGGACACTCACGTCGGCGAAGTGCTTGCCGTCTTCGGCGTTCCCGAGCCACTCATCCTTGACGCAGTGCCCGCCGACGAAGGCCGCCGTCCCATCGAGCACGACGAGCTTGCGATGGTCCCGCTCGTGAAACACGCCGATGTTACGAATGTGGTGGTGGTGAAACTTGACGACCTTGCAGCCGGCCGCCTTCATCTGACGCTCGATCGCATCGCCCATCTTCTTCGAACCAATCGCGTCGAGCAGCACGCGGACCTGCAGGCCAGCGCGCGCGCGTTCGGAGAGCGCATCCGCCACGCGCCGCGCGAGAACGCCCTCCTCCCAGAGAAACGTCTCGAAATGGACCGAGTGCTTTGCCTTTCCGATGTCCTCGATCAGTACGTCGAAGAAGCCGCCGTTCTCGAACACCTCGACCGAGTTGCCGGCGATCGCCGTCGACAGCGTCAGGCCGGCGAGCGACGGCACCAGCTTGTCGATCGGGTAGTCGACCTCGATGTGCAGGTCGGGATCGCGATGCCGCTTGATCGACCAGATGATCAGGCCGAGCACGACGACCAGGATGAACAGCAGCGTGGCGAGGATCGCTGTCAGCATGCGTTCCCTGCGGGAAGAACGGCGATCGCGCCGACGGGCCCTCCCCAGGCGCGATCTGCGCCCTCTGATGGGGACAGCGCAGCGGCGCCAGAATGACGACTGAGGCTGCAAGCGTGGGGGCTCATGTCACGCTCGCCGCACGCCACTGCTGTGTGCGCATGACGATGAAGCGCGTGATGATGGCGTAGATCAGGCAGATCAGCGTTGACGTCGCAACGATCAACGTTGCCATCGCGGCGGCCGGCCCGATCTCGCCGGCTTCGTCCATGTTGAGGATCGCGACCGAAGCGAGCTGCGTCCCCGACGAATAGAGGAAGACGACGGCCGAGATCGTCACCATCGCATTGACGAACAGATAGCGACCGATGTCGAGGATCGCCGGCAACGAGACCGGCACGGTCACGCGGACGAACGTCTTGTAGAACGGGACCTTGAGCGATGCGGAGACCGCCTCGAACTCGTCATCGAGCGCTTTCAGCGCCGTCACGGCGGTCAGGTGGCTCGACGTGTAGTAGTGGACGATCGTCGAAACGACGAGGATCGTCATCGTTCCGTAGAGCACATTCAACGGATTCACCGGATCGTTGAAGAACATGATGTAGCCCAGGCCCAGCACGAGCCCCGGTACGGCCATCGGCACCGTCGCCAGGAGCCGCACCGCCGCCTTGGTCACCGGCATGCCGCGCGTCTTCTCGAGCAGATAGGCGACGCCGAAGATGAACATCGTGCCGAACACCGCCGTCGCGACTGCCATCTTCAGGCTGTTAAAGAACGAAACGATGACGCCGGCGTCGATCAGCCCGAACGAGTAGTGGCGCAGGCTCATCGACTTGTCGTACGGCCAGAACTTGATGAACGACGTGTAGATCGCCATGCCGAGGACGGCGAGCAGGAACAGCGCGACGACCGAGCAGAACGCGAGCATCGCGAAGTCGAACGCCGGCACACGCCGTGGCGCGTAGGGCACGGCGCGTGCCGAGAACTGCGCCTGGATGCGCCGCTGCATTGCCCAATCGACGAAGAACGCGACGAGCACGGGAACGAGCAGGATCAGGCCGACGACGGCGCCCTTGTTGAAGTTCTGCTGGCCGATGACCTGCTTGAAGACGTCGACGGCGAGCACGTTGAAGTTGCCGCCGATCACCTTCGGAATGCCGAAGTCGCTGACCGTGTACGAGAACACGACCATCGTCGCGCTGACGAGGCCGTATTGCGCGCCGGGCAACGTGATCGTCAGGAACTTGCGCCAGCGCGGCGTGCGCAGCGACTCAGCCGCCTCGTAGAGCCGCCCGTCGGCGAGAAGCAACGACGTCAGGATGATCATCAACGCGTGGGGAAACGTCGAATAGATCGAGCTCAGGATGATGCCGGGCGGCCCGTAGATCGAGACGCCGCCGAGCAGTCCCTTCAGCGCGCCCTGGTTGCCGAACCACTGGATGAACGAGATCGCCGCCATCAGCGACGGCGCGAGGATCGGCGTCAGCGCGATGACGCGGAACGCGATCTTGCCCGGCATCATCGACCGCGTCAGCGCATATGCGTAAACGAAAGCGAGCGGCACCGTGATGAGCGTCACCGCCGTTGCTACCCAAAGCGTGTTCCAGATCGAGCTTCTGAGCGCCGGCGTCGCGAAGTACTCGCGGAACTGCATCAGCCCGACGAACTCACCCGACTTGTCCTGCACGCTCTTGACCAGGATCGTCGCGAGCGGCGCCAACAGGAAGATCGCCAGCGCGAGGCAGCACGCGAGCAGCAACAGTTGCGCAAGACGATCGTGCCAATGCACGCGCGGCTTGACGGCTTGCGCTCCCAGCGGCGGAAGCGAAGCGGCTGGAGTCGCCATCGGTCAGGCGTTGCCGAGGACGCGCAGTGCGTCGGGCGGCAGGCTGATCGTGACCGGCTGACCGGCGGCGAGGCGGCTCTTGTCGACGATCTGTCGCGACACGTTCGCGACGATCGGCGGCGCGCCGGTTCCATCGAGCGCAAGACCGACCATGCAGAACGCGCCGAGAAACTCCACGCGCGAAATCGTTGCAGCTAACGCGTTGACACCCGGCGGCGCGCCGTTTGTGCTGAGCGCGATCTCTTCGGGACGCAGATAGAGCTTGACCGAGGTGCCGGCGGCGACCGCCTGGTCGTTACCGGCAACGGAAACGCTGCCAACGCGGAATACGCCGCTGCCCTGCGCAATCGCCGGCAGCACGTTGATGCGACCGACGAAATCCGCGACGAACGGCGTCGCCGGCTCGCCGTAGATGTCGCGCGACGTGCCGACCTGCTCGATGTGACCGGCGTTCATGACGACGATGCGGTCGGCGATCGACAGCGCTTCTTCCTGATCGTGCGTGACCATGATCGTCGTCACCGACAGGCGCTGCTGCAGTGCGCGAAGCTCTCCACGCAAGCGCACACGCTCGAGCGCATCGAGTGCCGACAACGGTTCATCGAGCAACAGCAAGCCCGGTGACGAGGCGAGCGCGCGCGCGACGGCGATGCGTTGCTGCTGGCCGCCCGAAAGTTGTCCCGGATATTTCACGCCCGACTCCGGCAAGCCCACGAGGTTCAACAGCTCCTGCACGCGCGACTCGATCGCAGTGCGTCGCTGCCGACGATTGACAAGCCCGTAGGCGACGTTGTCGTGGATCGTCAGGTTCGGAAACAGCGCATACGACTGAAACACGATGCCGTAATCACGCCGGATCGCCGGCAGGCGGGAGATGTCCTTGCCATCCTGGACAATCGTCCCGCGGTCCTGAAACTCGAGGCCCGCGATGATGCGCAAAAGCGTCGTCTTCCCGCAGCCCGAAGGACCGAGAAACACCATCAATTCGCCGCGCCGCACGTGGAGCGCGATGTCGTGCAGCGCGACGAACTTGCCGAAGCGCTTGTGAATGCCGTTGAGCTCGAGGTAGTTCGCTTGCGCCGTCACTCGTCCGACATCCGATGAAATGCGAGCGCCCCGCTACCCGAGCGAGGCGCTGCCGCGTTCAAGACGTCGCCCTGTTGTGCGCTACTTTTTCTCGGACTTCGCGTCGTAGCGCTTCGACCACTCGGTCAGAATCCGATCGCGGTTCTTAGCGGCCCACACGAAATCGTTCTTGACCAGACGCTTCTCGTAGTCGGCCGGCACGTTCGGCAGCGGCTGCGCAACGCCGGGCAGCGCGACGATCGCGTAGTTCTTCGCGTAGAGCTCCATGGCCGGACGCGAAGACGCCCAGTCGGCGAGCTTCTTCGCCGCATCGAGCTTCTTCGTGTTCTTCATGATGCCGAACGCTTCCATGTCCCAGCCCACGCCTTCCTTCGGGAAGATCAGGTCGATCGGGCCGCCCTTGGCCTTGATCGTATTCGCGCGATATTCGAACGAGATGCCGATCGGGAACTCGCCGCTGCCGGCCTGCACGCAAGGCTTGCTGCCCGAGTGCGTGTACTGGGCGATGTTGTCGTGAAGCTTGTCCATGTAAGCCCAGCCGTTCGCCTCGCCCATGATCTGCAGCCACGCGGTGACGTCGAGGAACCCGGTGCCGGACGACGCCGGATTCGGCATGACGATCTTGCCCTTGTAGACCGGCTTCGTCAGGTCCTGCCACGTTTCAGGCTTCGGCAGGTTCTGCTTCGCGGCCTCGACGGTGTTGAAGCAAATCGTCGCGCCCCACACATCCATGCCCCACCAGTTCGGCGGGTTCTTCGTGTCCTTGTACTGCGCGGGGAGCGCCGCCAGCTCTTTGGGCGCATACGGCTGCAGCATCCCTTCCTGATCGAGCACGAGCAGGCTCGTTGCCGCGAGACCCCAGATGACGTCGGCTTGCGGATTCGCCTTCTCCGCGAGAAGCTTCGCCGTGATGACGCCGGTCGAATCGCGCACCCATCGGATCTCGACATCGGGCACGGCCTTGGAGAAAGCTTCCTCGTACGCCTTCAATTGATCCGTTTCAAGCGCCGTGTACACCAGAAGTTGCGTCTTCTGCGCGGACGCGGGCGCAATCGCGAAGACCGCGGCGGCAGCGATCGCTGCAATTGCCAAGTTACGGAATCGTTTCATCAGCACTCCTTGGGGCGGTGAAAGTCGCGGAACCGGTTGGGTGAAAGGGTGAGTTGCGCTGTCGCGGTTGAGCTGCACGATGCTACGCGCACCGTACCGCGCGGGCAATCGACGGGCCAGGCGCGATCGTGCAGGAGTGAGATTGCAGATTGTTGACAATCTACACCTGAGCCGCGCTAAACTGCAATATGGGTTCGGCGATCAGCAGGGTCAGCGACGCGGTCGCGATACCCGAGTCGGCGCAAGGCAGCGTCCCGGACGACCATCCGATCGCCCTGATGCAGTCGAGCTCGCTGCCGTCGCTGGTCGCCGAGGAGCTGACGCGACAGATCCTGGCCGGCACGCTCGCCGCCGGGGCCAAGCTGAACGAGCTCGACATCGCCGCGCGGCTGCGCGTGTCGCGCGGACCGGTGCGCGAAGCGTTCCGTGCGCTCGAGGAGTCGGGACTCGTGCGGTTCGAGAAGAACCGCGGCGTTTTCGTGCGACAGATCGGGTTCCGTGAAGCGGACGAAATCTTCGAGCTGCGGGCTTTGCTCGACGAATACGCGGGCCGCCGCGCCGCCCGCAATGCGTCGGTGTCGGATATCGCCGGACTTCGCGCGCTCATCGATCGCATGGCCGCGGCCGCCACGCGAGGCGACAGCGACGGTTACTTCGACCTGAACCTCGCTTTCCACGATCGCATCGTCGACCTCGCCGGGAACGCGAAGCTCGCCCAGCTCTACCGGCGGCTGGTCAACGAGCTCAACCTGCATCGGCGGGCGTCGCTCGCGCACGTCGCCAACCTGACCGTCTCGGTCGCCGAGCATCGCGCGATCGTCGACGAGATCGCGGCCGGCAAGTCGGCGGCCGCCGGGCGACGCTTGCACGATCATGTGCTGCAGAGCCACCAGCGATCGCGTCGCTCGCGCGACACGTCGACGATCGCAGCGTCGACACGCGCCGGGCGCAAGAAGGTGCGATGAAGACGGATTCGGTGACCGTCAACGGACGGTCGTATCGCTGGCCCGCGCAGCCGTTAGTCGTCGTGTGCATCGATGGTTGCGAGCCCGACTACCTGACGCAGGCGATCGAGGGCGGCCACGCGCCGTGGCTCGCGGCGCTGCGCGCGCGCGGCACGTGCCTGACGGCGAATTCCGTCGTCCCGTCGTTCACCAATCCCAACAATCTGTCGATCGTCACCGGCGCGCCGCCGTCGGTCCACGGCATCTGCGGGAATTTCTTCTGGGACCCGGACACGAACGCCGAAGTAATGATGAACGACGTGCGCTATCTGCGCGCGCCGACGATCCTCGCGGCGTTCGCCGATGCGGGCGCCGGCGTCGCCGTCGTCACCGCCAAGGACAAGTTGCGCGCACTGTTAGGTCACAAGCTGAAGGGCGTCTGCTTTTCCGCGGAAAAGGCCGATCAGGTGTCGATGGCGCGGAACGGCGTCGATGATGCGCTTGCCCTCACCGGCATGCCGCTTCCGTCGGTCTACAGCAGCGCACTGTCCGAGTTCGTGTTTGCCGCGGGCGCGGCGCTCTTCGAGCGCAATCGCCCCGATGTCATGTACCTGTCGACGACCGACTACGTGCAGCACAAGCACGCGCCGGGCACACCCGCCGCGGACGACTTCACCGGCATGATCGACCGCTATCTCGCGCGCTTCGATGCGCTGGGCGCCACGGTCGTGCTGACTGCGGACCACGGCATGAACGCGAAGACCGACGCGTTCGGCCGGCCGAACATCGTCTTCCTGCAGGATTTGCTCGACGGCTGGTACGGCGTCGATCAAACGCGCGTCGTGCTGCCGATCACCGATCCTTATGTCGTGCATCATGGCGCGCTCGGTTCGTATGCCACCGTCTATCTCACGACCGAGCGGCTGATGGATGCTGCGGTCCGCATCAAGTCGCTGCCGGGCATCGCGCTGGTGCTGACGCGCGACGAAGCGTGCCATCGCTTCGAGCTTCCGCCCGATCGCGTCGGCGATCTCGTCGTCGTCGCGGAACGCTTGTTCGTCATCGGAACGTGTGCGTCGCGGCATGACTTGTCCGGGCTCGATGCACCGCTTCGTTCTCACGGCGGACTGTCCGAGCAGGCGGTGCCGCTGATCGCAAACCGCACCGCGCGCGATCTGCCTTATCGCCGCTGGCGCAACTTCGACGCGTTCGATCTCGCGCTAAACCACCTGTCGTGAATGCTCATTCGTTGCCCGCTGATGCGGCCGAAGGCGACGTCAATCTGTCGCCGCGCCGCAAGGAGTTCGAGCGCGCGCACATCGGCGCGACGACGCGTGAACTGCTCGACCGCGACAGCGCCGCGTTCCTCCATCAATCGCTGTCGACGCCATGCTTCAACGCGCTCGCCGAGGCCGAAGGCATCTGGCTCACCGACGTCGAAGGCCGGCGCATCATGGACTTTCACGGCAACAACGTGCACCAGGTCGGCTATCGGCATCCGCGCGTCGTTGCCGCCGTCACCGACATGCTCGGCACGCTGCCCTTCTCCCCGCGGCGTTTCACCAACGATCCGGCGGTGCGGCTCGCCGAGCGGTTGACTGGGCTTGCGCCTGCGCCGCTGTCCAAAGTGTTGTTCGCGCCGGGCGGCGCGCTCGCGATCGGCATGGCGCTGAAGCTCGCGCGCATCGCGACCGGGCGCCACAAGACGATCTCGATGTGGGACAGCTTCCACGGCGCGTCGCTCGACGCGATCTCGATCGGCGGTGAAGCGGTGTTCCGCCGCGGACTCGGACCGCTGTTGCCCGGCGCCGAGCACGCGCCGCCGTACGATCCGCGCGACTGCCGTTTTGGTTGCAACGGCTGCTGCACGACGCGCTGCGCGGACTATGTTGCGACGATGCTCGATCGCGAAGGCGATGTCGCGGCGGTCATCGTCGAGACGATCCGGTCGACCGACGTGCAGATTCCGCCCCCCGCCTACTATCGAACGCTGCGGAAAGCGTGCGACCGCAACGGGACGCTGCTGATCCTCGATGAAGTGCCGATTGCTCTCGGACGTACCGGCACGATGTTTGCGTTCGAGCATTACGACATCGTTCCGGACATGATTGTGCTGGGCAAAGGGCTGGGTGGCGGCGTGTTTCCGCTCGCCGCGCTCGTCGCGCGAGGCGATCTCGACGTCGCCGCGACGACGGCGCTCGGGCACTACACGCACGAGAAAACCTCGGTCGGCTGCGCCGCGGCACTTGCCACGCTCGACGTCATCAACGATGAGCGGCTGCTCGAGCGCTCGACGAAACTCGGCGCCCAGGCGCTTGATCGACTTGCGATGCTCGAGGACCGCCATGCGCTGGTCGACCAGGTCCGGGGCATCGGCCTGTTGCTCGGCGTCGAGCTCTGCCACCTGGATGGCGCGCCTGCGCGCGACGAGGCGGAGCGGACGATGTACGGCTGCCTTGCGCGCGGACTGTCGTTCAAGATCGGTCAGGGCAACGTCATCACGCTGTCGCCGCCGCTTACGATCGACGAGCGCGACCTCGATCGGGCGTTCGACATCCTGGACGACGCGTTGACCGACGTGGAGGCCGGCACGGCATGAAGATGCTGCTCGACCTCTTGTCTGGCGTCGCGCTGCTGGTCTGGGGCACACATCTCGTGCGCACCGGCATCCTGCGCCAGTACGGCAGCGTGCTGCGGCGGCTCATTCGCCGTAGCACCGACAAGCGCGGCAAGGCGTTCATTGCCGGACTTTCGGTCACCGCACTGTTGCAAAGCAGCACGGCAACCGCGCTGATCGTGGCGGCCTTCGCAGGTCAAGGTTTGATCGCGACGGCGCCGGCGCTCGCGGTGATGCTCGGCGCGGATGTCGGCACTGCGATCGTGACGCTGGTGCTGTCGTTCGACATGAGCTTCCTCGCACCGATCCTGATCGTCGTCGGCGTGACGCTGTTCCTGCGCCGGCAGGCGTCGATCGCCGGACGGTTCGGTCGCATCCTGATCGGCCTCGGGCTGATTCTTTTCGCGCTGCAATGGATCCGGACGGCAGCGCAGCCGGTCGTCGGCACCGACGGCGTCAAGGTGCTGTTCGCCTCGCTGTCCGGCGACGTGTTGCTCGACATCGTGATCGGCGCGCTGGTGACGATCGCGGTTTACTCGAGCCTCGCCGTCGTGCTGCTCGTCGCGACGTTCGCGTCGCTTGGCCTCATCGGGCTGCCGGTCGCCATCGGTCTCGTTCTCGGCGCCAATCTCGGCAGCGGCCTCCTCGCCATGTTGTCGACGCTGCATGCCGAAACCGAGGCACGGCGCGTGACGCTCGGCAACTTCCTGTTCAAGCTGGTCGGCGTCATCGTCGCAATTCCGCTCGCGAGCTTCGCCGGCGTGCTCGTCGAGCGTGCCGAAGTGTCGCCGGCGCACGAAGTCGTGCTGTTCCATCTCGCATTCAATGTCGTGCTCGCGATCGCGTTCGTCGGCTTCACCGATCGCATCGCGCGGCTCGCGGAGCGGCTCATTCCGGCGCCCCCGCCAAGCGAGGGTGGAACGAAGCCGCGACACCTCGATCCATCGGCGCTCGAAACACCGGCGCTGGCGATCGGCAACGCGGCGCGCGAAGCGCTGCGCATCGCCGACGTCATCGAGCAAATGCTGCGCGGCATGCTGACAGTCTTGAAGACCAATGACCGCGATCTCGCGCAGCGGCTGCGCAAGATGGACGACGTCGTCGACGAGCTTTACACCGCGGTCAAGCTCTACCTGACGCAAGTTCCGCGTGGCGCGCTCGACGAGCGCGAAAGCCGGCGCTGGGCCGACATCGTCTCGTTCACGATCAACCTCGAGCAGGTCGGCGACATCATCGAGCGCATCCTGGCCGACATCGAGGACCGCAAGATCGACAAGGCGCGCAGCTTCTCCGAAGCCGGCATGATGGAGATCACCGACCTGCACGGCCGGCTCGTCGGCAACCTGACGCTCGCGACCAGCGTCTTCCTGAACGGCGACCAGAAGAGCGCGCAGGAGCTTCTCGCGCAAAAGGTGCTCGTGCGCGACCTCGAGCGAGCGTACGCCGATTCGCACTTGAAGCGGCTCGCGGGCAACACGATCGAGAGCATCGAGACATCGTCGCTGCACCTCGATCTGATCTCCGACATGCGCAGGATCAACTCGCACTTCTGCTCGGTCGCCTACCCGATCCTCGAGCAGGCCGGCGTGCTCGCGCGCACGCGACTGATGACGCCGGCGGTCGAAGAGTCGAAGGCGGTTCCGCCCAACGCCGGCGACGCTGAATTCGCCAAGCGCGTGCCGCTTTAGCGTTTGACCGATGCGGCCAGCTGCGGGCGGCTCCCTGGCGCGGTCCTTGACAGCTTCCTCTCACGCGCCATAGTCCATCCACTCCTGCACAGGAGTCGTTGCCCCGTGGAGTGCCCCCGCTGTCAAGCTGAAAATCGCCAGGGCCGGCGGTTCTGCGCAGCCTGCGGAACAGCCCTCGCGAGTCCATGCGCGGCGTGCGGCTTTGCCAATGATGCGTCCGAGAAATTCTGTGGTGGCTGCGGCGCAGCGCTTATGGAAGCGGCGAGCGTCGCTGAGCCGTCGCGCCCGGTCGTTTCGGCGCAAGGCGGTGAACGGCGACAGGTGACGGTGCTTTACGCCGACGTCGTTGGATACAGCAAGCTAAGCCGGGAGATCGGCCCGGAAGAAACGCGGCACCTTCTCAATCGCTTCTTCGAAGTCGTCGATTCGCTGGTGCAAAGCCATGGCGGTGACATTGACAAGCACATCGGCGATGCAGTGATGGCTCGGTTCGGCGCGCCGGTCGCGCACAGCAACGATCCGGAACGTGCGGTTCTCACCGCGCTGGCGATACAGGCGGCGATGGGCGAGCTAAGCCGCTCGCTGGGTCGTTCGATCCAAGTGCACATAGGGATTGCCAGCGGCCTGGTCGTGGCGAGTGGCATCGGTTCCGACGCGCATCGCGAGTACACGGTAACGGGCGAAACGGTGAATCTGGCGTCGCGGTTGCATGACTTGGCCGGCGCCGGCGAGACGTTGATCGCCGATACCGTGTACCGCTCCGTGTCCGAGTTATTCGAATGCGAGTCGCTTGGCGAGGCCGCGGTCAAGGGTTGGGCTCGCCCCGTCGCGCTGTGGCGACTGCATGCAGTGCGCGGCGGTGTCCCGCTCGATGCTCGTATCCCGTTCGTCGGTCGCCACGCGGAATTGACACAGTTCAACGCCACACTCGTCGCCTGCCGGGATGCCGGACGGGGCGAAACGGTTTTCCTGCGCGGCGAGGCGGGCATCGGCAAGACGCGACTCGCCCGCGAATTTTCTGCGCTCGCCGAGCGCGAAGGATTCGTGACGCACCGCGCACTGGTCCTCGATTTCGGCGTCGGCACCGGCCAGGATGCCGTTCGCGCGCTGATGCGCAGCCTGCTTGATGTACCGCTCGCGGCTAGCGACGGGGTTCGAAGTCAGGCAGTCGCCAATGCCATGAAGAGCGGCTTGGTGCCATCCGATCACGAAGTATATGTCAATGATCTGCTCGATCTGCCGCAGCCCACGGATCTTCGTGCGCTATACGATGCCATGGACCACGCTACGCGCCAGCGCGGGAGGCAGCAAGCGGTGGTAGGACTGGTCCGCAGCGCCAGCGCGCGCGGTCCTCTGCTGGCCGTGGTGGAAGACATCCACTGGGCGAGCCAGGCAACGCTTGGCTATCTTGCCGCCATCGCCGCAACGATCGGCGACATTCCGGCCATTCTTCTGTTGACGTCGCGGATCGAGGGCGATCCGCTCGACAAGCATTTTCGCAGTGCCGCGCGCGGCAGCCGGCTGGTAACCGTCGATCTCGCGCCGCTGCGCCATGACGAAGCGATTGCGCTCGCGGCGCCATTCGTCGAAACGAGCCAGCGAATGATCCAGGAATGCGTCGAGCGCGCCGACGGCAACCCGCTCTTCCTGGAGCAACTGCTTCGCAACGCCGAGGAAAGCCGCGACGAACCTATCCCGGCGTCGATCCAGAGTCTGGTGCTCGCTCGGCTCGATCGACTGCCGCAGGTCGACAAGCAAGCGCTTCAGGCGGCGTCTGTGATCGGCCAGCGCTTCGGCCTGGCATTGCTGCGCTACCTGATCGAAGACCAGGCTTATGCGTGCGATCGTCTGGTTGAGCAATCGTTGGTGCGGCCGGATGGCGAGGACTTTCTGTTCGATCATGCACTGGTTCAGGAAGCAGTGTACTTTTCGTTGCTGGGCGCGCGCCAGCGTGCATTGCACGCTCGGGCCGCTGCCTGGTTCGCCGGGCGTGATCACGTACTATCGGCGCAACACCTGGAGCGCGCCGAAGACCCACGCGCAGCCCGCGCCTATTTCGAGGCTGCCGAAGCGGAGTCCCGCGAGTATCGTTATGAGCGCGCTCTGCAGCTGACGAAGCGCGGATTGGAACGAGCCGGCGGGGGTGCGGATCAGTACGCCCTTGCCTGCTTGCAAGGCGACATTCTGCGCGAACTGGGCATGACCGAAAAATCGGTCGAAGCCTTCAAGAGCGCTCTCGCGGTTTCGTCGGCAGAGCACGACAAGTGCCGCGCCTACCTCGGACTTGCCGCAGCCCTGCGCGTGCTGGATCGCTATGACGAAGCATTGACCGTGCTTCAATGTGCGGAAGCAGCGGCTCGCGACGACCTGAGCCAGTTGTCGCAGGTGCATTACCTTCGCGGCAACATTTACTTTCCCTTGGGACGCATCGACGGCTGCCGCGAACAACACGCGCTTGCGCTGCGTTACGCGCGGGCAAGCGGCTCCGCTGCAGGCGAAGCGCAGGCGCTGAGCGGGTTGGCTGACGCGGAGTATCTGCGCGGCCGCATGGCGACTGCATGCGATCATTTCCGCGGTTGTGTCGCGCTCGCCCGCACGCACGCGCTCGGCCGCATCGAGGTCGTCAACCGTTCGATGATAGGCTTCGCGCGCTACTACCTCAACGAATTGCGCGGGGCCGTGGACGACGGCTTGGCCGCGGTCGACGCGGGTCTCAAGGTAGGACATCAGCGAGCCGAGATGCTCGCTCGATTCCTGCTCTACATGGTGCTGTTCGATCTCGGAGAAATCGACGACGCGGACGTGCATCTGCGGCGCGGACAAGCATTGGCCGAGAGCTTGGGGGCGCGGCGGTTTGTTGCGCAGAACCGCATCTATTTCGCGAAGTTCGCGGCGGCGCGCGCCGACCGGCGGGCTGCGTTGCGCGAGCTGGACGAAGCATGGACGATCAGCAGCGAAGTCGGACACGCCTTCGCCGGGCCACGCATTCTTTCGCAGAAGGCATTGTTGACGGTGGACACGGCAGCGCGCCGCGAAGCCCTCGCCGAAGGCGAAGCGCTGCTACGCGGGGCTTCCGTCAGCCACAATTTTTTCTGGTTCTATCGCGACGCGATCGAAGCCAGCCTGGAGGCCGCCGATTGGGACGAGGTGAACCGCTATGCGCAAGCGCTCGAGGACTACACACGGCCGGAGCCGCTGGCGTGGTGCCAGTTTTTCATCGCCCGAGGCCGCGCACTGGCGAAATACGGCAGAGGCCAGCGCGAGCCCGACGCGATGGCGCAACTCCGCCAGCTGAACGAGGAGGCTGAGCGGGCCGGCTTCGTGTCGGCGCGATTGGCCTTGCTCGAAGCTCTCGAAGTTCCCATAGCGCCGTAGCTCCGCGGCAGACTCTTCCATCCGACTCGCGATACCGGCGCCTTGCCTTCAACCGAACTCTCGCTCGGCGTAACGCTCGCCGTACTCGCCGCGGGCTTGTTGCACGCATCGTGGAATGCGCTTCTGAAATCGGCGGCCGGCGAGCCGATGCTGGACACGGCGCTGATCGTCACGTGGTCGTGCCTCCTTTCGTTCCCGATGCTGTTCTTCGTGCCGATGATCGACGCGGCCGCCTGGCCGTTCATGCTCGCATCGATGATCGTCCATTTCGCCTACTACGGGCTTCTCGCCGGCGCGTACAAGCGCGGCGATCTTTCGTTCGCGTATCCGCTGATGCGCGGCGTTGCCCCGCTGATCACCACGGTGCTCGGCGTCGTGTTTCTCGGAGAGCGACTCGATGCGCAAACGCTGCTCGGCATCGGGCTCATCAGCGCCGGGATCCTGACGATTGCGTGGTTCGCGGGCGGCAAGCACACGGGAGCGGCGGCGGGCTTTGCGTTGGCCAATGCGGCGGTCATCGCGGTGTACACGCTGATCGACGGCGCCGGTGCTCGAGCGTCCGGCAATGCGCTGTCGTACGTGCTGTGGCTGACGTGCATCGAAGGCACGCCGTTCGCCGCGTATGTGCTGTGGACGCGCGGCCGCCCTGCCGTCGATTACATGAAGCTCCGCTGGCGCCGCGGCGTGCTCGGCGGCGCGGCGAGCATCGCCGCCTACGCGATCGTGCTGTGGGCGATGACGCTGGCGCCGATTGCCGTGGTGGCCGCGCTGCGCGAGGTGTCGGTGGTCTTCGCTGCGCTGATCGGCACACTGCTGTTGAAGGAAGCGATGGGCTGGCGGCGTCTCGCTGGCGCGGTCGGCGTCGTCGCCGGCATCGCTGCGCTCAAGCTATAGGAGTCAATAGCCGACATGGCGCTTTCGACACACGCTCGCGTCGTCGTCATCGGCGGCGGCATCGCCGGCTGCTCGACGGCGTATCACCTGACGAAGCTCGGCGTGAAGGACGTTGTGCTGCTCGAGCAAGGACGTCTCACGTGCGGCACGACGTGGCACGCGGCGGGTCTCGTCGGTCAAACGCGCGCGACGCGCAACGCGACGCGGATGAGCCGCTACGGCATCGAGCTTTACGCGACGCTCGAGCGCGAGACCGGCCTTGCGACCGGGTGGACGCGATGCGGCTCGCTCAACGTCGCGAAGACGCCGGAACGACTGCAGCTGATGAAACGCCAGATGGCGCGCGCGCGAAGCTTCGGCGTCGAGTTCGAGTTCATCTCGCCCGGCGAAGCCGGACGTATCGCGCCGATCCTGCGCACCGATGACCTCGCGGGCGCCGTGTGGATTCCGGGCGACGGCAAGGCGAATCCGACGGATCTCGCGATGTCGCTCGCGAAAGGCGCGCGCAACGGCGGCGCGGCGATCGTCGAAGGCGTCGAGGTCACGTCGATCGACGTCGACGACGGTCATGTAAGCGCCGTTTATTGGCGCAAGGGCGAGGAAAGCGGCAGGATCTCCTGCGAGACGATCGTCAACTGCGCCGGGCAATGGGCGCGCGCCGTTGGACGGCAGGCAGGAGTCACCGTGCCGCTCTACAGCGCCGAGCACTTTTACATCGTCACCGATCGCATCGACGGCGTGACGCCGGCGCTGCCGGTGATTCGCGATCCGGACGGCTTCATCTACTACAAGGAAGAAGTCGGCGGTCTCGTGATGGGTGGGTTCGAGCCGGTCGCGAAGCCCTGGAACGTTGATCCGATTCCCCGTCCGTTCGAGTTCCAGTTGCTGGACGAGGACTGGGAGCAGTTCGAGCCGCTGATGAACAATGCGATTCATCGCACGCCCTGCCTCGCCACGGCGCCGGTGAAGATGCTGTTGAACGGCCCGGAGAGTTTCACGCTGGACGGCAATTTCATTCTCGGCGAGGCGCCGGAGCTGGCAGGGTTCTTCGTGTGTGCCGGATTCAATTCCGCCGGCATCGCGAATTCCGGCGGCGCGGGAAAGCTCGTCGCCGAATGGATCGTGCAGGGCGAGCCGCCGGTCGATCTGTGGGACGTCGACATCAGGCGGTTCGCGCCGTTCCACGCCAATCGACTGCATCTCGCGCATCGCACCGTCGAAACGCTCGGCCTGCACTATGCGATGCGCTGGCCGAAGGAGGAGCTCGCAAGCGTGCGTCCGCTGCGCCGCTCCCCGTTGTACGACCGATTGAAAGCGAAGGGCGCGGTGTTCGGCAGCAAGCTCAACTGGGAGCGCGCCAATTACTTCCTGCCGGCGGGCGCTACGGAGCCACCCTACACGCTCGAAACACCGGGCTGGCTCGCGCACGTCGTCGATGAGCAGCGCGCGTGCCGCGAAGACGTCGTCGTTTTCGACCAGACGTCGTTCGCCAAATTCATCCTCAAGGGCCGCGATGCGTTGAGCGTGCTGCAACGATTGTGCGCGAACGAGATGGACGTCGCACCCGGCCGCATCGTCTATACGCCGATGTTGAACGCGCGTGGCGGTATCGAGAGCGACCTGACGGTGACGCGGCGTGCGCGCGACGAGTTCTTCATCGTGACCGGATCGTCGCAGGCGACGCGCGACTTCGCATGGATCGAGCGTCACATCGACGAGCGTGAACGCGCCGCGCTAGTCGACGTCACGGGTGCATGGTGCGTGCTGTCGGTGATGGGTCCGAAGGCCGAAGCGCTGCTGTCGTCGTTGTCGCGTGACGATTTTTCGAAGGCGTCGATCCCCTTCTCGACGGCGCGCGACGTCGACGTCGGCTATGCGCGCGTGCGCGCGGCGAAGCTGAGCTACGTCGGCGGGCCCGGCTTCGAGCTCTATGTTCCGGTCGAGCAATGCGTGACGCTCTACGACGCGCTGCACGAGGCCGGCCCCCGATTCGGATTGCGCGACGCCGGCTACTACACGATCGACGGGCTTCGCATCGAAGCCGGGCGGCGCGCATGGGGCGCGGAGCTTTCGCCCGACGAGACGCCGCTCGAAGCGGGATTGGGCTTCTCGGTTCGGCTCGACAAGCGTTCCGATTTCCTGGGACGCGAAGCGCTGCGCAACCAGGAGCAACGGGGCTTGAGCAAGCGCCTCGTCATGTTCACATTCGACGATCCGGCGGCGTTTCCGTGGGGCGGCGAACCGATCCTGATGAACGAGCGGCCGGTTGGTGAGCTCACCAGCGCAGGCTACAGCCGCAAGCTCGGCCGCGCGGTGGCGATGGGCTATGCGAAGGGCGATGCGCCGTTGCGCGACGAGGCGCTCACAAGCGCACGCTACGAAGTCGACATCGCCGGCGAACGCTTCCACGTGACACCGGCACTCTGACTACTCCTCATCCGCCTTCGGAGCCACGCCGATGAAACTCGTGCATCCCTACCTCTATCTCGCGATCTCGATCCTGCTGTGCATCGTCGTCGGCTACCTCGCGAGCAGGCTGTTTCCCGCACCGTCGCGAAGCGCACTCGTCGGGCTCACCATCTACGACCGGAAGGGCGCGTGACGACGCCGGACGACAGCATCGAACTTGATGGTCATGGCATCCGGCTCGCGGGCGTCGAGCGCGCTGCGCGCCATTACGCAAACGTCACGTTGTCCGAGACGGCTCGTCAGCGTGTCGCCGATGCGCGAGCCGTCGTTGACCGGTTCGCGACGGGAAGCGCGCTCGTCTACGGCGTCAATTCGGCCCTCGGCGCGAACACCGGGTGTCCGATTTCACCCGGCGAGCAGGGCACCTATCAGCTTCATGCAATACGTGCGCGTGCGGTTGGCGTCGGCCCGCCGCTTGCGACCGATGTCGTGCGCGCGATGATGTTCGCGCGCGCGGCCGGCATGGCGGTCGGCGGCTCGGGCGTGTCGACGCCGGTGCTCGATCTTCTCGTCGACATGCTCAACGCGCGCGTCCATCCGCGCGTCCCGTCGATCGGCTCGATTGGCGTTGCGGACCTGCCCCAGCTCTCCCACATGGCGCTCGTCCTCGTCGGCGAAGGACAGGCCGAGTACGCGGGAGAGCTGCTCGGGGGCAACGAGGCGCTCTCCCGCTCCGGGCTTTCGCCGGTCACGCTGGGCACCAAGGACGGCATCGCGCTGATCAGCTCGAATGCCGCGAGCGTCGGTCATGCGGCGTTGACGGTCCACGATGCGGCGACGACGCTCGATCTGTTCAATGTCGCTGCGGCGCTCTCGTTCGAAGGGTTTCGCGCCAATCTGTCGGTGCTCGATCCTCGCGTGCATGCGGCGCGACCCGCGCCCGGCCAGTCCGCGATCGCGTCGCGGCTTGCCGATCTCTTGCGCGACAGCGAGCTATGGCAACCCGGAAGGGCGCGTCGCGTGCAGGACCCGCTTTCGTTCCGCTGCATTCCCCAGGTGCACGGCGCGGCGCTTGCGGCGTTGCGCAACGCGCGAGACTTGATCGAGCTCGAGCTCAATTGCGCAGCGGACAGTCCGTTGGTGATCGCCGGAGACGACGCGATCGTGTCCAACGGCAACTTCCATGTGCCTCATCTCGCGCTGTCGCTGGACACGCTGCGCATCGCGTTGACGCAAGTCGCGAACCTGGCGGTGGAACGCTGTCTTCGGCTGCTCTCCGATGCCGCGTCCGGGCTTCCGCTGCAGTTGACGCGCCATGGGCCGAACCAGTCCGGGTTCTCCACGCTGCAGAAGACGATGACCGCGCTGTACAACGACATCAGGCATCATGCCAATCCCGTGAGCCTCGACTTCCTGCCCGTGTCCGAAAGCGTCGAGGACCACGCGCCGATGACGTTCGGAGCGGTCGCGAACACTTGCGACGTCGTCGAGTCGCTCCGTTACCTGGCGGCATGCGAGCTCATCGTCGCTGCGCAGGCCGTGGACCTTCGCGGGACCGATCCGGCGACGCTCGGTGCGGCAACTCGAGCGGCGCAGGCGACACTACGGCAGTCGGTCGCGATGCTCGACGACGACCGGCCGCTCGGTCCCGACATCGATCGCGTCGTGCGAGACATCGTCGCGGGTCGCTACGCCACGATCGATCTTCTCGCGTCGGACGTTTGACCTATTTTGTTTTGAACAGCCCCGCGAAGAACTTCGCCATCTCCGCCTTCGACTGCTTGTCCGCCTCGGCGTGGTACGCAAGCGGCAGATTGAACTGCTTCCCCTTCTCGGTCGCCTCCGGATTGGTGAAGGCATGCACGGCACCCGGATAGTTGACGTAGCGATAGTCGACCTTCGCCGCTTCCATCTCCTTCTTGAACGCGTCGACCGAGTCCGGCTTGATGAACGGATCGTCGGCGCCGTTCAGCACGAGCACCTTCGCGTTGACCTTGCCGGGCGTCGCCTGCGGGCCCGCAGCGCCGAGCCCCGCATGAAACGCGACCACGCCATCGAGATCCGTGCCCACGCGCGCCATGTCGAGGACCACCGCTCCACCGAAGCAGAAGCCGATGGCGCCGATCTTCTGTGCGTCCACCGTGGCATGCTTCCCGAGCGTATCCTTGGCCGCGTTGAAGCGGGCGTGCATCGCGGCAGGATCCTTACGCACGGCGCCTGAGAGAGCGCCGGCATCCTTGGGATTGTCGGCGGTCTTCGCGTCGCCGTACATGTCGGCGACGAAGGCGGTATAGCCATTGCCCGCGAGCTTGCGCGCCTCGTCACGCGTGTGGTTGGTGATGCCCCACCATTCGTGCACGACGATGATGCCCGGACGCTTCGCCTTGGTCGCGTCGTCGTAGACGATGAAACCCTTCATCGTCGTGTCGCCGGCCTTGTACGTGACCGGATCCTCCTTGATTGCGGCGTGCGCGGCGCCGATCGACAGTGCGAAAGCAAGACCTGCGTTCATCCAGTTCGACATCGATATCCTCCAAGCGGTAAGTTGCAACGGGAAGCGTTCAATTACACGAACCCCATTATCGGCCGTGCGCCGTCATCAGCGGTACCCGAGCACGCGAGGCAACCACAGCGAGATTTCCGGGAGATAGGTGACGAGCAGCAGCGCAATGCACATCGCGCCGTAGAACGGCCACAGCTCACGACTGACCTGCTCTATCGTGACCTTGCCGATCGCGCAGCCGACGAAGAGCGTGGGGCCCACGGGCGGCGTTATCAGTCCGATGCCGAGGTTCAGGACCATGATGATCCCGAAGTGGACCGGGTCGATGCCGAACTTCGCAATGACCGGCAGGAAGATCGGCGTGCAGATGAGAAGCATCGGGGCCAGGTCCATGAACGTCCCGAGCACGAGCAGCAGGACGTTGATCAGCATCAGCAGCACGTACTTGTTATCCGTCAGCGTGAGGAAGAACGCCGTCGCCTTCGCCGGGATCTGGAGGATCGCCATCATGTAGCCGAACGCAACCGAGAAGCCGATCAGCATCATCACCATTGCCACCGTCTTGACCACGCGGTGGATCAGCCGCGGCAGGTCGCGCAACTTGTAGTCGCGGTAGATGAGCACGGTCACGAGGAACGCATAGACGCAAGCGACCGCCGCCGACTCCGTCGGAGTGAACACTCCCGACAGGATGCCGCCCATGATGATGAAAATCGTCACCAGGCCCCAGAACGCGTCGAGGAAGATCTTCGGCACTGCCTTGAGCGGCACTGCCTCCTCGCGGGGAAACTGCCGTTTGTGCGCCGTCAGCAGCACGAGGCCGATCAGGCACAGGCCGAACAGGAGCCCCGGGAACACGCCTGCGATCAGGAGCTTCGCGACCGATACGCTGCCGCCGGCGGCGATCGCGTAGATCACGAGGTTGTGCGAGGGCGGGATCAGGAGCGTCTGGATCGACCCGCAGATCGTAACGTTCGTCGAGAACACGCGCGGATAGCCGCGCTTGACCATCTGCGGGATCATCACCGAGCCGATCGCCGAAGTATCGGCGACCGATGAGCCGGAGATGCATCCGAGCAACGTCATCGCGAGCACGTTGACCAGCGCGAGGCCGCCGCGGATGAAGCCGACGACGACGCGCGCGAGGTTGATGAGCCGCACCGCCATGCCGCCCTCGGCCATGATCGCGCCGGCCAGCACGAAGAACGGCACGGCCAGCAAAGCGAAGTCGTCGGTGCCGTCGGAGATCTTGATCATCACCGCTTCGAGCGGGATGTCGACCCAGATGGCGCCGATCAGCGCCGCGAGCCCCAGCGCGTACGCGACCGGGAGGCCCAACGCGCAGAGCAACGCGAACGAGCCCAGCAGGATGAGGAAGTCCATGCGTTACTCGAGCTCGGCCGCGCCGTCGCGATACATGATCGACGTCTCGGGAGGAGGGCCGACCCATACCCGCTCGATCAGGAAGAGCAGCGTCAAAAGACCGGCGATCGGGATCGGCATGTAGGCGATCGCCACCGACAGCCAGGGGAACTCGGCGATCGTCGAGAAGCGCGTCGTTATGCACAGCTGGATGCCGTAGACCAGCATGAACAGAGCGACCGCGCCCATGCACACGTTGACGGCTCGCAGCATCCACTCGCGTACCTGCGGCGGCACCGCGTTGAGGAGCGCTTCGACCGCCATGTGGACGTTTGCGCGATAGACGGCGGCGCCGCCGACAAAAGAGAACAGCACCATCATGATGACGGCCGCCGGCTCTGGCCAGGACAGCGGACTATTGACGGCATAGCGCATGAACACGCCGACCGGGATGATCAGCGTGATCGCAACGAGCGCGGTGCCGGAGATCACGATGCAGGCGATATACAGCGCCTCCATTACCAGCTGGTAGCGTTGCTTCGCGGTCATCCGTGCTCCGGGCAAAGCAAGGGCACGCGCACCGGTGACGGCGGCGTGCCCTTGGTCGAGCCAGCCTACTTGGTCTCTTCGATGCGCTTCAGGAGTGCAGCATATTTCGCGCCGTACTTGTCGCGAACCGGCTGCGTCGCCTTGTAGAACGCCGCCTTGTCCGCGTCGACGAATTGCACCCCAGCCGCCTTCAGCTTGCCCTCGGCCACTGCCGTCATGTCGTCCCACAACTTGCGTTGCTCGCTCTGGGCTTCACGCGACAGCTTCGTCACCAGGGCTTGGTCTTCCTTGGACAGCGTGTCCCAGGTGCGCTTGGAGAACACGAAGATTTC
>DATLNR010000023.1:0-33645 GCA_035536655.1 Casimicrobiaceae bacterium
GCGGGCGCGATCGACTACAAGCTCTTTGTTCCCGACGGTCTTGGCGCGACCACAGCGCCGCTCATCGTGATGTTGCATGGCTGCACGCAGTCGCCGGACGATTTCGCGCGCGGGACGCGCATGAACACGTTTGCGCGCGAACACGGCTACGTCGTTGCGTATCCTGCCCAGGCGAAGAACAGGAACGCGAGCAGGTGCTGGAACTGGTTTCAAAGCCAGGATCAGCAACGCGGCCGGGGCGAACCTTGGCTCCTCGCACAATTGACACATGACGTGGTGAAGCGATACGGGCTCGACGATCGTCGCGTCTTTGTCGCCGGAATGTCGGCCGGCGGCGCGATGGCTGCGGTGCTGGGCAGCATCTACCCGGACGTCTATGCCGCCATCGGCGTCCACTCAGGGTTGCCGTTCGGCGCTGCCCATGATCTCCCGTCGGCGTTCGCGGCAATGAAGCACGGCAGTCAAGAGGTGCCGCCGATGCGACCGGTAGCGTCGCGTCGTCCCCCTCCGGCCATCGTGTTCCATGGCGATCGCGACACGACCGTCGATGCCCGCAACGGTGCGGCCGTGATTGCTCAGTGCACGGCGGATGCATCGTCGGACAACCTGCGCACGACGATCGAGCGAGGCGTCGTGCCCGACGGGCGAAACTACACACGCACGCTCTTCGTCGACTTGAGCGGCAAGCTGATGGCCGAGCAATGGATCGTCCACGGCGCGGGCCACGCGTGGTCGGGAGGCAATTCCGCTGGCAGCTACACCGACCCTTCGGGACCCGATGCGTCCGAGCATATGCTCCGCTTCTTCTCGGCCGTCGCGCGCGGCCCCGCGATTTGATTGTGATGCGGCGGTCGAGGCATCCGGCACCGCTCTTGTAGGAGCAAGGAAGTGGCCACGAAGAACACGATCTGCCTGTGGTACGACGGTACCGCCATGGACGCTGCGCGGTTCTATGCGGAAACCTTTCCCGACAGCGCAGTGGGCGCAGTGATGCGCGCGCCCGGCGACTATCCCAACGGCAAGCAGGGCGATGTACTGACTGTCGAGTTCACCGTGATCGGCATCCCCTGCCTTGGACTGAACGGCGGGCCGGAGTTCGAGCACAACGAGGCGTTTTCTTTTCAGATCGCGACCGACGACCAGGCCGAAACCGACCGCTTGTGGAACGCGATCGTCGGAAACGGCGGCCGGGAAAGCGCGTGCGGCTGGTGCAAAGACAAGTGGGGCCTGTCGTGGCAGATCACGCCGCGCGCCCTCATCGCCGCGCTCTCCGACCCCGATCGCGCGGCGGCCAAGCGTGCGTTCGAAGCGATGATGACGATGAAGAAGATCGACATCGCGGCGATCGAGGCCGCGCGGCGGAGCTGACGTACTGTTTGCAGCGTCGACAAACTGAGCGGGCACATACGCCGCGCCGCGACACGGGATCCCGTGGACGCCTTATTTCTTCTCCAGGAGCCGAGTCGCTTCCTTGCGCAGTATCGGAAGAAGGCGTTTCGCTGCCTTCGCCAGCAGCCAGGGTAACGACACTTCGATGCGCAGCGCGTCCTCCAGCACTTCGATGCTCGCTGCCGCAGTCTGGCCCAGCGCGCGAATACGGAAACGCAACGTATCTCCTTCCCAAGCCTCCTGCTCCGTCGCGATCATCGGTCCGAAGGGACCGTCAGTGCGGGCAAAGCCCTCCTTGAGACGGCGGAGCGCCTCGCCCTTTCCGAGACGATGGCCGATGATGACCGTGACGGTATCGCTCACGACTGAAACATGGTTGAGGTGGCTCGCACTACGAGTCGTCGTAATGTCGGCGCGCGCTACAGTGTAGGCCGCATCGCGAAATCCCCGAGCGTTTCGTCGGCCGCCACATCGACCGCATCGACTTCACTGACGCGCGCCGCGCGCGGTCCGCGCGCAGCCCATGTAACGACACGGTCGACGGCCGCATCGTCGCCTTGTATCCACGCTTCGACGGTGCCATCCGCGCGATTGCGGACCCAGCCGACGACGCCTTCACGTTGCGCCTCGTTCTGCATCGCGTCGCGAAACCCGACGCCTTGCACGCGGCCGCGCACGACGACGCGCCGCGCTTTCATGCCCGATGACGCAGACGCTCAAGGTGGTATAGCGCGACGAGCGTCTTCGCGTCGGTGATCGAGCCGTCATCGGCCGCGGCAAGCACATCCTTGTACGCGAGCGACACGATTTCGAGGAATTCGCCAGCGTCGAGCTTGGCGCCGACGTGCTCGAGTCCGCTTGCATGCCAGATCTCGATGACCTCTGTTGAATACGAAACGATCGAGTGGATGCGACCGAGCAACGACCACGACGTCGCCGCGTAGCCCGCCTCCTCGCGCAACTCGCGCTTCGCCGTGTCGATCGGCGTCTCGCCCGGATCGAGCTTGCCGGCGGGAAACTCGAGGAACACGGCGGCGTTCGGATAGCGGAACTGGCGCTCGAGCACCAAACGGCCGTCGGGAAGCTCGGGCACGATCAGAACGGCCCCCGGGTGCACGATGTATTCGCGCGTCGCGTGAGTGCCGTCGGGCAACCGCACGACGTCACGACGCACGTCGAGCAGGAGGCCCCGGAACACTTGTGTGGATGAAACGCGATGCTCGACGAGATGCGCGTCGGCGTGCGTAGCCAATGTTGCGTCTCGCTCAGCTGCCATCGGCCCAGTCTCGCGGTCTCAAGAAATCGCTATGGAGCTGCGCTTCTGGTGTACCGTGATCCGGTTTCCAGTCGTAACGCCAGCTGGCCGACGGCGGCATCGACATCAGAATCGCCTCCGTGCGGCCGTTGCTTTGCAAGCCGAAAAGCGTCCCTCTGTCCCAAACGAGGTTGAATTCGACATAGCGGCCGCGACGGTAGGTCTGAAAATCGCGTTCGCGATGCGTGTACGCCTGGTCCTTGCGACGCGTGAGGATCGGCAGATACGCATGCTGGAAAGCATCGCCAACCGCATGCGTAAGCGCGCTGCAGCGGTCGAAGCCGCCTTCATTCAAATCGTCGAAGAAGATGCCGCCGATGCCGCGCGGCTCGCTGCGATGCCTGAGGATGAAGTACTCGTCGCAAGCTTGCTTGAAGCGTGGATAAAGGGCGGCACCGAACGGCGCGAGCACGTCGCGGCACGCCCGATGGAAGTGCACTGCGTCCTCGACGAACCCGTAATACGGCGTCAGGTCCATCCCGCCGCCGAACCACCAGGCGTCGGGCTCGCCGGATTTCTGCGCGATGAAGAACCGGACGTTCAAGTGCGCGGTCGGCGCATACGGATTGGTCGGATGAACGACCAGCGAAACGCCCATCGCCCGCCATGCGCGGCCGATGAGATTCGGCCGGGCCGTCGTCGCGGCGGGTGGAAGGCTCGGCCCGCGCACATCGGAAAAGTTGACACCGCCGCGCTCCAAGACCGCACCGTCCTCGATCAGCCGCGAGATGCCGCCGCCGCCTTCGGGACGCGTCCATTCGTCGCGTAGAAACGTTCCGCCATCGATCGCTTCCAGCGCAGCGACGATGCGCGACTGGAAGTCGACGAACCAGCGGCTCTCGGCTTCGATGTCCATGCCGGATGTTAACGCGTGAAGCTCACCCTCTCCTCGCCACCGCGCGATGGCCGATGTCGGTGCGGTACTGCATCCCCTCGAAGCGGATGCCGTCGACGGTCGCGTACGCAAGTCGTTGCGTCTGCTTGACGGAGTCGCCAAGCGCGGTTACGCAAAGGACGCGGCCGCCGTTGGTGGTCACCTGCCCGTCCAAGACCTTCGTGCCCGCATGGAACACATGTACGTCACCGCTATCGCTGTCTCCCGCATCGAGACCACGGACCGCATCGCTCGTCCGCGGCGCGTCGGGGTAGCCGTCCGACGCGAGCACGACGCCGAGCGCCGTTCGCCGGTCCCATTCCGCATCGACCTGATCGAGCGTTCCGTCGATTGCATGCTCGATCAAGTCGACCAGGTCGCTCTTCAGGCGCATCAGGATCGGCTGCGTTTCGGGATCGCCCAGCCGGCAGTTGAATTCGATGACGTGGACTGCGCCGCGCGCGTCGATCATCACGCCGGCGTAGAGAAATCCGGTGTAGCGTATGCCGTCGGCGGCCATGCCGTCGACCGTCGGCGTGATCACTTCACGCATCAGCCGTGCGTGCACTTCCGGCGTGACGATCGGGGCGGGCGAATAGGCGCCCATGCCGCCGGTATTGGGACCGCGATCGCCATCCAGCAAGCGCTTGTGGTCCTGCGACGACGCGAGCGGCAGAACGTTGCGCCCGTCCACCATGACGATGAAGCTGGCCTCCTCGCCTTCGAGGCAGTCTTCGACGACGACTCGCGCGCTCGCGTCGCCGAACGCGTGCTCGACGAGCAGCCGGTCGATCGCCGCATGCGCTTCGTCGAGCGTCGCGGCAACGACGACGCCCTTCCCCGACGCGAGACCGTCGGCCTTGATGACGATCGGCGCGCCGTGCTTCGCGACATACGCGTGCGCGGCGGCCGCATCCTGAAACGTCGCATGCCGCGCGGTCGGAATCCGATGTCGGCGCATGAAGTCCTTCGCGAACGCCTTGCTGCTTTCGAGCTGCGCCGCTTTTTGCGTCGGGCCGAAGATGCGTAGTCCCGCGTCGCGGAATGCGTCGACGATTCCCGCGGCGAGCGGCGCTTCGGGTCCGACGACCGTCCACTCGATCCCGCTGTCGCGTGCGAACGCGACGAGCTGCGCGATGTCGGTCACCGGCACGTTGACGACGCCCGGCTCTCCCGCCGTTCCGGCGTTGCCGGGTGCGACGTAGATGCGCGAAACGCGCGGGCTTTGCGCCAGCTTCCAGGCGATCGCGTGTTCGCGGCCACCGCTGCCGATGACCAGCAGATTCATTCGATGATCTCGTCAGCACGCGCCAGGAACGACGGCCCGAGCGCAAGCCCGAGCCTCTTCGCGGTCGTGGCGTTCAACACCAGTT
This sequence comes from Casimicrobiaceae bacterium, assembly GCA_035536655.1. Lineage (GTDB taxonomy): Bacteria > Pseudomonadota > Gammaproteobacteria > Burkholderiales > Casimicrobiaceae > VBCG01. Next base: position 4,952 of record DATLNR010000023.1, read on the forward strand.
CGAACTTCGTCGGCTGCGTGACCGGCAGATCGCCTGGCTTCGCGCCGCGGAGAATCTTGTCGATGTAATTCGCAAGCGCTGCGTACGTCGCGGGCAAGTTCGCGCCATAGGAAACGAGGCCGCCGCCGAGCGGAAACTCACGGGCACCGTACATCGCTGGCAAGCGGTGTGCCGCAGCGAGCTCGACGATCCGCCTCGGTTCGGAAAAGAAGTAGGCATCGTTCTGATCACGAGGAAGTCGGGGCGTGGCGCCATCGCGCGCATAAGCCGATCAACCTTGCCCGGACCGCGTTTTGCCACAATCTCCAGGCGCATGCCCAGTGCGTGCGCTGCCGTCTCGAGGTCTTTCGCAAACACCCGCGTCGAGGGTTCTCCGGGTTCGCGAGCGCCACCGCGCGCGAAGCCTTGGGAACCATCTCCTTCACCACCTGAAGCTGCTTGCCGGCGATGGCCGCGCCAATGTTGCTCACGCCGGTGAGGTTGCCTTCGGGACGCGCGAGGTTGTCGACCAGTCCCTTGGCGTCGCTGGTCGCGAACACGATCGGGATGTCGCGCGACGCCTTCTTTGCCGCGTGCGCCGATACGGTCTGCATCGCCACGATGACGTCGACCTTTCTTAGGACGAGATCGTGGGCGAGCCCCTCGAGCCGCTCGGGTTTGCGATCAGCGTGGCGATACTCGCTGATCACGTTTTGCCTTCGACCCAGCCCAGCTCGCGCAGCCTGCCCTCGATTGCGAGGAACAGCCACTGCGCCTGATCACTCGGCCCATGCGTCAGATACCCGACCCTGGCGACCTTCGCAGGCAGCGAAGCCTGCGCGAGTCCCGCCGCGGGCAAGAAGCCCACGATCAACGCCAGCGATCGCCTGCGACAGCACGGCACCATTCGCGTCAGTGCCGGAAGTGACGCACGCCGGTGAAGACCATCGCGATGCCGCGCTCGTCGGCCGCCGCGATCACTTCATCATCGCGCATGCTGCCGCCGGGCTGGATGACGGCGACGGCGCCGGCGTCCGCAACGACGTCGAGTCCGTCGCGGAACGGGAAGAACGCGTCGGACGCGACCACCGATCCCGCAAGCGACAGCGACGCGTTCGCCGCCTTGATCGAGGCGATTCTTGTCGAATCGACGCGGCTCATCTGGCCGGCACCGATGCCGAGCGTCTGTCCTCTTGCGCAGAACACGATCGCGTTCGATTTGACGAACTTGACGACGCGCCATGCGAAGAGCACGTCGTCGAGCTGCGCGGGCGTTGGTGCGACCTTGGTCACGGTTCGCAGATCAGGGGCCTCTATCGTCGCCGTGTCAAAGGACTGCACCAGCAAACCGCCGCCGACGCGCTTCAGATCCCACGCCGCAGCGGGCGACGCCGCGTCCGGCAGCGCAATCTCGAGCATGCGCACGTTCGGCTTGCGCTCGATCGCCGCAAGCGCGTCGAGCGAAAAACCTGGCGCGACGACGACCTCGACGAACTGAGCCGCGATCGCTTCGACGACGTCGGCGTCGATCGGCCGATTGAAGGCGATGATGCCGCCGAACGCCGACGTCGGATCCGTGGCGAGCGCCTTCCGATAAGCTTCGAGGGGCTTAGGCGCGATCGCAACGCCGCACGGGTTCGCGTGCTTGACGATGACGCAGGTCGGCTCGGCGAACGTCTTCACGCACTCCCACGCCGCGTCGGCGTCGGCGATGTTGTTGTACGAAAGCTCCTTGCCCCGGCGCTGGCGGTACGTCGCGATCGATCCCGGCGAGGGACGTTCGTCGCGATAGAACGCTGCCTGTTGGTGCGGATTCTCGCCATAGCGAAGCGACTGGAGCTTGTGACCGGCATAGTGGAACGAAGCCGGCAGACCGACGCTGGTGCCGTCCGGTGCGCGCGATGTCAGCCAGTTTGAAATCGCGCCGTCGTAGGCGGCCGTGTGCGCGAACGCTTTCTGCGCGAGCCGGAAGCGAAGCGATTCCGACATTGCGCCCTGGTTCGTCCGCATTTCGTCGAGCACCGAAGCGTAGTCGTCCGGATCGACGACGACGCCGACATGCGCCCAGTTCTTCGCGGCCGAGCGCACCATCGCCGGGCCGCCGATGTCGATGTTCTCGATCGCGTCGTCCAGCGTGACGTCGTCGCGCGCGACGGTCTCGCGGAATGGATAGAGATTTACAACGACGAGATCGATCGCCGGAATGTCGTGGCGCTGCAACGCGTCAACGTGAGCGGCAACGTCGCGCCGCGCAAGGATGCCGCCGTGCACGCGCGGGTGCAACGTCTTCACCCGGCCGTCGAGCATCTCGGGAAAGCCCGTATGCGACTCGATCGGCGTCACGGGCAGACCGGCCTGGGCGAGGGCTGCTGCGGTGCCGCCGGTCGACAGCAAGCGAACGCCGATTTGGTGCAGCGCCGTCCCGAAGTCGACGATGCCGCGCTTGTCCGAAACCGACAGCAGCGCCAGCCGCACTACAGGAGTTTGTGCTTCGTCAGCTTCGCACGCAGCGTGTTGCGGTTGACGCCCAGCATGTCGGCTGCCTGCGTCTGGTTGCCATTGGTGCGCGCCATGACGTTATTGAGCAGCGCCCGCTCGACGTGGCCGATCACCATGTCGTACACGTTGCTCGCTTCCTCGCCGTCAAGCCTGCGGAAGTACTCGTCGAGCGAGCGCTCGACGCTCCTGCCGATCTCGTTGCTGCCATTGATGCGCAGATTCTTTCTCACGCGGCGAGGGCCTCCCCTTCCCATGACATTGTCGCCGGTTGTTGTTGTTCGGTGCCGAAAGCCGCGACGACAAGCTTACCTTGCTGGACTTGCGTGCGATAGCAGAGTCGTTCGGTGTCAAGTGCGAGTCGATCGAAGAGTCGCGTGACGACCGCGGCTTGCACGGCGGTGGTCTCGGCGGCGTTGATCGCCCTCACCGCTTCGCCGGTCCCTTCGACATCGCGGAAGTACCACGCGAGGTGCTTGCGCGCCGTGCGGACACCGACGAACTCGCCATGGAAGGCGTGATGATCGTCGAGATGGCCGAGGATCAGCTCCCGTGCTTCGGTCACCGTCGGCGTTGGCAGCGTTTCGCCGGTCGCGAGAAAGTGCTCGATCTCGCGGAAGATCCACGGCCGACCCTGCGCCGCGCGACCGATCATGATCGCGTCGGCTCCCGTGAACGTCAGCACGTCGCGCGCTTTCTGCGGCGTGTCGATGTCGCCGTTGGCGATCACCGGAATCGCAGCTTCCCGCTTGACCGCCGCGATCGTGTCGTACTCGACGGGACCGATGAACTTGCACGCGCGGCTGCGTCCGTGCACGCTCAACGCGGCGATGCCGGCCGTTTCCGCGATCTTCGCCACCGCCAACGCATTCCTGTGCGCCGTGTCGGGCCCGGTGCGGATCTTGAGCGTTACCGGCACGTCGACCGCCGACACGACAGCCTCGCAGATCGCTCGCACGAGCGGCTCGTTACTCAGTAGCGCCGAGCCGGCTGCCGCGTTGCAGACCTTCTTGGCCGGACAGCCCATGTTGATGTCGATGATCTGCGCGCCCCGCTCGACGTTGTAGCGCGCGGCGTCGGCCATCAGCGTCGGATCGGCCCCGGCAATCTGCACAGCAACCGGCGATGGCTCGCCGCGATGATCGATTCTGCGCTGCGATTTGTCGGTCCCCCGGAGCTTCGGGTTCGACGCGACCATCTCGGATACGGCATAGCCGGCGCCGAGCCGTCGACAAAGTTGACGGAACGGCCGATCGGTAACGCCCGCCATCGGTGCGACCGCGAGTGAGTTGCGCAATGCGTGCGGGCCGATGTGCAAGCGAAGAAGTGAAGCTCGAACTCGCGCGGGAGCGGATTATACCCACAACTTTCGCGCGTGCGCGCGTTTCCAAAGGCGCGCGTTGCGCGCAAACAACATCGCGCGACGCAAAGTGGCGCGGCAGATGAAAGTAAGCACTCGTGTCGCGCATCGGCACGAGTGATGCATGGAGGACACCGATGCAAAAGGCGTCCGTGGGTTCGATGGATGACGCGATGTCCGGCATCGCGCCTTTTGCATCGGATGAAGTCAGGCGAGCGCCTCGGGGCGGCCCAGCGCCGCTCGCCGTAACGGCACGCAACAACGAGCGACACCCGGAACGCGCTGCCCATTCGACCCATCGGATCCGCGTCTACCGAATTCCGTAAAGCATTGCGTGCGTGAACAGGCGCTTCACCGGCGGCAGCACGTCGAGCAGCGCCAGGGAAAGCCCGCGCGGCCAGCGCGCGGCGCCGATGCCGAAAGCCTTGATCAGCCCGTGCGTGAACGCGATGCCCGCGTGACGATCGCGAGCGCGGCGCGTCGCGTACCGCGCAAGCATCGACGGCGATCCCAGCGCTTCGATCGGCGTGGCGAGGACCGTTTCCGCGAGCTCCCACGCATCGCGCAAACCGAGATTGAACCCCTGCCCTGCGACCGGATGCAGCTGCTGCGCCGCATTGCCGACGACGACGGCGCGCGATGCGACGATCGGCTGCGCGCGCTCGAGCGAAAGCGGGAATGCGCGACGCGCGGTCACGCGCGAGAACCCGGTGACACGCGTGCCGAAACGTTGTGCCAGCGCCGCGAGGAACGCTCGTTCGTCGATCGAAAGCATAGTGGCGCTCTGATCGCTGCGCATTGTCCAGATGAGCGCATAGTGGTCCCGCTCGGGAAGTAGCGCGACCGGTCCTTCGGCGGTGAAGCGCTCGAACGCCACGCCGGAAGGCGGCGTATCGAGCCATACCGACGCAACCAGCGCCACCTGCCGATAATCGTGCCGCCTGCGCTCGATCCCTGCGATCGCCGCGCCGGCGCCATCGGCGACGACGGCGAGCCGTGCATCGATCGTCGCCCCTTCGGCGAGTCGTACGGAAACGGCGCGCGCCGACCCGGCAATGCTTGCAACGCTCGAACCGAAACGAACGTCAACGCCGGTGCCGATCAGCGCCGCATCGAGAACGTCCTGCAGCGCGGCATGGGACACGACATAACCGAGCGCTTCGACGCCATGCTCCGCAGCGTGCAATTGCGCCGAGCCGAAGCCGCGGGCCTGCGACACGTCGATCGTCGTGATCGGCGTGATGGCGTTCTCGCGCTCAGCGAGCGGTCGCCAGGCACCGACGCGCTCGAGGATCAGCCGCGATCCATGCGATAGCGCGAGCGTCCGATCACCGGTGGGCCTCGCCTCGCGCAACCGCGCGTCGAACGCAACGACGTCCAGATCGTGCCCTGACAGCGCCAGCGCGAGCGTCGCGCCGACCGGGCCCGCGCCCACGATGGCGACCGAAGGCATCGATTCAGGCGCGGGGCATCACCTCACGCACGCTGCTTCGACATCGGCAACGGTCTTCGGCGTCGCGGCGGTCAGATTCTCGATGCCGTCGGCCGTCACCAGCACGTCGTCCTCGATTCGCACGCCGATGTTGTGGAACGCCTCGGGAATGTCGTCGCCGGGACGGATGTAGAGCCCGGGCTCGACGGTCAGCACCATGCCGGGCTGCAACTTCATCGATTCGCCGCTCACCTTGTAGAGACCGGCGTCGTGCACGTCCATGCCGAGCCAGTGACCTGCGCGGTGCATATAGAAACGCTTGTACGAGCCGCTTTCGAGCGCCGCGTCGAGCGGGCCCGCGATCAGCTTCAAGTCGATCAGCCCCTGCGCCAGCACGCGTTCCGCCACCCTGTGGTACGCGTCGAACGGCGTACCGGGCTTGACGGCCCCGAGACACGCGAGCTGCGCTTCTAGCACCAGCGCGTAGATGTCCTTCTGCGGCGCGCTGAAGCGTCCGTTGACCGGAAACGTGCGCGTGATGTCCGAGGCATAGCCGCGGTACTCGCATCCCGCGTCGATCAGCAGCAACTCGCCGTCGCCCATCATCCGATCGTTGTCGCGGTAATGCAGCACGCAGGCGTTCGGGCCGGAAGCGACGATCGACGAGTAGGCAACGGCCTGCGCGCCGTTCTTCAGGAACTCGTGCAGCAACTCGGCCTCGACCTGGTACTCGTACCAGCCGGGCCGCGTGCGCCGCATTGCGCGGGTGTGCGCGAGCGTCGAGATACGACCCGCTTCGCGCATCAGCGCGATCTCGTGCTCGTCCTTGACCAGCCGATGATGGTCGAGCGTGGCGCGGATGTCGACGATCGCGTCGGGTGCCGTGACGCCGGTGCGCACGCGGTCGCGAACCGTGTTGAGGACCTTGCGCACCTGCTCGTCCCACGGCGCGAACAATCCGACCGGCGTGTAAAGCGCCGGACGGTCGGCCGCGAGATCCGCGAGCCGGTCATTCAGTTCGCCGATCGGATGCGCCTCGTCGAATCCGAAGATTTCGCGCGCCGCGTCGGGACCATAGCGAAAACCATCCCAGATCTCGCGCTCTTCGTTCTTCTCGCGGCAGAAGAGGACGTGCTTGTCACCTTCGGCGCTCGCGACGAGCGCAATCACCGCTTCGGGCTCGGCGAAACCGGACAGATAGTAGAAATAGCTGTCATGGCGGTACGGGTAGTGCGAATCGCGGTTACGCGCGACTTCAGGCGCCGTCGGCACGAGGGCCAATCCTCCGCCGACGCTCTCGCGCATCGTGCGCAGCACCGCGTCGCGACGCGCGCGATGGATGTGATGGGCGTGGTTCATGGCGTGGATCGTTGTCTTCGCGAGCCGTCGATTATAGGGCGGATCGCGACGTCGGCTGCGCTACCATCGGTCGATGACATCGCCGTCGGACGTCGACGCACAAGCCACGCTTCGCGCCCGCAAGCAGGCGCTGCGGCGTGTCATCCTCGCCCGGCGCGACGAAACTCCCGTCGCCGAGCGCGCGACCCATGGAAGAACGATCGCCGAGCGCCTGCTCGGACTCGACTCGTTTCTGAACGCCCGCGCGGTGCTGTTGACAATGTCGTACGCGAGCGAATGGGATACGCGGCCGATCGCGCATCACGCGCTCGAGGCGGGCAAACGGGTCGGGATCCCTCGCGTCGACAAAGCTGCGCGCACGCTTCGCTTGCATCAAGTCGTCGACGTTGACGCGGACATGACGACCGGCGCGATGGGCATTCCGGAGCCGCTCGCCGATCGGCCGCTGATCGACCCGCAAGCCATCGACTGGGTGCTCGTCCCCGGCGTCGCGTTCGACGCGGCGGGCCAGCGCCTCGGTTATGGCGGCGGCTTCTATGATCGCCTGCTGCCGCTTCTGAAGCCGGAAACGCCGCGGATCGTCGGCGCGTACGAGCTGCAGATCGTCGACGAAGTGCCGGCTGGCGCGCATGACGCGCGCGTTCACATGATCGTCACCGAGCGTCGCGTGATCGAGGCCGCTTGACTCGCGCCAGCACCGGTGCGTTCAGGGCGCTCGTCGCAACGCTCGCGATCCAGATCTACGTGTCGCTCGCGGCGACCGCGATGTCGGTGCTTGCGCCGGTGGTCGCGCCCGACTTCTCGTTGTCGCCGGACCTGGTCGGCGTATTCGTCAGCCTGACCTACGCCGGCGCGATGTCGGCGAGCCTGTTCTCGGGCACATTGATCGTGCGCTTCGGCGCGATCCGCGTTTCACAGCTCGCCGTGCTGCTTTGCGCGCTCGGCGTCGTGTTGCTGCCGCTCGCGTCGACGTCACACGGCGCAGTGCTCTTGCTCGTCCTGTCGCCGCTCGTCATCGGTGCGGGCTACGGTCCGATCACGCCGGCTTCGTCGCAGGTTCTCGCCCGCACGGCGCCGCCTTCGCAGATGGCGCTGATCTTTTCCATCAAGCAGACCGGCGTTCCCGCCGGCGCAGCGCTCGGCGGCGTGCTGCTGCCGACCGTCACGCTGGCGTTCGGCTGGCGCACGACGCTCGTCGTCATCGCGGCGATGGCGCTCATCGTCGTGCTGGCCGCGCAACGCATCCGATCGGATCTCGACCGCGATCGACAGCGCGCGCGACAAATCAACTGGAGAGAACTGTTCCGACCGCTGCCGAAGCTCTTCGCAAGCGCGATCCTGACCGAGCTCACGATCGTTGCGTTCTTCTACGCGGCGCTGCAGATGTCGCTGACGAGTTTCCTGGTCGTTTACCTGACCCAAGCGCTCGGCTGGTCGCTCATCGCCGCCGGCTTCGCGTTGACGATCGCGACGATCGGCGGCGTCGGCGGCCGGATCTTCTGGGGCTTCGTCGCCGATCGGTACGTCATGCCGCGCAAGCTGCTCGGCTGGCTCGGCATCCTCGCGGGCAGCGTGTCGATCGCCACGGCGCTCTATCCCCCCGACTTCGCGCCGGCGCTGCTGCTCGCGTTGATCGCGGTGTTCGGCGCAACTGCGATCGGCTGGAACGGCGTGCAACTCGCCGAGGTGGCGCGACATGCGCCGCCCGACGAGGCAGCCACGATCACCGGCGCATCGGGCTTCGTCACGTTCGCGGGCGTCGTTGTCGGCCCGACGTTGTTTGGGCTGATCGCGAGCGCAACGGGCGATTATCGGTACGGATTCGCGGTCGTCGGCATCGCGATCGTCGTTTGCGGTATGTTGACGCTCGCGAGACTGGCGCGCGCCAAGCCGCATTCCTGAGCCGGCTACAATCCCCGGGGCATCGACCCCACGGAGATTGATCATGGCACCGCTCGATTCCACCCCTTCTTCGGATCGCGACCCGCTCGAAACGCGGGAATGGGTCGATGCGCTCAAATCCGTGCTGGCCCACGAAGGACCGGACCGTGCTCACTACTTGATCGAGCGGCTGATCGACGTCGCGCGCAAGGAGGGCGCGTACCTGCCGTTCTCGGCGAACACCGATTACATCAACACGATCCCGCACGACCTGCAGCCGAAGTTCCCCGGCGATCCGACGCTGGAAGAGCGCATTCGCGATTACGCGCGGTGGAACGCGATGGCGATCGTCGTGCGGGCGAACAAGCACTCCAACGTCGGCGGTCACATCGCGAGCTACGCGTCAGCCGCGACGCTCTACGACATCGGGTTCAACCACTTCTGGCACACCGCCTCGGACCAGCACGGCGGTGATCTGGTGTTTTTTCAGGGCCACTCGACCGCCGGTATCTACGCGCGTGCCTTCATGCTCGGGCGCCTGACGCAAGCGCAGCTCGACAATTATCGACAGGAAGTCGGCAACACGGGCATCTCGTCGTACCCGCACCCGTGGCTGATGCCGGACTTCTGGCAATTCCCGACGGTGTCGATGGGTCTCGGTCCCCTGATGGCGATCTACCAGGCGCGGTTCATGAAATACATCCAGGACCGCGGCGTCGTCACCACCGAAGGCCGCAAGGTGTGGGCGTTCATGGGCGACGGCGAGATGGACGAACCCGAGTCGACCGGTGCGATCGGCATGGCCGGCCGAGAGAACCTCGATAATCTGATCTTCGTCATCAACTGCAACCTGCAGCGGCTGGACGGACCGGTGCGCGGCAACGGCAAGATCATCCAGGAGCTCGAAAGCGTCTTTCGTGGCGCGGGCTGGAACGTGATCAAAGTGGTGTGGGGAACCAAATGGGACTCGCTGCTCGATCGCGATCGCAGCGGCATCCTGCACAAGCGGATGATGGAGGCGGTCGACGGCGAGTACCAGACGTTCAAGGCGAAGAACGGCGCCTACGTACGCAAGCATTTCTTCGGCAAGTATCCCGAGCTCCTCGACATGGTCGCGGACTGGACCGACGACGAGATCTGGGCGCTAAATCGTGGGGGGCTGGATCCGTTCAAGGTGTACGCGGCGTATCACGCGGCGATGAACCACAAGGGGCAACCCACGGTGATCCTCGCGAAGACGATCAAGGGCTTCGGCATGGGGGCCGCCGGTGAGGCGATGAACATCGCGCACCAGCAGAAGAAGATGGACGTGGACGCGATACGCCGCTTCCGTGACCGCTTCAACCTGCCGGTGCCGGACAACGCGCTGGAAGAGCTTCCCTATCTCACATTTGCCGAGGGCAGCAAGGAGCTCGAATACATGCGCGGGCGCCGCATGAAGCTTGGCGGCTACCTGCCGCAGAGACGGCGGAGTGTCGAGCCGATGCCGATTCCGCCGCTGTCCGCATTCGAGCGCCTGACGAAGAGCACCGAAGATCGCGAGATCTCGACGACGATGGCGTTCGTGCAGATGCTGCAGATCCTGGTGCGTGACAAGGCGCTCGGCAAGTACATCGTGCCGATCGTGCCGGACGAGTCGCGCACATTCGGCATGGAAGGCATGTTCCGCCAGCTCGGCATCTGGAATCAGCAGGGGCAGCTCTATACGCCCGAGGATGCCGAACAGCTGATGTTCTACAAGGAAAGCAAGACCGGCCAGATCCTGCAGGAAGGGATCAACGAGGCTGGCGGCGCGTGCGACTGGATCGCCGCCGCGACGTCGTACTCGACGCATGGCGTCCAGATGCTGCCGTTCTACATCTTCTACTCGATGTTCGGCTTCCAGCGCGTCGGCGATCTTCTGTGGGCCGCGGGCGACATGCGCTCGCGCGGATTCCTGCTGGGCGGCACGGCGGGACGCACGACGTTGAACGGCGAAGGCCTGCAGCACGAGGACGGCCATTCACACCTACTTTCAGCAACGGTCCCGAACTGCATCAGCTACGACCCGACGTTCGCGTACGAAGTCGTCGCGATCATCCATGACGGCCTGCGGCGCATGGTCAGCGAGCAGCAGGACGTGTTCTATTACGTGACGCTGATGAACGAGAACTACACGCATCCGGCGATGCCGCAGGGAAGCCAGCAGGCCATCGTCAAGGGAATGTACAAGTTCCGCGACGGCGAGAAACCGACGAAGAAAAATGCGATGAGAGTACAGCTGCTCGGCTCCGGAACGATCTTCCGCGAAGTAATGGGGGCGGCCGATCTGCTGAAGAACGACTGGGGCGTCGACGCCGACCTGTGGAGCTGTCCGAGCTTCACCGAGCTCGCGCGCGAAGGCTACGCGACGCAGCGCTTCAACATGCTGAACCCGGCGTCCGCGCCGCGCCAATCGTATGTCGAGCAATGCCTCGCGCCAACGAGCGGTCCCGTGATCGCCGCGACCGATTACATGCGCCTGTACGCGGATGAGATCCGCACGCTCGTGCCGCGACGCTACGTCGTGCTCGGCACCGACGGGTTCGGACGCTCGGACACGCGCGAGCGGCTGCGCCACTTCTTCGAAGTCGATCGGCGCTGGGTGACGGTGGCGTCGCTCAAGGCGCTGGCCGACGACGGTTCGCTGCCCGCGGCGAAAGTCGCGGAAGCGGTGAAGAAGTACGGGCTCGATGCGAAGAAGCCGGCGCCTTGGACGGTTTGAGCTCGGCCCTCCGGCGCCGCGCGTGTTCGCCAGGAGCCCGCGGGTAGAATCGATGCCAACGTCGCCCGCAATCGCGACACGAAGCGAATAACAAACGGGGAGATCGCATGGCGCTCCAGGAAGTTCGCGTCCCGGACATCGGCGATTTCGAGGACGTGCCGATCATCGAGATCCTCGTCAAGCCGGGTGACACGGTGAGCGCCGAGGATTCGCTGGTCACGCTCGAATCCGACAAGGCGACGATGGACGTGCCCTCTCCGGCCGCAGGGCTCGTCAAGGAGCTGCGCGTCAAAGTCGGTGACAAGGTGAAGCAGGGCTCGCCGCTGTTGACGATCGAAAGCGGAAGCAACGGCGCGCAGACGGACCAAGCGAAGAACGCCGTCGCATCCGTTCCTCCGTCACCGCCGGCGACACGCGCCGAAGCGACGCCCAAGCCGCGCGGCGAGAAGGGGCTCGCCGATGCGCCGGGCGAAGGATCGAGCGCATCCCCGCCACCCGGTGCGAGCACCGAAGTGAAGGTCCCCGACATCGGCGATTTCTCCGACGTGCCGGTGATCGAGATCTTCGTGAAGGCGGGTGACATCGTTAAGGTCGACGATCCGCTCGTGACGCTCGAGTCCGACAAGGCCGCGATGGATGTTCCTTCGCCGGTTGCCGGCGCAGTTCAGGGCGTTCGCGTGTCGGTCGGCGATCGCGTCAGCGAAGGAACGGTGATTGCGACCGTCGCCGCGACCGCCGGCGCGGGCGCGCCGTCGACGCAAACCGAGGCGGCCGGGCCCGCCACGGCCAAGACGGCGGAGACGACAAAAGCGCCCGACAAACCGGCCGCAGCTTCGATGCCATCGACTGCGCCACGTGCACAAGCGCAACCGTCGGCGCCGGTCGACGAAGCGAAGTTCAAGGCCGCGCATGCGTCGCCGTCCGTGCGGAAGTTCGCACGCGAGCTTGGCGTCGATCTCGGCAACGTCAACGGCAGCGGGCCGCATGGACGGATCGTGCAACAGGACGTGCAGGCCTACGTCAAGCAGACGCTGGCCGCGCCGCCCATTGTTTCCGCGCCATCGACGACGAGCGCCGGCGGATTGAATCTGCTGCCCTGGCCGAAGGTCGACTTCGCCAAGTTCGGCGCCGTCGAAACGAAGCCTCTGTCGCGGATCAAGAAGATCTCGGGACAGAACCTCGCACGCAACTGGGTGATGGTTCCGCACGTCACGCAGTTCGACGAGGCCGACATTACCGAGCTCGAAGCGCTGCGCGTAACGCTCAACAAGGAGCACGAGAAGGCCGGCGTCAAGTTCACGATGCTCGCGTTCCTGATCAAGGCGAGCGTCGCGGCGTTGCGCAAGTTTCCCGACGTCAACGCTTCGCTCGATGGCGAGAACCTGGTCTACAAGAAGTACTTCAACATCGGATTCGCGGCCGACACGCCGAACGGCCTCGTCGTCCCGGTCGTGAAGAACGCCGACCAGAAGGGCTTGGTCGACATCGCGAAGGAGATGGCGGACCTTTCCGCGAAGGCGCGCGACGGCAAGCTCGGGCCGGCGGACATGCAGGGCGGGTGCTTCTCGATCAGCTCGCTTGGCGGCATCGGCGGCACCGCGTTCACGCCGATCGTCAATGCGCCGGAAGTCGCGATTCTCGGCGTATCGAAGAGCGCGATGAAACCGGTGTGGGACGGCAAGGCGTTCGCGCCGAAGCTGATGCTGCCGTTGTCGCTTTCCTACGATCATCGCGTGATCGACGGCGCGGCCGCAGCGCGCTTCACCGCCTATCTCGCGCAGCTCCTCGCCGACTTTCGCCGCGTCGTCCTTTAAGAGCCGCGATGGCGACGATCGAAGTCAAGGTGCCGGACATCGGCGACTTCGCCGACGTGTCGATCATCGAAGTGCTGGTGAAGCCGGGCGATGTCGTCAGGCCCGACGACTCGCTCGTCACGCTCGAATCGGACAAGGCGACGGTCGATGTGCCATCGCCCGCCGGCGGGACGGTGAAGGCAGTGGCAGTGCGCGTGGGCGATAAGGTGAGTGAGGGGACGGTGTTGCTCGCGCTCGAGGAAAGCGTGCCGAGTGGCGAGGGGCGCGTGATGAGTGTGCCTAAGTCATCGCCCTCGGCCACTGCGCCGGAAAAGCGGCACGCAAGCTCCGCACAAACGTCGAGCCCCGATCATCCCTCGCCACTTGCCGCCCGCCACGCATCCCCGCCTGGCGCCGACATCGAATGCCAAATGCTCGTTCTCGGCGCCGGCCCCGGCGGTTATAGCGCTGCCTTTCGCGCGGCGGATCTCGGCATGAAGACGGTGCTCGTCGAGCGTCACAAGACGCTGGGTGGCGTGTGCCTCAACGTCGGGTGCATCCCGTCGAAAGCGCTGTTGCACGTTATGGCAGTGATCGACGAAACGAAGTCGATGGCCGATCACGGCATCGCGTTCGGCGCGCCGAAAATCGATCTTGCGAAGCTCGCGGCATGGAAGGACAAGGTCGTTGGCAAGCTCACCGGCGGGCTCGCCGGCATGGCGAAGGCGCGCAAGGTGGAAGTGGTGCGCGGCGTTGGCCGTTTCCTCGACGTCAATCATCTGGAAGTCGACCTCACCGAAGGCGATGGTGTGAAGACCACGGGCCGGAAGAAGACCGTGCGCTTCGAGCAGGCGATCATCGCTGCGGGCTCGCAGACGATCGACCTGCCGTTCGTCCCCGAGGACCCGCGCATCGTCGACTCGACCGGCGCGCTCGACCTGAAGCTTCAGCCGAAGCGCATGCTGGTCGTCGGCGGAGGCATCATCGGCCTCGAGATGGGGACCGTGTACTCGACGCTCGGTGCGCGGCTCGACGTCGTCGAGATGATGGATGGATTGATGCCCGGCGCGGACCGCGATCTCGTCCGCGTCTGGGAGAAGATGAACAAGCCTCGCTTCGACCGCGTGCTGTTGAAGACACGGATGACCGCGCTCGAAGCCAGAAAGGACGCGCTCTACGCGACGTTCGAGGGTGAGGGCGCGCCGTCGGAACCGCAGCCTTACGATGCCGTGTTGATGAGCGTGGGACGCTCGCCGAACGGAAAGAAGATCGGCGCGGAGAATGCCGGCGTCAGTGTTTCCGAGCGCGGCTTCATCGCCGTCGATTCGCAGATGCGCACCAACGTGCCGCACATCTACGCGATCGGCGACATCGTCGGCCAGCCGATGCTCGCGCACAAGGCGGTGCACGAGGGCCATGTCGCCGCCGAAGCGGCGGCCGGGCAGAAATCTCACTTCGACGCCCGCGTCATTCCGTCGGTCGCATACACCGATCCGGAAATCGCGTGGGTCGGCGTGACCGAGGACGAAGCCAACGCCTCGGGCCGTAAAGTCGACAAGGGCCTGTTCCCGTGGGCGGCGTCGGGACGGGCGATTGCGAATGGTCGCGACGAGGGCTTCACCAAGCTGCTGTTCGACGGCGGGACGCATCGCATCGTCGGCGGCGGCATCGTCGGCACGCACGCCGGCGATCTCATCGGGGAGATCACGCTCGCGATCGAGATCGGCGCCGACGCCGTCGACATCGGCCGCACTATCCATCCACATCCAACGCTCGGCGAATCGATCGGGCTTGCGGCGGAGGTTTACGAAGGGGTGTGCACCGATCTTCCTCCGCCACGGAAGCGGTAGGCGACGCGAACATGGCGAGGGACGAGCTCAAGCAGGCCGCCGCGCGCGAAGCGCTGAAGCATGTCGTCGACGACGCGTACATCGGTGTCGGGTCGGGCTCGACGGCGGATTTCTTCATCGACGAGCTCGCCAAGGTCAAGGGCCGCATCAAGGGCGCCGTCGCATCGTCGGTGAAGACTGCGGAGCGGCTGAAGCAGCATCGCATTCCGGTCGAGGAGCTCAACAACGCCGGCGACCTTCCGGTCTACATCGACGGCGCGGACGAAGTCACCGAGCATGGCGCGATGATCAAGGGCGGAGGCGGCGCGCTGACGCGCGAGAAGATCGTCGCGGCCGCGTCGAAGAAATTCGTGTGCATCGTCGACGAGTCGAAGCTCGTGCCCGTGCTCGGCAGGTTTCCGCTGCCCGTCGAGGTCATCCCGATGGCGCGAAGCTACGTCGCCCGCGAGCTTTCGAAGCTCGGCGGACAGCCCGAATGGCGAATGGGCTTCACCACGGACAACGGCAACGTCGTTCTCGACGTTCGCGGCCTGTCGATCCTGAATCCCGTCGAGCTGGAAACGACGATCAATCAGATCGCCGGCGTCGTCACCGTCGGATTGTTCGCGCGACGCGGCGCGAACGTCGTGCTGATCGGCATGCAGAACGGCGTCAGGACGCTCGTGCCCGGTCGTCCCTGACCCGGTTCGGCCCCGCCGCGTGCCGAAGCCCCGCCGATCATCCCGAGCAGGTCCTGAAGTTCGCTCGATCGCATCAGCAGGCGGCAGACGACTTCTCGCAGTCGATCGTGCGCAGACGGACGTCGCGACGCGCGACGGACTTACGATGCGGTGTACTGGAAGTCGACCGACTGCCAGCTTCCGCCTACCTTGTACCAAAGGCGCACGAACACCGGCGTGTCGTTCGTCGGCAGCCCGTTCACCGTCCGCGATAGTGCGGTGCCGAGCGAGCCGCTGTCGTGATAGTTGTTCGCGCCGACGGCCGATCCGACATAAAGCCACCACTCGGCCACCGCAGCTCCGTTCGCGACCCAGTTGAACGTCGTCGTGGCCCCCGGCAGGACGCTTCCGGACGGCGGGCTCGTCATCGTCGGCGTGCTCGACGCACCGGCGGCTGTGTACTGGAAATCCGACGATTGCCAGGTTCCGTTGACCTTGAACCACAGTCGAACCCATACGGGCGTGCCATTGGTTGGCAAGCCGTTCACCGTCCTCGACTGACTGGTGCCGAGGGAGCCGCTGTCGTGGTAGTTCGTTCCGCCGACGGTCGAGCCGACATACAACCACCATTCGGTCACCGCCGTTGCGTTCGCCGTCCAGTTGAACGTCGTCGTCGCACCCGGTAGAACGCTTCCCGCCGCGGGGCTCGTGATGGCGGGTCCCGACGCGGCCGTGGCTGCCGTGTACTGATGATCGGATGATTGCCAGACGCCGTTGACCTTGAACCACAGGCGTACCCAGACCGGTGCGCCGTTCGTTGGCAGCCCCGCAACGGTTCTCGACAGGGTGCCGAGCGAACCGCTGTTGTGATAGTTGCTCGCGCCCATCGACGATCCGACCTGCAGCCACCACTCGGTCACTGCGGTACCGTTCGCGGTCCAGTTGAACGTCACGCTTGCGACCGGAAGAACGCTGCCCGGCGCAGGACTCGTGATTCCGGGCGTCGCTGCGGCGCTCGCCGCGGTGTACGGATAATCGGACGACTGCCAGACGCCGCCGATCCTGAACCACAAGCGGACGAACAGCGTTCGGCCGTCGGCGGGCAGTCCCGACGCCGTCGTCGACAAGCTGCCGCCAAGATTCCCGCTGTCGTAGTAGTTGTTCGCGCCCGCCGACGAGCCGACGTAGAGCCACCACTCGGTGACGCCCGCGCCGTTCGCGCTCCAGTTGAACGTCGCGCTCGCGCCGGGCAGCGTCGTATTGGGCGCCGGGCTCGTGATCGAAGGCGTTCCTCCGCCCGAACCTCCCTTCGCGACTTCGACGGTCAGCGCGCCCGCCGTGGCCGAAAGAACGCGCACGTTGATCCCGTAGGTCGTGTCGGTAAACGTGTTGCCGACGGTCAGCGCGGCATCGGTGAACGTGGCGGTGCCCGGCGTCGCGTCCAGCAACTGCGTGTCGTTGCTGTAACCGTCGCAGCCCGAGCACAACGTCTCGAACGGACTCGCGACGCGCATTTGCGCACCGTTGTTCGGATACGCGGAGAGGCCGCTGTCGAACCCGATCGGCTGGCGGTACTCGATCCAGTAAGTGCGATTCGTGGCCGCGGGAATGCGCACCGCGTACGTTCCTCCTCCGCCGGTTTCGATCGGGCTCAGGACATACGTGACAGTGCCCGCATTGTGCGTGACCACGGTGCCGCTGCCGATCCATCCGAGGTCGAGCTTCTGCGACGCATCGAAATGCATCGCCGAAATGTTGCCCATGATGCCGAACGGATCGCCGTACTCGCTGACGCTGCAGCTGCCGCCGATGACGCCCACGCTGCAGCGCAGGCTGCCGGCGTGCAGCAAACCGAAGTTGTGCCCGAGCTCGTGCCCATACAGCGACGTCGTGTTGCGGCCGTTGATCCACGAACCGCTTCGTCCGATGTAGGCAAGCCCTGCCCAGCCGCAGGCCGAAACGCGCGGAAACACGTAAACGATGTAGCTGTAGGAAGACGTGTTGTACCCGGTCGCATTGGCCGCGTTCCGTCCGAGCGTTCCCATCTGCTGCCAGTTGCAGCCGGACGGCGTTGCAGCGCCGGTCGAAAGCCAGTTCGTGATCGTCGGGCTCAGGACCTGCTGCCCGAACGACACCTCGCGGAAGTATTCGGTGACGCTCCCGCTTCCCGCGCCCCCCGCGAAGACGCTCTGGACCTCCGCGTGCGTGAACGGAATCGCAGGCGAATCGGTAAACGTCATCAGGATGACGAGGACGCTGCTCGACAGTGCCTTCGCGGTGGCCTTCTCGAACGCTGCGGGCGGCAGCGCGAGAATCGAAATCGTCTCGGGGACGACGCCGTCGCGTGCGGCGGTGAGCGTTCCGCTCACGATGACCTGCATCTCCCGTTGCAGCTCGGGCGGCAGCACGGGAAGCTTGAGCGGCGTTGCGCCGGAAGCGTCGTGAACTTCGAAAACGAACTCGCTGTGCGCGTCGTCGAAGTAATCGGCATGCAGCAGTGCGAGCTTGCCGGTGAGGCTGACGGACGAACCGCCTGGAGGTGTCGTCGGCCTCCGCGCCTCCGGGCGCTGCCTCACGTCGGTCGCGAACAGCGTTCTGCCGTTGCGCCGGCCGGTCACCTCCACCCGGTCTCCGGAAACGAAGCCGCGGTCGGGCACGTCCTTCAGCGCAATCGATGTCCCGTCGTCCGCCTCGAGCCAATAGAACGGCCGCCCGACACGCGCCACACGGTCGTCGATGAGCACGCGATGCATCGTTCCGATCGCGCGTTCGACCGAGGCACCGTGCGCAGGACCGCTCGGCGCGGACGTCAGCGGATCGAGCCGGTGGTGCGTCCACCCCGTCTGTGCAACCGCGAGGAAGAAGAAGAGAAGCGCGGCGACGTGCAGCTTCGACAGACGATTCATGAGCGGTCCGGCGGACCAAGCAAAGCGGACCCGGTATGCTAATGTCATAGTGCGGATTTTGCAAGATGGATCGCGCGTGCGCGCGGAGAACACTGGGGTCGATGGTCCCCACGACGCTACAATGGGCAATGACCAACCTGTTGGTTCCCGATCCGGTCGCGCACGCCGACGTAGCGGCGTATACGGCGACTCTCGGCGAAGCCGCGCGCTCGGCATCGCGCGACATGGCCCGCGCAGCGACGAGCGTGAAGGATGCGGCGCTTCACGCGACCGCCGACGCGCTCGTTCGTGACCGGGCGCGGGTCCTCGACGCGAACGAAAAGGACATCGCCGGTTCGAGGGCCGCGGGCAACGATGCCGCGTTCATCGATCGCCTGACGCTTCGCGAGCGCGACATCGACGCGATGGCGGCTGGCGTGCGGCAAGTCGCCGCCCTCGACGATCCGGTCGGCGCCGTCACCGACCTCAAGCGTCGACCAAGCGGCATCCAGGTCGGACGGATGCGCGTTCCTCTCGGCGTCGTCGCGATCATCTACGAATCGCGGCCCAACGTCACCGCCGATGCGGCCTCGCTCTGCCTGAAGGCCGGCAACGCGGCGATCCTGCGCGGGGGCTCGGAAGCGAAGCACAGCAACGCAGCGATTGCCGCCTGCGTGCACGAAGGACTGCGCAACGCCGGACTGCCGGAGGCCGCCATTCAGGTCGTCGCCACGACCGACCGCGCCGCCGTCGGCTACCTGATCGCGGACTCGCGCAACGTCGACGTCATCGTGCCCCGCGGAGGCAAGGGATTGATCGAGCGCATTGCACGCGACGCGAAGGTGCCGGTGATCAAGCATCTGGACGGCGTATGCCACGTCTATATCGATGCTGGAGCCGATGCCGGCATGGCGATCGACATCGCCGATAACGCGAAGACGCAGCGCTACGGCACGTGCAATACGATGGAAACGCTGCTCGTGCACGTCGCGATCGCGAGGCGTACGCTGCCCGAGCTCGCCTCGGTCTACGCGTCCAAAGGCGTCGAGCTGCGCGGCTGCGAGCGCTCGCGCGCCGTCGTCGCGGCGATGAAGCCGGCCACCGAGGAAGACTGGTTCGCCGAGTACCTGGCGCCGATCCTCGCCGTGCGCGTCGTCGATTCGCTCGACGACGCGATCGCGCACATTGCCCGGTACGGTTCGCAGCACACGGACGCCATCGTCACGAACGACCACGCCGCCGCGATGCGCTTCCTCCGCGAGGTCGACTCGAGCTCGGTGCTGGTCAACGCCTCGACGCGCTTCGCCGACGGCTACGAGTACGGCCTGGGCGCCGAGATCGGCATCTCGACGAACAAGCTGCATGCCCGCGGTCCCGTGGGCCTTCAGGGGCTGACTAGCGAGAAGTGGGTGGTGCTCGGCACGGGACAAATCAGGCGCTGACGCACGCAGCGCCATGGCCGGTTCGAGCTTCTTCGCGCTCTTCGACGACATCGCGTCGGTGCTCGACGACGTCGCGCTCCTGACCAAGGCGGCGACGAAGAAGACCGCCGGCGTGCTTGGCGACGACCTCGCGCTGAACGCGCAGCAGGTCGCCGGCGTTCGCGCGGATCGCGAGTTGCCCGTCGTCTGGTCGGTCGCGAAGGGGTCGCTCGTCAACAAGGCGATCCTCGTGCCGTCAGCGCTCGCGATCAGCGCGTTCGCGCCGTGGGCGATAACGCCGCTGTTGATGATCGGCGGACTGTTTCTTTGCTACGAGGGATTCGAGAAGATCGCGCACTGGCTGCTGCACCGGACGAGGGACGACGTTGGGCACCACGAGCACCTGGTGCACGCACTCGACGATCCCAACGTCGACATCGTGGCGTTCGAGAAGGACAAGATCAAAGGCGCGATCCGCACCGACTTCATCCTGTCGGCGGAGATCATCGTCATCGCGCTCGGAACCGTCGCGTCGTCGCCATTCTCAACGCAGGTGCTGGTTCTCGTGGGCATCGCCCTCCTGATGACGGTCGGCGTCTACGGACTTGTCGCGGGGATCGTGAAGCTCGACGATGCCGGCCAGCGACTCACGCGCATCCCGAGCGCCGGCGCTGGGGCGGCACTGCTGCAAGGCGTGGGTCGCATGATCCTGAGGATCGCGCCGTGGCTCATGAAAGCGCTGTCGATCGCCGGCACGGCAGCGATGTTTCTCGTCGGCGGCGGCATCCTCACACATGGCATCGCCGTGCTCGAGCACAGCATCGAGAACTGGGCGCACGCGGCCGGCGCACTGCCGCACATCGGAACGATCATCGAGGCGCTCGCGCCAACGCTGATCAACGCCGTCGTGGGCATCGTGGCGGGCGGACTGGTCTACGCCGTCATCGAGCTTGTTCGTCGCGTAGGAGGCCGTCGCGCCGACCCGGCTGGCAAGGCGTAGGCGGCAACGCTCGCTGCTCAGGCGGTCGCACTCGCCGTGCGACGGCGCGTCGCAGCCAGCCAAATGACCGCCGCGAGCACGACGGCGAGCACCGGAATCGCGCCGATGTTCATGCTTTCCCAACCGGTGGACGAGACGAGCGCACCCGACGCGAATGACGACAGGCCCATGATCGAGAAGATCACGAAGT
Organism: Casimicrobiaceae bacterium; assembly: GCA_035536655.1. GTDB lineage: Bacteria > Pseudomonadota > Gammaproteobacteria > Burkholderiales > Casimicrobiaceae > VBCG01. The sequence goes on from DATLNR010000023.1 coordinate 26,000, forward strand.
CGTTCGCACCCTGCGTTTTCGCCCGCTCGGCCGGCCGGTAGGCTTCGGTCAGAAGCGTCGTGCCGCCGATGTACATGAAATTCCAGCCGACACCAACAAGCGCAAGCGCAACGAGGAAGTGCGTCACCGTGTCGCCGGCCAGCGCGACGGCGATCGCGCCGCTCATGATTGCGACGCCGGCGCTGATGATCTTCAGCACGCCGAACCGCGCGATCAGATGTCCGGTGACGAACCCGGGCGCGTACATGCCGACGACGTGCCACTCGATGACCATCGCCGCAGCCGCGTAGGGATGCGAGCAGAAGCTCATCGCGAGCGGCGTGGCAACCATCAGCAGGTTCATCAGGCCGTAGCTCAAGCCGCCGGCGATCGCGGCGACGATGAACACCGGCTGACGAACGATTTCGGTCAGCGCCCGCCCGCCTGTCGCATGCTCGGCTTGCGTCGGCTTGGGCACGTGAACGCGGGATTGCACGGCAAGAGCGACAAGCGCCCAGAGCGCCAGCAGCACGAACGATCCGGCGAACGGCACCGCGAAAAGGTCGCGGCCCCAGCGTGTCGTTTCGGGTCCCAGGAAACCGCCGACGATGCCGCCGGCGAGCACGAGCGAGATCGCTTTCGCGCGATCGCGCGGCGCCGTGATCTCGGCCGCGGCAAAGCGGTATTGCAGTCCGATCGCGTTATAGATGCCGATCACCGCCGTCGCGACGCAGAACAGCGCAAAGCTGCTCAGCGCGAGCGCCACCGCCGCCAGCGCGCAGCCTCCGACGTTGACGACGGCGCCGGTCATGAATCCGGTGCGCCGACCGACACGCGCCATCCACAGCGACGCAGGCATCGTCGCCACCGCCGACCCGATCACGTACGTCGTGGCGCCGAGCGTCGCAAGCGCCTTGACATCGGTCAGCGAGAAACCGACCAGCGCCGACATCGAGATCAAGCCCGCAGCGTTGGTCAGCAACAACGCCTGGCAGCAGGCGAGCAGAACGATCGAGCGATACGGAAACGGTCGCGAGTCGAGCGTTTCGTCAGCTTTCACGCACGGCCTCGTGGTTTTCCGGTGAACAGCGCGCGATGGAGTCCTTGACGTGCACGTCGTTCGCCATCGCTTCGGACGTCACGGAGCGCATGCGTCCGAAGATTGGACGCTCTGGCCACGGGCGACCGTAGCGACCAGAAGTAACCGATGTAGGAGTTCGGATTGGGACCGTCGAGCGAATCGCGGTCCATCCGCATCGCCATGGTCGGCAGCGCGTCCTGGAATCGGCGATGTCGAAGACGACGGATGACGGCATGGCAAGCGCCGGCCGCTTGCGCGGCGCAGCGTTTCGAATTATACGGACGACATGGACGTTCGATCGCTTCCCACGAGGGCACGCGATGTTCTCCAATTCTGGTTCGATTCCGAGCCGCACGTCGTACGTGACGCATGGTTCCGCAAGGACCACGCATTCGATGCACGGATTCGCGATGCGTTCGGCGACGCGGTCGAGCAGGCGATTGCAGGCCGTTTCGACGACTGGTCGTCAAGCCCCCATGGCGCCCTCGCCCGCGTGATCCTGCTCGACCAATTCACGCGCAACATCTTCCGCGACACGCCGCGCGCTTTCGCCGGCGACGAGCAGGCGCTTGCGACAGCGATCGACGCCGTCGACCGCGGGTTCGATCGCGAGCTCGACCGCTACGAGCGCTGGTTCCTTTACATGCCGTTCGAGCACTCGGAGCGCGCGGACATGCAGGAACGATCGCTTGCGCTGTTCGGTGCGCTGTCACGCGAGAGCGGCGACGCGTCGGCGCTGGACTGGGCGCAGAAGCACGCGGACATCGTCCGGCGCTTCGGCCGCTATCCGCATCGCAACGCGATCCTCGGGCGCGAGTCGACCGCGGAAGAGATCGCGTTTCTGTCGCAACCCGGCTCGCGGTTCTAGCCGATCTCGTGTCGACGATCCCGACGATCCTCATCCTGCTCGCAGTCCTCGCCCTCACCTCGGCCCTCGGCAAACGCGTTCCCGTTCCTGCGCCGCTGCTCCTGATCGTCGCCGGCATCGGCATGTCGTTCGTGCCCGGCTTCGAAAAGGTCGAGATCGAGCCGCACGTCTTCTTCCTGCTGTTCATCCCGCCGCTCTTGTTCGCGGACGGGTGGCTCATTCCGAAACGCGAGCTCAGGAATGTCATCCGCCCGGTGCTGCTGCTCGCGTTTGGCCTGGTGTTCATGACGATCTTCGGTGTCGGCCTGCTCATTCACTGGCTGATCCCGAGCCTGCCGATCGCCGCGGCGTTCGCGCTCGGTGCCATCGTTTCACCCACCGATGCCGTCGCAACTTCCGCGATGGTGCAACGCGCCAACTTGCCGCGCCGCGTGACGAACATCCTGAACGGCGAGAGCCTGATCAACGACGCCTCCGGTCTGGTCGCCTTCCGCTTCGCCGTTGCAGCGCTTGCGACCGGAACATATTCGGCGATCGAGATTTTCGGTGATCTGCTGCTCGTGTCGATCGGCGGCGCGCTGATCGGCGTCGCCATCGCCTGGGCAATCGGAAAGTTACGCGTCGCTCTGCGCAACCACTGCGCGGACGATCCGAGCGTGCAGACCGTGCTGTCGATCCTCACGCCGTTCGCCGCGCATCTCGCCGCCGAGCATTTCCAGCTTTCGGGCATCCTTGCCGTGGTTGCAGGGGGCTTGTATGCGGGCTGGAACGACTTCCGCACGCTCGACGCGCGCACGCGCCAGCACGCGTGGGAAGTGTGGATGATGCTGCTGTTCGTGTTCAACGGCCTCGTGTTCATCCTGCTCGGCATTTCGCTCACGCATGCGCTGACGCAGCTCGGCGGCGCCGACTGGCACGTGTACGTCGGCTACGCATTCATGCTGTGGGCGGCGCTCACCGCGTTGCGTTTGATCTGGGTGTTTCCTTCGGCGTATCTGCCGCAGCTCGTTTCACGAAGAATCCGGGAGCGCAACAAGTTCCGCGATCCGCGGCAAGTGTTTCTCGTCGGCTGGGCGGGCCTGCGCGGCTCGGTCACGATGGCCGCCGCGTTGTCGATCCCGCTGACGCTTGCAGGCGGCGAGCCGTTTCCGGAGCGCCATCTCGTCGTCTTCCTCGCCGCGTCGACGATCGTCCTGACGCTCTTGATCAACGGCCTTACGCTGTCCTGGCTCGTGCACGCTTTTCGTTTGCCGGAGGATCGTGTCGCCTCCCGCGATCGTCGCATCGCCGAGATCGCGCTCGCGCAGGCCGCCACGGCGGCGCTGGAGCGCGAGATCGCGACGGTTTCTCGTCCGGACGAGATCGCGCAAGCTCGGGAACTGATGATCCGCTATGCACGCCACGCCGATCGGCATACAGCGAACGCCGACCGTCTCGCCACGCTCGTGCACAGCGATGCGAACGAACGCCGTCTTTCGATGTTGGCGCTCGAAGCGCAGCGTCGGGAGCTGTACGCGTTGCTCGATGCCGGCACGATCAGCGATGGGACGTTGCGCGATATCGAGGCGCGTCTCGACAATGCGGAGCTTTCTGCGCTCGGTCCGTCACGCATGCCCCGCCACTGAAGGACCAGCGTGTCCGATGTCCTCGGTCTCTTCGGCGGCACGTTCGATCCTGTGCACTACGGCCATCTGCGCGCGGCGCTTGGCGTCCAGCGAGCGCTCGGCATGCGCGAAGTGCGGCTCGTGCCGGGCCGCGATCCGCCTCATCGGCCACCGCCGGGCGCCAACGCGGCGGCGCGCCTCGCGATGCTGAAACTCGCGGTGCCCGAGTTTCCGTCGCTTGCCGTCGACGATCGTGAGCTCCAACGCACCGGCAAGAGCTTCACGATCGACACGCTGGAATCGCTGCGACAGGAGTTGCCGCAGCGGCCGCTTGCACTGATCGTCGGCGTCGATGCGTTCGCCGGTTTCCCGTCCTGGCATCGCTGGACGGCGATCTTCGACACGGCACACGTCGTCGTCACGACGCGTCCCGGAACATCGATCGACGATGCGCTCGACGGCAGCCTTGCGGACCAATGGCGCAAGCGTCGTACCGTCGATCGAACGGCGCTTGAAACGCCGCGCGGAGGCGCCATTTTCTGGGTCGAGCTTCCGCCGCAACCGATCTCCGCAACGGCGATCCGCGCGGCGCTCGCCGCCGGTGACTACGCACAAATCCGTGGTTTGCTGCCGGCCGCGGTTTTGACCTATATTCAACGACACCAGCTCTACCACGAGACTTGATGCGTCAGACCAAGCTAGCAAGAATCGCCGTCACCGCCCTCGAGAACATCAAGGCCCACGACATCGCCGTCCTCGACGTCCGCAAGCTCACCAGTCTCTACGACACGCTGATCATCGCGAGCGCCCACTCGAACCGGCAAGTCAAGTCGCTCGCGCGCCACGTCCGCGACAAGCTCAAGGAGGCCGGCGCCGAGATCATCGGCGTCGAAGGCGAAGATACCGGCGAATGGGTCCTCGTCGACGCTGGCGATCTCGTCGTGCACGTCATGCAGCCCGCCGTTCGCGCGTACTACAACCTCGAGGAATTGTGGACGCCGCCTGCGCCTCGTCGCAGGACCAAGGCGACGACCGCAGCATCGAGCGCCTAGCCGCATGCGTTGATGCGCATTCGCATCGTCGCGGTCGGGCAGCGCATGCCGCGCTGGGTCGACGATGCGTTCGAAGACTATCGACGGCGCTTTGCGAAGCCCTACGCCGTCGAGCTGGTGGAGCTCAAGGCCGCGATCCGCGGCGAAGCTCGCGACGTCGACAAGCTGCTCAACGACGAAGCGCAACGCATCGTTTCGGCGACGCAGGGCTTCCACGCGGTCGCGCTCGACGAGCGCGGCGTTGCGTGGACCACGCAGAAGCTTGCCGAGCGTCTGACACGATGGCGCGATGAAGCCCAGGATGCCGCCTTCGTCATCGGCAGCGCGGACGGGTTGCATCCGTCGGTCAAGCGATCTGCCGCGGATGTCGTTTCGCTTTCGGCGATGACGCTGCCGCACGCGCTGGTGCGCGTCGTGCTGATCGAGCAGCTCTACCGCGCTGTGTCGGTCGCCATGGGCCACCCCTACCACCGGGAGTGAGCTTTTCGCGCAGGGTTGACAGCAAGCCGACGCCAGTTATGCTGCGGCGACACGAAAACGTGGGGCCTACCCGCCGATGTCGATCTATCTCGCCTCGAAGAGCCCTCGCCGCCGCGAGCTGCTGCAGCAGCTGGGCATCGGCTTCAAGGAGCTGCATCTGCGCGAAGCGGCGGGCCGCAGCCGCGACATCGTCGAGGAGGCGCTCGACGACGAACCGGCCGCGCATTACGTCGAGCGCATCGCCCGCACGAAGGCGAACGTCGGCTGGAAGCGCATCGGGCAACGCGGCGCGCCGTCGGGTCCGGTGCTCGGCGCCGATACCGAGGTCGTTCTCGACGGCGACATTTTCGGCAAGCCGCGCGATGCGGCGCACGCCGTCGAGATGCTGAAGCGCCTGTCGGGACGCTCGCACGACGTGCTGACCGGCGTCGCGGTCAAGACCGGCGAGGACATCGAGTTCGCGATGTCGACGTCGAAGGTGGTGTTTCGACCGCTGTCCGACCAGGAGATCGCTCGCTACGTCGCGAGCGGAGAGGCTGCCGACAAAGCCGGCGCCTACGCGATTCAGGGCCGTGCCGCAGCGTTCGTCGAACGGCTGGAAGGCAGCTACTCCGGTGTCATGGGGCTGCCGCTGTTCGAGACCGCGGCGCTGCTGAAGAAAGCCGGAATTCCCGTCCTATGAACCCGCCTCGTCAATGGCTCATGAAATCCTCATCAATGTAACTCCGCAGGAAACGCGCGTTGCGATGCTCGAGCAGGGCATCGTGCAGGAGCTCCATGTCGAACGGGCGAGCGCGCGCGGCCTCGTCGGCAACATCTATCTCGGCCGCGTCGCCCGCGTGTTGCCCGGAATGCAGAGCGCGTTCGTCGAGATCGGGCTCGAGCGCGCGGCGTTCCTGCACATCGCCGACATCTGGGAGCATCGACAGAACGGGCACGCCGGCGACCGGCCGATCGAGCGCATCCTGCACGAGGGGCAGAGCCTGCTCGTGCAGGTGATCAAGGATCCGATCGGCACGAAAGGTGCGCGCCTGTCGACGCAGGTGAGCCTGGCCGGTCGGCTGCTGGTCTATCTGCCGCAGGACTCGCACATCGGCATCTCGCAACGCATCGAGAACGAGGCCGAGCGCGAGAGCCTGCGCGTCAAGCTGCAAACGCTGCTGCCCGAAGGCGTTGCCGGCGGCTTCATCATCCGCACGATGGCCGAGACCGCCTCCGACAAGGAGATGGGCACCGACATCGACTACCTGACGAAGCTCTGGCGCGATCTGGGCGGCCGCGCGCGCGAAGTTCCGGCACCGGCGTTGCTCTACCAGGACTTGAGCCTCGCGCAACGCGTGCTTCGCGACATGGCGGTCGAGGAAACGAACCGGATCGTCGTCGATTCGCGCGATACGTTCACGCGGATGATCGATTTCGCGCGGCACTACACGCCTGCACTCGTCGAGCGGCTCACGAACTACGAGGACGACCGGCCGCTCTTCGACACGTGCAACGTCGAAGACGAGATCGGAAAGGCGCTTGCGCGGCGCGTGGATTTGAAAAGCGGCGGCTACCTGATCATCGACCAGACCGAGGCTCTGACGACGATCGACGTCAACACCGGCGGGTTCGTCGGCGGCCGCAGCTTCGACGACACGATCTTCAAGACGAACCTCGAGGCAGCGCAGGTCATCGCGCGGCAGCTGAGACTGCGGAACCTCGGCGGCATCATCATCATCGACTTCATCGACATGGAGAACGGCGACCATCGCGCGGCCGTGCTTGCCGAGCTAGACCGCGCGCTCGAGCGTGATCGCACGCGGCTGACGGTAAACGGGTTCACGCAGCTCGGCTTGGTCGAGATGACGCGCAAGCGCACGCGCGAGTCGCTGGCGCACATCCTTTGCGAGCCCTGCCCGACGTGCAAGGGACGCGGCGCGCTGAAGACGCCGAAGACCGTGTGCTACGAGATACTGCGGGAGATCCTTCGCGAGTCAAAGCAGTTCAACGCGCGCGAATTTCGCATCCTCGCGTCGCAGGAAGTCATCGACATGTTCCTCGACGAGGAGTCGCAGAGCGTCGCGCAGCTCGGCGACTTCATCGGGAAGCCGATCTCGTTGCAGGTGGAGACGCTATATACGCAGGAGCAGTACGACATCGTGCTGATATGACCTCGTGCCGGTCCTTCCGATTGGCTCGTCGATGGCCAAGAGCGATACTCGGCACACTGTCGTCAGTTTCGTTTTTTCGGGCGCTTGCGTTTTTCCTGCCGGGCCGCGTAAGCCACCGTTCGGGAGCACGAATACAGCAGTGGAGTTCCTGCTTGCTTTCATGGCGATCAATGCGGGGCATATAGCTTCAGCCGCTCACTCACCCCCGAGGAGGAGGGCAAGTGCCGTTCGGTGGCAGTTTTCTGAATGCTTTAGGCGCGATCAAGCTCGGGTGCACCGAGTGATCGAATGAACCGGCGCGCGAACGTATTCGCCCTGGTCGTGCTAGGAGGTACGGCAGTGGCGTGGCCGTTTGCGGGGCGAGCGCAACAGCGGTTGCCTGTGATTGGATACCTGGACAGTTCCAGCTTGCCCGTGTGGTTCGACGCA
>DATLNR010000024.1:0-31517 GCA_035536655.1 Casimicrobiaceae bacterium
CGAAAGCGTCTGCGCAACGGTGTTGCGGTCGATCGGATTGCGCACTCGCGGAAGTGCCATGGGTGTTGCGAAGGACGGCGTCGACCGTCCGCTGCATCAGACAGGATGTGGCGTTCAAGCAAGGAACGGGCCGATGGAACAGGCTGCGTAGGCGTTGGTTAACCGGTTGAAATCCAAAAGGCTTTGACGTCGTTCCAGACCCCGATCCGAAACGACGCGCTTCAGTTCAAGCCAAGAGCAACCGCCGACGGCAGCAGGCCATGTCGGCGCCACCGTCTCCGTTTGGCGATGTCGGCGCAGCGACGACTTCATTTGCGGCCGAGCACCGACGGTGCACTGTGCGGCCGCGAACGATAGTGCTGAGCGAATATAGGCATGTACTTTCGACGCATCCGACCGCAGAGGACGCCATGACATCGTTCGTTCGACTCACCGTTGCCGTATTGCTCGGCACGGCTGCATGCGCAACGCACGCGCAGATCACGTTGTACGGCCAGGAAGGGTTGCGCGGCCGCGCCGTCACGATCGAGGGCTCGGTGCCGAATCTGGCCGGCAGCCGGTCGAACGACCGCGCATCGTCGATGACGGTTCGCGACGGCACATGGCAGCTTTGCACCGAGCCTTACTATCGGGGAACGTGCGTCACCGTCGGTCGCGGGGACTACCCGTCGCTGCGAGCCGCGGGCTTGAACAATCAAGTTTCGTCGGTGCGCGAGATCGGCTGGCAGGGCGGGACCGGCGGTCAGGGCAGCATCAATCGCGGGCTCGTCCTCTTCGACCAGCCGAACTTCAGCGGTGGCAGCGTTAAGGTCGACGGCATCGCGGAAAGCCTCGACCGCTTCAACGACCGTGCACGCTCGATGATCGTCTACGAAGGCGAATGGGAGCTCTGCGAGCACGACCGTTTTCGCGGCAATTGCATGGTGTTCCGCGAGGGTCAGCACGCGAACCTTGGACCCCTCTCGGGTGATGTGAGCTCGCTACGTCCGCTGTCCGGCGCCTCGACGCCTGCGCCTGCGCCCGCGCCTGCACCGGCACCCGGCGGTGGCAACTGGGGCCGCGATGCGCGCGCCGTGCTCTATGAAGGGTCGGGTTTCCGCGGTCGCTCGCTCATGGTGAACGACGACGTCGTCGAGAACCTGCAAGGCACCGGCTTGAACGATCGCGTGTCGTCGATTCGGGTCGAGCGCGGCTACTGGCTGTTCTGCAGCGACGCGTACTTCCGCGGCGAATGCCGCACATTCGGGCCCGGCGACTATCCGCAGCTTCCGGCGGGACTCACCGATCGCGTGTCGTCGGGGCGGCGTATCTACCAGGATTATCCTTACGACCGCGAGCCCAACTGGAGCCGTTGACCCGAACGCTGCGATGCCGATCGTCGATGACATAGCCGGCCTGCGCGCGATCCTCGCGCGATCGAAGACGATTGCGGTCGTCGGCCTGTCGGCGAACTGGTATCGGCCGAGCTACTTTGCCGCGAAGTACCTGAAGGATCACGGCTATCGCGTGATCCCGGTGAATCCGAACTACAGCGAAGTGCTCGGCGAGCGCTGCTATCCGAATGTCGCGGCGATTCCGGATCCTGTCGATGTCGTCGATGGCTTCCGCAAGAGCGACGAGATGCCGGCCGTTGCCAAGGAGGCCGTTGCGGCCGGCGCGCGCGTGTTATGGATGCAGCTCGGCATTCGCAACGAGGACGCGGCGAAGATCGCTAGCGACGCCGGCCTCGATGTCGTGATGGATCGCTGCATGAAGATCGAGCACGCGCGGATCCTGGGTGGCTTGAACTGGGCCGGCGTCAACACGGGGGTGATTTCGTCCCGACGCGCGATCGCCTGACGGATTGGCGCTGCCGTTCGAGGCCCGGCGGCGGCGGTGCCTTTCTCGGGATCTCGAGCCTCCCGTCGCATGACGGCGGCCTGCCCGCTAGGGCTGGCCCGCCGTTTGCATCCATCGCGCGACAGTTCGCCGTCCTTAGGCCTGAGGGGGCAAGATATGGCTCGTCCATCGATCGCAACACTCAAATCCGGCATCGCGGCGGTCGTTTTCGCCGTTGCCGCCACCGCCACAGCGCAGGGCGTCACCGGCACGACCATCGTGCTGGGGCAATCGGTGCCGCTGTCGGGCAGCAACAAGGACCTGGGCGAGGACATCCGTAACGGCGCGCTGGCCTATTTCAAGAAGGTCAACGACGCCGGCGGCGTGAACGGCCGGAAGATCGAGCTCGTCACGCTGGACGACGCAAACGACATCAAGCGGTCCGGCGAGAACGGCAGGAAGCTGATCGAGGAAAACGGCGTGCTGGCGTTGTTCGGCTATGCGAGCGCGACGCTTTCTCGGCCTGCGCTGCCGCACGTGCAGAAGAACAAGACGCCGTTCCTGTCGCCGTTCACCGGCGCGGATCCGATGCGCGTCTTCAACCCTTATGTCTACAACATGCGCGCGAGCTATGCGGACGAGCTCGAGAAGATCGTCGAGCACTATGCGCGCTTCGGCACGACGCGCTTCGCGATCGTCCACTACGACGACGCGATCGGCAAGGAGAACTTCACGGCCGTGGAACGCGCGCTGAAGGCACGCAACCTCGCGCCCGTGTCGGTGGCGGCGTTCAAGGATCGCGCGAAGCCCGAGATCGATGCCGGCGTGCAACAAGTCCTGAAAGGCGAGCCCGACGTGATCATCCTGACGACGCTGTACAAGGCGACGTCCGACTTCATCAAGACCGCGCGCAAGGCCGGCTCGCGCGCGCAGATGGTCAGCAACTCGTTTCCCGGCTCGACGCCGCTCGCGAACGAGCTCGGCAAGGAAGGCGCCGGTGTCGTCGTCGCGCAGGTCGTGCCGTCGCCGGCGCGCACCAGCCTTCCGATCGTCACCGAGTATCGCGCGGCAATCGAGAAGCATCTGGGCGCGCCCAAGTATTCGTTCACGTCGCTCGAAGCCTACATCGCAGCGAAGGTGACCGTCGAAGCGATACGGCGCGCGGGCCCGCAGCTGACGCGTGATTCGCTGGTGCGCGCGCTCGACAACATGTCCAACTACGACACGGGCGGCTATAACGTCGGCTTTTCGAGCACGAATCACAACGGGTCGAAGTTCGTCGATTTGACGATCATCGGACGCGACCTGACGTTCAAGTTCTGAACGAAGATCGATGCAAAAGGCGTCCGTGGGGACTGTGGCGCCCGCACGTTTGTTCTCGCACCTTTTGCATCGAGAGCAAGTTAGGGGGACGCTCTAGGGGCGGCCCGGCGAGCGCCCGCCCGTAAGGGCAGCAACAACGAGCGACGTGCGGCGTGCTGAGGTCCTTGCCGCGTTGAGCGTCGGTTATCATCGGCCCGCCATGGCGGACCGCGCATTCGGATTCGACACGCTGTGCCTGCACGCGGGGCAGATTCCCGACGCGCAGACGGGCGCACGCGCGCTGCCGATCTATCAGACGACGTCGTTCGTCTTCGACAGCGCCGACCACGCGGCGAGCCTCTTCAATCTGCAGACGTTCGGCAACGTCTATTCGCGCATCAGCAATCCGACGGTCGCCGCTCTCGAGGAGCGCGTAGCCGCCCTCGAAGGCGGACGCGCCGCCATTGCAACGTCGACCGGCATGGCGGCGCAGATGACCGCGCTGCTAACGCTCGCGCAGGCCGGCGACCACATCGTCTCAGCGCGAACGCTCTACGGGGGAACCTACACGCAGCTTGCGGTGACGTTCGAGCAGCTCGGCATCGAGACGACGTTCGTCGACGCGGACGACCCGGCCGCCTTCGCTGCCGCAATCAAACCGAACACGAAGGCGGTGTATGCGGAAACGATCGGCAATCCGCAGCTCAACGTTTGCGACATCGCGGCGGTCGCCGAAGCGGCGCACGCGAATGGCGTGCCGCTCGTCATCGACAACACGCTCGCGTCGCCGTACCTGTGCCGCCCGTTCGAGCACGGCGCGGACATCGTCGTGCACTCGGTCACCAAGTACCTCGGCGGCCACGGCACGACGATGGGCGGCATCGTCGTCGAGTCGGGAAGGTTTCCGTGGGACAACGGTCGCTTCCCGCAGATGACGTCGCCCTCACGCGGCTATCACGGCGTGCGCTTCTACGAGACGTTCGGCGATTTCGGATTCACGATGAAGGCGCGCATGGAGACGATGCGCACGCTCGGCGCGACGCTCTCGCCGCTCGCCGCGTTTCTCCTGCTGCAAGGGATCGAAACGCTGCATCTGCGCATGCCGCGTCATTGCGCATCCGCGCTCGCAGTCGCGCAGCACCTGGCGTCGCATCCAAGCGTCGAATGGGTCCAGTACCCGCTGCTTCGCGGCAATCGCAATGCACGCCTCGCAGCGAAATACCTGCCGCGCGGAGCCGGCGGCATTCTGACGTTCGGCGTGCGCGGCGGCGCCAAGGCGGGCGAGCGGTTCATCGAATCGGTGCAGTTCCTGTCGCACCTCGCCAATGTGGGCGACGCGAAGACGCTCGTCATCCATCCGGCCTCGACGACGCATCGCCAGCTCTCGGAAGAGGAGCAGATCGCCGCCGGCGTCTCGCCCGAGATGATTCGCCTCTCGATCGGCCTCGAGTCGCTCGACGACATCCTCTGGGACATCGACCAGGCGCTCGCCCGTACGCAGCAATGAACCGGTACCGCACACTCCCGTGGCCTTGGGTGCCGTTCCTGATTGCGCTGGCCCTGCTGATCCACGAAATAACGATGCGCCGGCTTGGCGCCGACGCATCGCTTGCGTTGACGCTCTGGCGCGCCGGCGTGATGACGCTCGGCATTGCGGCGCTGACGCTCTTGATCCTGCCTTCGCGCAGAGCCGCGTACTTTCTTGGCGCGATCCTCTGCGCAGGCCTCATCGGCTACGCGCTCTACGCCCAGTACGTGCTGGGCCTCGAACCGTGCCCGCTGTGCGTATTCCAGCGCGTCGCCGTCATCGCTTGCGGTGTCGTGTTCGCCGTGGCGGCGCTGCAGCATCCGGGGCGAAAAGGCGCGGTTGTTTACGCGTTGTCGACGCTGCTCGCCGCAGGCGCTGGCGCCGCGGTCGCGATGCGCCATCTGTGGATTCAATCATTGCCGCCAAGCGAAGTGCCCGCCTGCGGACCGGGGTTGAGCTACATGCTCGACACGCTGCCTTTCACCGACGTGCTGCAGAAGGTCCTCGCCGGCAGCGGCGAATGCGCGACGGTCGACTGGCGCTTTCTAGGCCTTACGCTACCCGGCTGGACGCTGGTGTTCTTCCTCACGATGATCGTCGCGGCCATCGCCCTGATCCGGCGGGATTGAAGGCGCGCGGTCGAGCTCGCGGTCGAGCTCGGATGCGGGATCGTGCAGCGGCTCGACGTGGGTCGTGACGTGCGCATGCGTCACCACTGCGCGCAGATCCGCTTCGACGCGCTCGGAACAGTCGTGAGCCTCCTTGACGGTCCAGCGCCCGGGAACGAGCATATGGACCGTGATGAACGCGCGTGTGCCCGCTCGCCGCGTGCGCAGCGCGTGGAAGTCGAGGCCCTGCGCGCGGTAGCGTTCGAGCACCGCCTCGATGGTCCCGAGCTGGTCCGCCGGCAACGACTCGTCCATGAGTCCCGCTGCGGACGCGCGCAACAGCTGCCATCCTGCCCACAGGATGTTCAGCGCGATGGCGAGCGCGATGACGGGATCGAGCCAAAGCCAGCCGGTCACCCACACGAGCGCCACGGCGACGACGACGCCGACCGACGTCCATACGTCCGTCATCAAGTGTCGTGCGTCGGCCTCGAGGGCGATCGACTGCATCGAGCGCGCCGCCGCCATCAGCGTGCGAGACGTCGCGTAGTTGATCGCGGTCGCGACGAGCGTCAGCGCGATACCGATCCCGACGACGTCGAGCGGGCGAGGATCCGAGAGCCGCTCGAGCGCCGCGTAAACGATGCACGCGGCCGCGATGACGATCAACAAGCCTTCGAACGCGCTCGCGAAGTACTCGGCCTTGCCGTGGCCGTGCGCGTGATCGTCGTCGGCGGGCCGTGCGGCGATCGACAGCATCGCCAGCGCCATCAACGCGCCGGCAAGATTCACCGTCGATTCGACCGCGTCCGAGAGCAAGCCGACCGAATCGGTCAGCCACCACGCGAGCGTCTTGAGCGCGATCGTCGCCAGCGCGGCGGCGATCGACAACCAAGCGAAGCGCTTGACCGATGCGGGGAGCATCGGCGCATTCTAAGGAATCGAGCCTTTACTTCGGCGCCATGCGAATCGCGCCGTCCAGCCGGATCACTTCGCCATTCAGCATCGGATTGCCGACGATCTCGCGCACGAGCGAGGCGAACTCGTCGGGTCGGCCGAGACGCGGCGGGAACGGGACCATCTTGCCGAGCGATGCTGCGATGTCAGGCGGGATCGCGCCCATCATCGGCGTCTCGAAGACCCCCGGGGCTATCGTCATCACGCGGATACCGAAGCGCGCGAGCTCGCGGGCGATCGGCAGCGTCATGCCGACGATGCCGGCTTTCGACGCCGCATAAGCCGCCTGCCCGATTTGTCCGTCGAACGCCGCGACCGAGGCGGTGTTGACGATGACGCCGCGCTCGCCCTCCTCGTTCGAGGCCGATTTCGACATCGCGTCCGCGGCGAGCCGAATCGTATTGAACGTTCCGACGAGGTTGATCGTGATCGCGCGCGCGAAGCTGTTTAATACGTGCGGACCTTCCTTGCCGAGCACTTTCTCACCATGCACGATGCCGGCGCAGTTGATGAGTCCGTGCAACGCGCCGTAGGTCTCCACGGCGGCGTCCACCGCGGCCTTCGTGCTCGTCTCGTCCACCACATCGGTCCGCATGAAACGCGCACGGTCGCCGAGTTGCGAAACGAGCGCGCGGCCCGGCTCTTCGTTCAGATCGGCGATGACGACACGGGCGTCGTTTCCGACCAGCATGCGCACCGTTGCAGCGCCGAGACCCGACGCGCCGCCGGTGACGAGAAAAACGTTGTCGCGGATCAGCACGTTGCGACTTTCTGCGCTCGATCGATCCGCGAAGTCTAGCGCGCGCTTCCCGCCGGCGCCTTGATGACGCTCATCGCCGTCGCGATCAGGCTGGCCACGTCGGCGACGTTCATCGGCAAGATCATCGTGTTGTTGGTCTTCGCGAGCTTGCCGAACTCGGCAACGTACTGCTCGGCGATGCGCAGGTTCACCGCCTGCAGGCCGCCGGGCGATTCGATCGCTTCCGCGATCTGACGGATCGCCTTGGCCGTCGCTTCCGCACGGGCGAGGATCGCCGCTGCATCGCCTTGCGCCTGATTGATCTCGGCCTGCTTGTCGCCTTCCGATTGCGCGATCGCCGCTTCGCGCGCACCGCTGGCGTGATTGATCTGCTCCTGCCTGCGGCCTTCGGAGGTCGCGATCACCGCCCGCTTCGTTCGCTCGGCGGTGATCTGTGCCTGCATCGCATGAAGGATCTCCGCCGGCGGCGTCAGATCCTTGATTTCGTAGCGCAACACCTTCGCGCCCCACGATAGCGCCGCCTCGTCTAGCGCCGAGACCACGGTGGCGTTGATCTGATCGCGCTCTTCGAACGTACGGTCGAGCTCCATGCGACCGATGACGCTGCGAAGCGTCGTCTGCGCGAGCTGCGTGATCGCGAGCAGGTAGTTCGAAGAACCGTACGACGCAAGCTTTGGATCGGTGACCTGGAAATACAGGATGCCGTCGACCTGCAGCTGCGTATTGTCGCGGGTGATGCACACCTGCGACGGCACGTCGAGTGGAACCTCGCGCAGATCGTGGCGATAGGCAACACGGTCGATGAACGGGATGACGAAGTTGAGGCCGGGCTGAAGCACCGCGTGGAAGCGGCCCACGCGCTCGACGACCCACGCATGCTGCTGCGGCACGACGCGGATCGCCTTGATGACGACAACCAGCGCGATGATGAAAAGGATGATCGTGACGGCGGACGAACCGAGGTTGATCAGCGTGTTGCTCATGGGAGCGCTTTCGCGATGACGTTGGGGTTTTACGGCTTGCGATCGCCGATCACGAGCGTCGAGCCGCGCAACGCGACGATCACCATCGTTTCGCCGCGAACGACATCGGGCGACGCGGGCTCGGCCTGCCAGAGCGAGCCGCGATAAGCGACGCGCGCAGTGCCATCGGCGTTCCACGCCTGGACACGCACCGTCTGTCCAATGTCGAAAGCTTGGTCAGGCGGCGGCGTAGCGTGCTTGGTTCGCCAATGATGGGCGGCCCACAAGCCGATGAGCGCGACGACGGCAGCGACGACGAGCTGGATCTCGAACGCGACGCCGAGCAACGCTGCGAAGCCGCCGACGGCGAACGCAACCGCGGCCGCCATCAGATAGAACGTGCCGGTCAGAAGCTCGACGATGACCAGCATGCCGGCCAATGCCCACCAGACCCAGTAAGCAGCCACGCCTTCCCCCCGCGAACGACATCAGTGCGCGCGAAGCATATCGGCTTTTCGCGCGCCGATGAATGAATGCGACGAACGCGCCGGCAACGCGCCGGGCTCGCGCCGATGCTGTATACTTTCTCTTTTCTAATCAAGCGCTTTGCGCGACTCGCCCGTCGGTGCGACGGCCGGCCAACCATCGCCATGCCCATCTACGAATACGCCTGCACGAAGTGCGGCCACGAGATCGAGGCCCTGCAGAAGATTTCCGAGCCTCCGCTCACCCAGTGTCCAGCGTGCCATGCGGACGCGCTGGTGAAGCAGGTGTCCGCGGCCGGCTTCCAGCTCAAGGGAAGCGGCTGGTACGTGACCGACTTCCGCGACGGCGGCAGCAAGAAGAAGCCCACGAAGTCCGACGACGCGAAGAGCACGGATGCGAAGGCCGGTGCCGAGAACGCCGCCCCAACCGAAACGGCAAGCGAGGGCAAGGCTTCCGCCACCGAGACCAAGGACACGAAGAACGAGTCGAAGCCCGCAGCGAAACCCGTCGCTGAAGGCCCGCCCTCGAGCTGACCCAGAGCGCTTGCGCAAAGCCATGAGGCGCTACATCGTCGCCGGCCTTCTCGTCTGGGTGCCGCTCGGCATCACGATCTGGGTATTGCACTTCCTGCTGTCGACGCTCGACCAGACGTTGTTGCTGCTGCCGGAGTCGATTCGACCGTCTTACTACGGTTATGACATTCCGGGCCTCGGCGTGCTCCTCGCGTTCCTCATCCTGTTCGCGACCGGCATCCTCGCTGCAAACTTCTTCGGCCAGCGGCTCATTCGGCTGTGGGAATCGGTGCTCGGCCGCATCCCGTTCGTCAAATCGATCTATTCGTCGGTCAAACAAGTGTCCGATACGCTGCTGTCCGATTCCGGCAATGCGTTTCGCAAGGTATTGCTCGTGCAGTTCCCGCACGAGCATTCGTGGACGATAGCGTTCCTCACCGGCTCGCCGTCGCATGTCGTTGCGCGTCATCTCGCCGAGGAGCACGTCTCGGTGTACGTGCCCACGACGCCGAACCCGACGTCGGGCTATTTCGTCATCGTGCCGCGCTCGCGCGTGCGCGACCTCGACATGACGGTCGAGGAGGCGCTGAAGTACGTCGTGTCGATGGGTGTGGTCATGCCGCGGGGCAGCTCGGTGCCGCCCCCGCGGCCAAGCCCGCCGGTGACGCCGCCTGCACCCGGCATCACCGTCGATTCGGTCCGAAACTAAACGTAGTGGTACGAACCGATTATTGCGGCCGCATCGACCGCCGGCATCTCGGAGCCCGGGTCACACTCGCCGGATGGGTTCATCGCCGGCGCGATCATGGCGGCGTGATCTTCGTCGACTTGCGCGATCGCGAAGGGCTGGTGCAAGTGGTGTTCGATCCGGACCGCGCCGAGACCTTTGCCGTCGCCGAGCGACTTCGCAACGAGTACTGCATCGCCGTCACCGGCGTCGTGCGTCCGCGTCCCGAAGGCACGGTGAACCCGAATCTCGTTTCCGGCGAGATCGAGGTCCTCGGTCACGAGATCGAGATATTGAACGCGGCCGCGACGCCGCCGTTCCAGCTCGACGACGAAAACCTTTCGGAGACGGTGCGCCTCACGCACCGCGTCGTCGATTTGCGCCGGCCGGCGATGCAGCAGAACCTTCGGCTCCGCCATCGCGCCGCCGCGGCTGCGCGCCGCTATCTCGACGACAACGGCTTCATCGACGTCGAAACGCCGGTGCTCTACAAGAGCACGCCCGAGGGGGCGCGCGAGTTCCTCGTTCCGTCGCGCGTCCATCACGGTCAGTTCTACGCGCTCCCGCAGTCGCCGCAACTGTTCAAGCAGATGCTGATGGTGGCCGGCTTCGACCGCTATTACCAGATCGTCAAGTGCTTTCGCGACGAGGACTCGCGCGCGGACCGTCAGCCCGAGTTCACGCAGATTGACATCGAGACGAGTTTCCTCGGCGAGGAGGAGATTCGCGAGCTGATGGAAGCCCTCGTGCGACGCATGTTCCGCGACGCGGTCGGCGTCGAGCTGCCGCCGTTTCCGGTAATGACGTTCACCGAGGCGATGCGCGATTACGGCTCGGACAAGCCCGACCTGCGCGTGCCGCTCAAGCTCACCGAGCTGACGGATGTGATGAAGACGGTCGACTTCAAGGTGTTCCGGAGCGCCGCGGACCTGCCCGACGGACGGGTCGCGGCGCTGCGATTGCCCAACGGCGGCACGCTGACACGCAAGGAGATCGACGACTACACGGCGTTCACGGCGATCTACGGCGCGAAAGGACTCGCGTACATCAAGGTCAACGACGCTGCGCAACCGAATGAATCGGGGCTGCAATCGCCGATCGTCAAGTTCCTGGGTGAACCGGTGTTGTGCGAGATCCTCGCGCGCACGGGCGCGGTGAACGGCGACTTGATCTTCTTCTCCGCGGACCGCGAGAAGATCGTCAACGATTCACTCGGCGCGCTGCGCGCCAGGCTCGGTCACGATCGCGGTTTCGTTGAAGGCGACTGGAAGCCGCTGTGGGTCGTCGATTTCCCGATGTTCGAGTACGTCGACGAAACGAGAAGCTGGGCAGCGCGCCACCATCCGTTCACCGCGCCGAAGGACGGCCACGAAGATCGTTTCACGAGCGACCCCGGCGCCGCGCTCGCGAAAGCCTACGACATGGTGCTCAACGGCTGGGAGATCGGCGGCGGCTCGATCCGCATCCATCGGCCCGACGTGCAGGCAAAGGTGTTCGAGGCGCTCTCGATCGGTGCCGACGACCAACGCCGCAAGTTCGGCTTTCTTCTCGACGCGCTGAGCTATGGCGCACCGCCGCACGGGGGCATCGCGTTCGGCTTCGACCGCATCGTCGCGTTGATGGCCGGCGTCGAATCTATCCGCGACGTCATCGCGTTTCCCAAGACGCAGCGCGCTCAGGACTTGCTCATCGAAACGCCGACGCCGGTGACCGAGCAGCAGCTGCGCGACCTGCACATCCGCGTGCGCTGAAATGGGGTTGCATTTCAGCCGCAGGTACACTCGCGGGCATGCGTCTGCACCTTCCCGCGTCGCCTTGGCTTGTCATCGGACTCGTTGCGTGGTGTGCACAGGAGCCGGGGGCTCAGCCGCGATCCGTGCAAACGACGCTGCCGGTCGTTGCGATCGCCGATCTGCCGCGCGAAGCGCACGCGACGATGCAGCTGGTCCGGGCCGGCGGGCCGTTTCCGTACGAGCGCGACGGCGTGCGCTTCGGCAATCGCGAGCGGCTGCTGCCGCGCAAGGACCGCGATTACTATCGCGAGTACACGGTTCGCACGCCGCAGGTCCGCACGCGCGGCGCGCGCCGGCTCGTCTGCGGCGGACCGAAGACGACGCCGGAGGTCTGCTATTACACCGACGATCACTACCAATCGTTCTCGAGGATCCGCGAATGAAGGCCCCCGACCTGTCGGTCGTCGACAGCGCCGGCGTGCGCGAGTGGAAAGGCGCGACCGAGCCGCTCAAGTCTGCCGCGGCGCACGCGAAGCTCAAGTTCGCGGTCGTCGATCTCGGCAGGGCGCGCGACAAGGCGACGCTGTTCGCAGAGATCGATCGATCACTTGGCTTGCCCGAGCACTTCGGTCACAACTGGGACGCGCTCGCCGATGTCCTCGAAGACCGCGACTGGCTCGGCAAGACGGGGCGTGCGCTGGTCCTCGCGCACTCGCGGGGCTGGCGCGACGAACATCCGAACGAGTGGACGACGCTCGAGGAGATCCTGAGCGAGGCTTGCGAGTTCTGGAAAGAGCGCAACATCGCGTTCTGGGTGTTCGTGGCGTGACGCCACGAAGTCAACGGAACAATGAAGCAACCCGTTTCGGTGCTGGTGCTCGTTCACACACCGGACCTTCGCGTGCTGCTGCTCGAACGTGCCGACTTTCCAGACCACTGGCAATCCGTGACCGGCAGCTGCGAGCCGGGGGAAACGCTTGCGGAAACCGCGATGCGCGAACTGTACGAAGAGACCGGCCTGGATGCGACGGCGTACGGCGGCGTCGTCGACCAGCGGCAGTCGAACGACTTCGAGATCTTCGCGCAATGGCGGCATCGCTATCCGCCAGGCACGACGCACAACACCGAGCATGTGTTCTTGCTGGAAGTTCCGTCGCCGATCGCCGTCACGCTGCAGCCGCGCGAGCATCTTGCGCACGTCTGGCTCCCCTGGCGCGAGGCTGCGGCGCGTTGCTTTTCGTGGACCAATCGCGATGCCATCGTCGCGTTGGGCGAAAGAACGTTGAACAGGGCTTCGTCGATCCCATGAAGCGATGGTTCGTTGTCGTCGTTGCAGCGCTCGCGTCGCTCACTGCGCTGGATTCTGATGCCGCTGACGCGGCATTGATCGTGCCGTCCGGCCCGAGCGTCGCCGTCACCGGTGCCGCGACGACGAGCGTGCCAAACGACCGCATGCAAGCCACGGTCCGCGCCGAAGCGGACCATGCGAGCGCCGCGCAGGCCGCGAGCGAAGTGAACGCGCGGATGGCCAAGGCGCTCGCGCGAGCCAAAGCCGCGCCCGGCATCGACGCAAGAAGCGCCGGCTACAGCACCTGGCAGATGTGGGAGAAGGGCAAGCCGTCGCGATGGAAGGCCGTGCAGTCGCTGCAACTGACGAGCACCGATTTCAGCGCACTTGCGGCCGTGATCACGCGACTGCAGGAAGAAGACGGGCTTGTCGTATCCGGGATGACGTTCTCCGTGTCGCCCGACATGCGCCGCAAGGCGGAGGACGCCCTCACGCGCGAAGCGATCCGCGTTTGGCAGCAACGCGCCGCGACTGCGGCGGACGCGCTCGGTTACGCGAACTGGCGCGCCGGCCGTCTAAACGTGACGACGGGCGATGCCGCGCCACCGCCGCGGCCGGAAATGATGATGCGTGCGCAAGCCGCGCCGACCGGTGCGCCGGTGGTCGTCGAAGGCGGAACGACGGAGCTGACGGTCACGGTGAGCGGCGACGCCGTTCTCGACAAGCCTCGCTAGCGGATCAGCGCGGCGCGGCGGTCGCCATCGGTTCGCCAAGTCGAATCGAGCGGCCCGGCGCCCATGCAGGATTGAACACCAGCGTATTCCGCGGAAAGAGCAGCACGACCGTCGAGCCGAGCTGGAAGCGCCCCATCTCGTCGCCCTTCTTCAACGCGACAGGCTTGTCGTCGTAGCGCCATTCGCGCAGCGTGCCGGGACGCTGCGCATTGACGACGCCGTGCCACACGGTGGCCACGCTGCCGACGATCGTCGCGCCAACCATCGTCGAGATGAAAGGTCCGCGCTCGCTCTCGAACACGCACACGACGCGCTCGTTGCGAGCAAAGAGATTCGGCACGCCGCGCGCAGTCACCGCGTTGACGGAGAACAGCGACCCCGGAACGTAGATCATCCGCGTCAGGCGTCCGTCGTACGGCATGTGGACGCGGTGGTAATCGCGCGGACTCAAGTACAACGTTGCGAAGCTGCCATGCTCGAACGTCTCCGCCAGCGCCTCGTCACCGCCGACGAGCGCGGCGATTTCGTAGTGATGTCCTTTTGCCTGCAGCAGCCGGTTCTTGTCGGTCGCGCCCAACTGACTGATCGAGCCATCGACCGGGCAGATCCATGGCGTACCGGCAAGCGGCCGCGCACCAGGCTTGAGCGCCCGCGTGAAGAAGTCGTTGAACGTCGCGTACCGCGCGATGTCGGGCTCAGCGGCTTCGCGCATGTCCACGCCATACTGCGCAACGAAGGCCCGGATCAGCGCCGTCGTCATGCGACCGCCGCGGCGCGATGCAATCCGGCCGGCGAACCGCGTCATCGCCTGCTTCGGCATAACGTATTGGGGAAGAACTCGCAGGCGAGCGGTCATGTCCGCTTCGAGTCGAGGGACGCCGACAAGCGACGTGCGGTTCCAAGCCTCCGTTGCGCGCGCTGCGGAACGCCGGCCCCCGATTCGGCCAGCTTGCGCGCACGATCGAGCAGCTTGTGCAGGCACCGATCGAGTGCCCGTTCTTCCGCCGCGTCGAGCGCGGCGACGAGCGCGCGATTGAGCGACGCCAGCTGCGGAAAGAGCTCTTCGTAAAGACGGCTTCCTCGTACCGTCGCGAAGACGAGCGCCCTTCTGCGATCGCCCGACACGCTCTCGCGGTGCACGAGGCCCTTGTCGGCGAGCGCACGAATCGCGAGCGAGATGCGCGCACCGTCGACGCCCGTGCGCCTCACCAACGCGGCGGGCGACATCGGGCCCGACTCGGCAAGCGCTGCGAGGGTGCGCCATTGAAAACGGGAGATGCCGTAACGTCCCTCGCACAGGCGGATGGCGGCCGCGCCGCCGACGTTGACGATCTGCTTGAGCCGGTAATTGAGCAGGTCGTCGTGACAAGCCGGATCACGCAGCGTCGTCATCGCGGCTCGTTGTTTTGAACAAATAACGCCGCGGGGAGTAGTCTCGTAGCGTTCTTCCTTCGGCGTGATGCCATGATCGCTCCCCTGTTCGCCATCGCGGCGATGCTTGTTGCGATGCCCGCCTGCGGCCAATCGTATCCGGAGCGCCCGATCAAGATCCTGCACGGCTTTTCGGCGGGGGGCCGCCGGACGTCGTTGCGCGCAGGATCGCTCACTTGCTCGAGAAGCGAATGAACGTTGCGGTCGTCGTCGAAAACCGTCCCGGCGCATCCGGAACGATAGCAGCGGCAGCCGTGGCTCGTGCACCCGCCGACGGATACACGTTGCTCTTCGGCGTTGCCGCCAACCTGGTCGTCGCGCCGGCGCTGATGAAGGAACCCCCGTACGATGCGCGCAAAGCGTGTTCGAGTCGATGCCCCTGACCGATTCCACATCTTGCGAGCGGGAAACTGCGCGCGCTCGCCGTGACCGGGAATCAGCGCCTGGCGAGCCTTCCGGACGTGCCCACGCTGGCCGAACACGGGATTCGCGATCTCGATGTCAATTCGTGGTGGGGACTCGTCGGTCCGGCCGGGCTGCCCCGGCGCGTCGTCGATCGGTTGCACGACGCAGTGCAATCCGTGCTGGACGACCCGGAGCTTCGCAAGACGCTCGCGGATTGGAGCATCGTCGCAACCGGCGGAACGTCGCAGGCGTTCGCCGACTACATCACGCGCGAGTGGTTGCGTTGGCAGCAGATCGCGGTACGGTTGGGCATCGCGGCTCGCTAGCACGTCGGCGACAAAGTCCATCAACGAGCAACGCACCCGATCACTCCCTGCGAGCCGAGCCCTTCCGGAACCCATCCCTGCGCCAGCATACGCGCGCGGACATCGACGCTTGCCGTATAGCGATGATTCGGCGCACCGCCCTGTCCGTTGTTGTACAGGCGATAGAGCGGTCGCGCGGAGCTTGTGCAATTTCCGGCAGCATCCGGCAGCAACACCGCAAAGATGTCGCCCTCGAACTGCCATCGCGCATTCTGCCTGACACCGTCGCACTCGTTCGTGAACGGCGTGTAGAAGTGCGAGCTCTTCGGGGCGAAACTCGCGCTGAAAAAGCGGCACATCGCCGCATGTCCCGGTGCGCCCGCTGGCGCAACAGCAAACGATAGGCCGGTGCGCGCCCAACCGCTGAACGTCCCGTTGTCGAGTGCCGCGATTTCGTTCGGCAATGACGTGACGAAGTAATGACCGAACGCCGCGTGCACATATTCGACGGCAATCGATGTGGCATCGGGGTTGACGAAGCGGCTCACCATGCCGCTCAGGTCGACGACGTACAACTCGCCTTCCTCGTCCTCGCCGAACGACGCGACGCTCATGGTCGTATCGACGAGCAACGCTTGCGCGCTCCCGTCCCACGCGAAGATCTCCCCGGAGCAGAAATCTCCGTAGACATACGTGCCCGGCGCGAAGGTGCCACGTGCTCCGCGATAGACGTAGCCGCCGGTGATCGAACACCGCCCGCCGGTGTGCGAATACTCGAACAGCGGCGCAGTGAAGTTCGTCGGGTTGCACAGCGACGGATCGTTGCCGGTGCAACGCGTGCCCTCGTAGACGCGCCAGCCGTAGTTGCCGCCTTTGACGACCGGCGCGTGCACCTCCTCGCGCGCGCCCTGCCCGACGTCGCCGACCCAGAGCGCACCCGTCGCACTGTCGAAACTGAACCGCCACGGATTGCGCAGGCCGATCGCGAAGATCTCGTCTCGCCCGTTCGCATTCACGAACGGATTGTCGGCGGGCGCGGCATACGGCGTGCCCAGCGCCGGATCGGATCGGTCGATGTCGATGCGCAGGATCTTGCCGAGCAGCGACTGGACGTTCTGCGCGTTGTTCGGCGGATCGTTGGCCGAGCCGCCGTCGCCGACACCGGCGTAGAGATAGCCGTCCGGGCCGAACGCCAGCATGCCGCCGTTATGGTTCGTTGCGCCCGGATGCGGAATGACGAGCAGCACGGACTCTGCGGGATCGGCCGCGTTCGCATTCGCAGAGCGTCGATACTCGGCGATCACGATCCCGCCGTCCGAACGTCGCGTGTAATAGACGAAGAGACGCCCGTTGCTCCCGTACGCCGGGTGGAAAGCAAGACCGAGCAGCCCCTGCTCGTTGCTGACGACGACCTTGTCGCGCACGTCGAGGAACACGGTTCCCGACGAAGCGTTCGGTTGAACCACGCGCACGATGCCCTGTCGCTCGACAACGAAGAGGCGGCTCGATCCGTCACGTGCGCTCGTGACAAACACGGGCGTCGACAATCCCGAAACAACCGGAACCATGTCGACGGCCCGAACGATCGTCGGCAACGCAGCCAGCAAGAACGGCAATAATGCACGAACGCCCGACGTCATTGGCGCTTCAATCCCACGCGAATCCATGATCTACCAACTCTACTATTGGCCCGGCATACAAGGCCGCGGCGAGTATGTCCGCCTCGCGTTCGAGGAAACGGCGACGCCTTACGTCGACGTCGCCCGCAGCGACGACGGCGAGGCGACGATGCAGCGCATGCTCGCGGATCGCACCCTCGCGCACGCACCGTTCGCGCCGCCCTTCCTGCGCGCGGGCCGGCGATTGATCGGGCAAACGTCGAACATCCTGCTGTTCCTCGGCCGGTGCCTCGATCTTGCGCCGCGCAACGAGCCGGGCCGCCTGTGGACGCATCAGCTTCAGCTCACGCTGGCCGACTTCCTGAGCGAGATTCACGATACGCATCATCCGATCGCGAACAACCTCTACTACGAGCAGCAGAAACGCGAGTCGCGCCGCCGTGCGCGCCACTTCATCGACGAGCGCCTGCCGAAGTTCCTAGCCTACTTCGAGAAAGTGTCGAACCAGAATGGGTCGCGATCCCGCTGGCTCGTCGGAAACCGGCTGACCTACGTCGATCTGTCGATCGCGCAGGTCATCGCCGGCCTGCGCTATGCGTTCCCCAAAGCCGCCCGAAAGTCGCTCCGGCGATCTCCGCGATTGATTGAACTGCACGATCGCGTGTTCGACAGGCCGCGCATCGCCCGCTACCTCGCGTCGCATCGGCGCATTGCATTCAACGACGACGATCTGTTTCGGCGGTATCCGGAGCTGGATGGGTGAAGCGTGGTTTAGGGCGGCTTACGGCGCCGGCGAATCCACCGGCGCCTGATTCCGTTGCGAATCCTCCTCCGATGCCGCCTTCATCGACAAGCGCAACCGCCCCTTGTCGTCGGCTTCGAGCACCTTGACGCGGACGTCCTGGCCTTCCTTCAGGTAATCGGACACCTGGTTGACGCGCTCTTTCGCGATCTGCGAGATGTGCAGAAGCCCATCCTTGCCGGGCAGCACCTGCACGATCGCACCGAAGTCGAGCAGCCGCAACACCCTGCCGTCGTAGGTCCTGCCGACCTCGACCTCGGCCGTGATCTCCTCGATGCGCTTGCGCGCGGCGTTGGCGCCGTCGACGTTGATCGACGCGATCGTGATCGTGCCGTCGTCCGCGATGTCGATCGTCGTCCCGGTCTCCTCGGTCAGCGCGCGGATCACGCTGCCGCCCTTGCCGATGACGTCGCGAATCTTCTCCGGATTGATCTTGAGCGTCATCATGCGCGGCGCGTGCTGTGATACCTCGGTGCGCGCATGCGGCATCGCCTCCTGCATCAGCTTCAGGATATGCAGCCGACCTTCGCGCGCCTGCGACAGCGCAACCGCCATGATCTCCTTGGTGATGCCTTGGATCTTGATGTCCATCTGCAGCGCGGTGATGCCGCGCTCGCTGCCGGCAACCTTGAAATCCATGTCGCCCAGGTGGTCCTCGTCACCGAGGATGTCGGAGAGCACGGCGAACCGGTTGCCTTCCTTGATCAGGCCCATCGCAATGCCGGCCACCTGCGCCTTCATCGGCACGCCGGCGTCCATCAGCGCGAGGCTGGCGCCGCACACCGACGCCATCGACGAGCTGCCGTTGCTCTCGGTGATTTCCGAGACGACGCGCATCGAGTAGGCAAAGTCCTCAGGCGTCGGCAGCACACCCGCGATCGCGCGCTTCGCGAGCCGGCCGTGGCCGATCTCACGGCGTTTTGGCGAACCTACGCGGCCGGTCTCGCCGGTCGCGTACGGCGGCATGTTGTAGTGGAGCATGAAGCGCTCGCGATACTCGCCCATCAGCGCGTCGACGATCTGCTCGTCTCGCGCGGTGCCGAGCGTCGCGACAACGAGCGCCTGCGTCTCGCCGCGCGTGAACAACGCCGAGCCGTGCGTGCGCGGCAAGACGCCGGTGCGAATGCTGATCGGCCGCACGGTGCGCGTATCGCGACCGTCGATGCGTGCCTCGCCGGCCAGGATGCCGCTGCGCACGACCTTCGCTTCGAGCGAGAACAGGAAGTCGTTCAGCTGGTTGACATCGACAGCTGCGCCGTCGCGTCCGGCTTCGTCGGCGACCTTTGCATAGATCTCCTTGATCCGCTGTTGCCGCGACTGCTTGCTGCGCATGCCGTAAGCCTCGCGCAACGACGCTTCGGCGCTTGCCGTCGCGCGTTCGATCGTCAACTGATCCTTGGTCGCAGGTTGCCAATCCCAAAGCGGCTTGCCAGCCTCCTCGACCAGCGCGTGGATCATCTCGATGACGGCCTGCTGCTGCTGATGCCCGAAAACGACGGCGCCCAGCATCACTTCCTCGGGAAGCTCCTTCGCCTCGGATTCGACCATCAGCACCGCCGCCTCCGTGCCCGCGACGACGAGATTCAACGCGGACGTGCCGAGCTCGGTCTTCGTCGGATTCAGGACGAACTGCCCGTCGAGGCAACCGACGCGCGCTGCACCGATCGGGCCGTGGAACGGCATGCCCGAGAGCATCAGCGCAGCCGACGCGCCGATCATCGCCGGGATGTCGGAGTCGATCTCGGGATCGACCGAGAGCACCGTTGCGATGACCTGGACTTCGTTGACGAATCCTTCCGGAAACAGCGGACGGACCGGCCGGTCGATGAGCCGCGAGGTCAGCGTTTCCTTTTCCGACGGACGTCCTTCGCGCTTGAAAAACCCACCGGGAATCTTGCCGGCGGCGTAGGTCTTCTCCTGGTAATCGACGGTCAGCGGAAAGAAATCCTGCCCGGGCTTCGCGGTCTTCGCCGCCTGCGCGGTGACGAGAACCACAGTGTCGTCGAGCTTGACCAGCGCCGCGCCGCCGGCCTGGCGCGCGATCTCACCGGTCTCGATCGTCAACATGTGACGACCCCATGCAATGGATTTTTGGACTTTGTTGAACATGTTTGAACTCAAGAAAGGAAATGGCCGCGCAGTTGCGCGGCCATCAAGTCAGCGTTAGAAAGGCTTGAGACGTTGCGGCGTATCGGAGGACCGCTCGATCGAAACGGGCCGCGCAAGGTTGCGCGACACGGCGGTCGAGAGACGCATCGACATCGAGCCGCTACTTGCGCAAGCCGAGACGATCGATCAGCGTGCGGTAGCTGTCGCTGTTGCGGGACTTCAGGTAGTCGAGGAGCTTGCGTCGCCGCGAAACCATGCGCAGCAATCCCCGGCGGGAGTGGTGATCCTTGACGTTCGACTTGAAATGATCGGTGAGCCCGTTGATCCGCTGCGTCAGAAGCGCGACCTGAACTTCGGGCGAGCCGGTGTCGCCGGTGCCGCGCTGGTAGTCGGTGATGAGCTTTGCCTTGTCCTGCACCGTTACGGCCATGGCGAGAAATCCTCTTGCCGCCCCGCACCCGGGGCGGTGGTCACTGGTCGTCTTTCGCGAAAGACCGCTATTTTCGCACGAATAGCCGCCTCTCTTCAAGTCGCGGCCTCTTTTCGGAACTCATTTGCGAAGACCGGCGTTGAAGGCCGCCTCGTGCGTCACGCGGATCGGTCGCAGCGCGGCGCCGTCGAAGTCGCCCAGCCCGATCAGCGCCCCGGCCGGCGACAGGCACACATGAATGCCGGGCGCCGAGCCTGTGTGCGAAAGCTTGACGCCCCGCGCGAAACGGTCGATCTCCTCGTCACCCAGCACGATTCGCGGTTGCTTCTCGACCAGCGCCAGCGGAGGCAGCAGTCCCTCCATTCTCTGCTCGATCGACGAGCCCTCGAGCGTTTCGAGCGATATCGCATCGTCGACCGAAAAACCGCCCGCAGCGGTTCGACGCAGCATGGCGAGGTGCGCAACGCTGTTAAGCGAGCGGCCCAGATCTTCGGCCAGCACGCGAACGTAGGTCCCCTTGCCGCAGGCCACGTCCAGCGTTGCGAGCGGCGCCGCCCACTCGACGAGCGCAAGGGAATCGATGCGCACTTCTCGCGGCGTCCGCTCGATCTCCTCGCCGGCCCGCGCGTAATCGTAGTACGCGCGACCGCGCAGCTTCAGCGCCGCGTGACGCGGCGGCGTCTGCCATTGCACACCGACGAATCGGCCAAGCGCATCGTCGAGCTGCGCATGCGTGAAGTCGGCAGGCTGCCGATCGATGACTTGCCCCTCGGCATCGCCGGTCGCTGTCGCAACGCCAAAATGGACGCACGCGGTATAACGCTTGTCGGCATCGAGCGTGAAGCGCAACAGCTTCGTCGCTTCGCCGAAGGCAATCGGCAGCAGGCCGCTCGCCAGCGGGTCGAGCGTTCCCGCGTGTCCTGCGCGCGCCGCGCCGAACAAACGCTTCACCCGCTGCAACGCGGCGTTTGACGTCAAGCCGACCGGCTTGTCGAGCAGCAGGACGCCGTCGATCGCGATGCGCGGCGTCCGCGAGCTCATCGTCAGTCGCGCAGGGCCGCCCCGAGCGACTGACTGCGCCCCCTCTGGAGGCAGCGAGCGAAGCGAGCGTGGGGGTCGTCGTCCACCGTCAGTCGGCTTATGTGTCGTGCTTGCGATCACCGGCCACGGCTTCGTCGATCAGCCGCGACAAGCGCATGCCCGATTCGATCGAGTCGTCGTAGACGAAGTGAAGCTGCGGCACGGTGAAGAGCTTCATCCGTTGCGAGAGCTGGCTGCGCAGGAAGCCGGCCGTCCGGCTCAATGCCGCTTCCGCTGCCGTGCCATGCTCCTTTCCGGTCAGTGCGGTGAAGTAAACCTTCGCGTGTCCCATGTCGGCGGACACGTCGACGCGCGTGACCGTCACCATGCCGACGCGCGGATCCTTGACCTCGGTGCGCAGCAGATCGGCGAGCTCGTGCTGGAGTTGTTCGGATACGCGATGGAGACGTTGCGATTTCATGAGCGCTTTCGAGGGGTCTACAGCGTCCTCGCCACCTCCACGACCTCATACACCTCCAACTGATCCTTCTGCTGCACGTCGTTGTAGCCGCGGATCGAAAGGCCGCACTCGAAGCCGGCTTTGACTTCGCGCACGTCCTCCTTGAACCGCTTCAGCGAATCGAGCTCGCCGTCGTGCACGACGACGTTGTCGCGCAGGATGCGAATGCGCGAGCCGCGGCGGACCGCGCCTTCGAGCACGTAGCAACCGGCGACGGTGCCGACCTTGCTGATGCGATACACCTCGCGCACGTCGACCAGACCGAGCTGCGTTTCCCGGCGCTCCGGCGCGAGCATGCCCGAGAGTGCCGCCTTCACGTCATCGACGGCTTCGTAGATGATGTTGTAGTAGCGAATCTGCACGCCCGACGTTTCGGCGAGCTTGCGCGCCTGCGCTTCGGCCCTCGCATTGAAGCCGATGACCACCGCCTTCGACGCGAGCGCCAGGTTGATGTCCGACTCGGTGATGCCGCCGACCGCCGCGTGGACGATGTTGACTTTTACCTCGTCAGTCGATAGTCGCGTCAACGCCTGCTGCAGCGCTTCGTAACTGCCCTGCACGTCCGCCTTGACGATGAGCGCGAGCGTCTTCACGTCGTCGCCCATCTGGTCGAACATGTTCTCGAGCTTTGCCGCCTGCTGCTTCGCGAGCTTGACGTCCCGGAATTTGCCTTGCCGGAACAGCGCGATTTCGCGCGCCTTGCGCTCGTCGCCGAGCACGATCAAATCTTCGCCCGCGAGCGGCACGTCGGAGAGGCCCTGAATCTCCACCGGGATCGCGGGGCCGGCCTTGTTCATCGTCTTGCCGTTTTCATCGGTCATCGCGCGCACGCGGCCGAACACCGAGCCCACCAGGGCGATATCGCCGCGCGCGAGCGTCCCCGATTGCACGAGGATCGTCGCGACCGGTCCCTTGCCCTTGTCGAGCCGCGACTCGATGACGATGCCCTTTGCCGGCGAGTCCTTCGGCGCGCGCAGCTCAAGCACTTCGGCCTGCAGCAGGATCGAGTCGAGCAGCGTGTCGATGCCCTGTCCGGTCTTCGCCGACACCCGCACGAACTGCACGTCGCCGCCGAACTCCTCGGGCACGACGCCTTCGGCGACGAGTTCCTGCTTCACGCGCTCGGGATTCGCGTCACCCTTGTCGATCTTGTTGATCGCGACGACGAGCGGGACGCTCCCGGCCTTCGCATGCGCGACGGCTTCCTTCGTTTGCGGCATCACGCCATCGTCGGCCGCGACAACCAGCACGACGATGTCGGTAACCTTCGCGCCTCGCGCACGCATTGCCGTGAACGCCTCGTGGCCCGGCGTGTCGAGGAACGTGATGACGCCCTTCGCCGTCTCGACGTGATAAGCGCCGATATGCTGCGTGATGCCACCGGCCTCGCCGCTCGCCACACGCGCGCGGCGGATCGAGTCGAGAAGCGACGTCTTGCCGTGGTCGACGTGGCCCATGACGGTCACGACCGGCGGCCGCGGCAGCGCTTCGACACCGTGCGTCGCGACCGTTTCGGCGAGCAGCGAATCGGGGTCGTCGAGCTTCGCCGCTTTCGCCTTGTGGCCGAGCTCCTCGACCAGGATCATCGCCGTTTCCTGGTCGAGCACCTGGTTGATCGTTACCATCGAGCCGAGTTTCATCATCGCCTTGATCAGCTCGGCGGCCTTCACCGACATCTTGTGCGCGAGATCGGCAACGCTGATCGTTTCCGGAACGGTGATCTCGCGGACTTGCGTGCCGGCCGGCGCGGCAATCTCGTTGCCTTCCTCGTCGCGGTGACGATGACCGACCTTCGGTTGGCGCCACGCTGTCGTCGCGGCACCCGCCGTGTCGCCGCGCAATTTGAGCGCGCGCTTGCGCGCAGCCTCTTCCGAGAACACCTGGCCCGGTGCCTTCTTCGCGACGGTGCGCTTCTCGCCCGGCTTCGCCGCGGGGCGATGCAACGTTCCTTCGCGCGGCGTCTTGGCCGGCGCTTCCTTGGCCTTCGCGTCGGCAGCGGCCTTGCCCTTCGCTTCGGCAGTCGTCTTTTCCTCGGCTTCCTTGCGCTGGCGACGCTGCGTCTCGAGGTCCTGCTTCGCCTGCACGTCGGCCTCCTGACGCGCAATCAGTTCCTTCGTGCGACGCGCTTCCTTTTCGCGTGAAGCGCGCTCCTTCTCGGAGAGCACCGAAGCGGGCGCGCGAGTAGCTTCGCCCGCCTCCTCGACGACCGGCGCCTCGACGGCAACGACTTCTTCGACGGGCGCGGCCTCCTCGATCACTGGTTCCGGTTCTGGAACGACTGGTTCGGGGGCGGCAATCTCCGGTTCGGGCACGACGACCGGTTCCGGCTCGGCGACGGGCGCAGGCGCTTCTTCCTCGCGGCGCACGAGCACGCGCTTCTTGCGCACCTCGACCTGGATCGTGCGCGCCTTGCCGCTCGAATCGGCCGCACGGATCTCGCTCGTCTGCTTCCGCGTGAGCGTGATGCGCTTCTTCGGCTCGGAGAGTGCGCCGTGCTGCTTCCGCAGATAGTCGAGGAGGCGCGTCTTGTCCTGCTCGGTCAACCGGTCGCCGATGCCCTTGCCGCCCATCCCCGCCGCAGTGAGCTGCTCGATGAGCGCGACTGCCGGCATCTTGAGCTCGGTCGCGAATTGTTCGATCGTCGTTTGCGCCATGAGAACCTGCCCTTCGTCAATGCACTTGCACGCCCGCCGGCACCGCGGTCTCGGCCTCGAACCAGTGCGCGCGCGCTTTCATGATGAGGTCCTGCGCACGTTCACCGGAAAGGCCGGTCAATTCGGTGAGCTCGTCGACGGCGAGATCGGCCAGCCCGTCGCGCGTCGTGACGCCCTTTGCCGCGAGCGTGCTCGCGATCTCGGTGTCCATGCCTTCGAGCGATAGCAGCGCTTCCTCGACGTTCTCGACCGATTCCTCGCGCACGATCGCTTCGGTCAATAGCGCGTTGCGCGCGCGGCTGCGCAGCTCGTTGACCGTGTCCTCGTCGAACGATTCGATCTCGAGCATCTCGGTCAGCGGCACGTACGCCACTTCCTCGAGCGACGTGAAACCCTCGGCGATCAGGATGTCCGCCACTTCCTCGTCAACGTCGAGCTTCTCGATGAACAGCGCACGCAGCCGCGTCGACTCCGCCTCGGTCTTCTGCTGCGACTCCTCGACGCTCATCAGGTTGATTTCCCACCCGGTCATCTCGGAAGCCAGCCGCACGTTCTGACCGCTGCGACCGATCGCGATCGCGAGGTTCTCCTCGTCGACGACGACGTCCATCGCATGCTTCTCCTCGTCAACGACGATGCTCTGCACTTCCGCGGGCGCGAGCGCGTTGACGACGAGCTTCGCGGGATCGTCCGACCACAACACGATGTCGACGCGTTCGCCGGCGAGCTCGTTGGTCACGGCCGTAACGCGCGAGCCGCGCATGCCGATGCACGTTCCCTGCGGGTCGAGGCGCGGGTCGTTGCTCTTGACGGCGATCTTCGCGCGGATGCCCGGATCGCGCGCCGCGGCGCGTATCTCGATCAAGCCTTCCTCGATCTCCGGAACCTCGAGCTCGAAGAGCCGCATCAGGAACTCGGGCGAGATGCGCGACAGAATCAGCTGCGGTCCCTTCGCCGTGCGGTCGATCTTCTGCACGTAGGCGCGGATGCGGTCGCCGACGCGCTGCATCTCCTTCGGAATCAGCTGATCGCGCGGGATCATGCCCTCGATGCGGCCCGACTCGACGATGACGTTGCCACGCTCGATGCGCTTTACCGTGCCGGTCAGCAGGTTGTCCTGGCGCTCGAGGAAGTCGGAGAGAATCTGCTCACGCTCCGCATCGCGGATCTTCTGCAGGATGACCTGCTTCGCCGCCTGCGCGCCGATGCGGCCGAACTCGACCGGCTCCAGCGGCTCCTCGACGACGTCGCCGATGTTCAGGTTGGTATCGCGCTCCTTGGCGTCGGTGATCGCGAGCTGGTGTGCCGGCTCCTCGTGCTCCTCGTCGGGCACGACGGTCCAGCGGCGGAACGATTCGTAATCGCCGGTCTCGCGGTCGATCGACACGCGCGCGTCGATCTCCTCGTTCGGGAAGCGTTTCTTCGTCGCGGAAGCGAGGGCGGATTCGAGCGCGATGAAAACGATGTCCTTCGGCACGTTCTTCTCACGCGCCAACGCGTCGACCAACAGCAGCAGTTCACGATTCATCGTCATCTCCACTCGATCCTGGGCACGAGTCGCGCCCGCTCGATATCCTCCACCAGCACCTTGATTTCACCCTTGTCGGTATCCACGACGACTTCGTCGCCGCGCGGCGTCGCCTCGAGCGTGCGCAGTCGGCCCTTCCATTTGCGTGCGCCGTCGATCGGCTCGCGCAGCGTAAGCTTTACGTCCTGACCGGCGAAGCGCGCAAAGTCCGCCGCTTTCTTGAGCGGACGATCGAGCCCGGGCGAGCTGACTTCGAGGCGCTCGTAGTCGACGTTTTCGACGGCGAACACGCGCGTCAGGTGGCTGCTCACGCGCGCGCAATCCTCCACATCGACGCCGTTGGGTTTATCGATGGAGACGCGGATCTGCCGGCCTTTCGGCGACAGCTCGACGTCGACCAGTTCGACACCGAGCGAGCCCAGCGTACGTTCGAGAAGCGCAACGAGATTCACTACGTGGATGACCCCTTGGATATGGTGTCGGGCGCCGCAAAAAAAAATGGGCTGTGCCCAGCCCACTTGTTCTCGACGGGAGCGGCGCTTTGAGCCGCCCCGCCCGCCTGCGATCTGCGATTATAGCCGATGTTGGCCTTGTTCGAAGCGCATCGACGTCACCTGAGCGTGCAAAGGGACCGTGCCGGCCGATAGAATCGTGGCCGACAGGCCGCCATCGTTCTGACTCCTGACTCTGACTCCTGACCCCTGAAAATGGCTGACCAACTCGTCATCGCCCGCCACGACGGCACCGACATCGCCCTGCTCCCGGGGCTTGCCAACCGGCACGGCGCCATCACCGGGGCGACGGGCACCGGCAAGACGGTCACGATGCAGGTGCTGGCCGAGGCGTTCTCGCGGATCGGCGTGCCGGTGTTCATGGCCGACATCAAGGGCGACTTCAGCGGCATCGCGATGCCTGGCCAGTCGAGCCCGAAAATGAAAGAGCGGCTCGAGCGCCTCGACATTCCCGAGCCTCAATGGCGCGGCGTGCCGGTCACGTTCTGGGATGTTTGGGGCGAGCAGGGGCATCCGGTCCGCGCGACGGTGTCCGACATGGGACCGCTCCTGCTTTCGCGCCTCCTGAACCTGAACGAAACGCAGGAAGGAGTGCTGGCGATCGCATTCAAGATCGCTGACGACAACAAGCTCCTGCTGCTCGATCTGAAAGATCTGCGTGCGCTGTTGCAATTCATCGGCGACAACGCGGCGCGCTTCAAGACCCAGTACGGCAACGTTTCACCGGCGTCGATCGGCGCGATCCAGCGCGGCCTGCTGCAGATCGAGGAACAGGGCGGCGATCGTTTCTTCGGCGAGCCGATGCTCGACCTCGACGATCTGATGCAGACCGACGCGAACGGCCGCGGCATCGTCAACATCCTCGCCGCGGACAAGCTGATGCACCATCCGCGGCTCTATTCGACGTTTCTCTTGTGGCTCCTGGCCGAGCTGTTCGAGAACCTGCCCGAAGTCGGCGACCGCGAGAAGCCCAAGCTCGTTTTCTTCTTCGACGAAGCGCATCTTCTGTTCAGCGAGGCGCCGCCGGCGGTTATCGAGAAGATCGAGCAGGTCGTGCGGCTGATCCGCAGTAAAGGTGTCGGCGTGTACTTCGTCACGCAGAATCCGCTCGACATTCCCGGGAAGGTGCTGGGTCAGCTCGGCAACCGCATCCAGCATGCATTGCGCGCGTTCACGCCGCGCGACCAGAAGGCGGTCAAAAGCGTCGCGGACACGATGCGCCCGAATCCGAAGATCGACATCGGCCGCGTGATCACCGAGCTCGCGACCGGCGAAGCGCTGGTCTCCCTGCTCGACGCGAAAGGATCGCCGTCGATCAGCGAGCGCGTATGGATCCTTCCGCCGGCGTCGCGCATCGGCCCGATCACGAACGAGGAGCGCCGGCCGATGATCGAACGCTCGACGATCGCCGGGCATTACGAGAACGTCGTCGACCGTGAATCGGCATTCGAAATGCTGAAGGCGCGCACCGGCGCAACCGATGCCGCGACGCCGACCACGCGCGATGCTTCGATCGGGAACGCACCCGCCGGTGACGATAAGGGCGGCATGTTCGGCGGCTTCTCGGACATCCTGTTCGGATCGACCGGTCCACGTGGCGGCCGCCGCGAGGGAATGGTCGAGTCGATGGCGAAGAGCGCGGCGCGGACCGTCGGAAGCTCGCTTGCGCGCGAGCTGACACGCGGCGTGCTCGGCTCGTTGATGGGCAAGGGCCGACGCTGACGTCCCTGGCCGGTTGACGGCCTTACGGTTTGTCAGCCGGCACCTACTGCGGCAGCTGCCGTCGCGGCTCAAACCCGCTCGAAACGGGGTTTTTGTAGGTACACAACCCTACAAACCGCGTCGGACGACACCGTCCGGGTAAACACTGCAACGAAACTGCGCACCGACATCGACGTCGGCCTCACGAACGCGGTGCAGCCTTTCGCTCCGACGATTGCCCACAGCCGATGCTGATTATTACGACGCGCCCCTTTCGCGACGATGCGACTGTGCATCGCACGCAGTTTTTTCGAGAGGGGTCGGATGGCTGTCAACCAAGACCAGACGCAGCATCGACGAATCGGGCGACGCGCCATCGTCGTCGCGATCGCTGCATTGCTGTCATCCGGCGTGCACGCCGGAACCGAGATCGCCGTTCGCTTCTACGACGACAACAAGGCGGCGCAAGGCGCGTCGCTTTCGGCGGTCGCGCACGCCGCGGTCGAAAAGCAAGCGGGTCTTGCACTCGTCGCGAAGGGCCGTGACGGCGACAACGCCTATCGATTCGGCTTCGCGCTCGAGCCCTCGCCGGGCGAACTGCGCAACGCACTGAACCAGCTGCGCTCGACGGGCGCTGTCGTCTATGCCGACATCGTCGCGGACGGCCGTATGCGCACGAAGCAGGAGCTTGCGCCGCGCAACGACCCGGTCACATCGATCATCGTCAAGACACGCGCGCACGCGAACGCGAAGGCAGCGAGCGTGGCTGTCGCGAAGATCCTGTGGACCGAGAAGACCGGCGTTGCGGTGTCGCGCACGATGCCGCTTGCCGACGGCGCGCATGTCGTCACACTGCAATCGCCGCTGTCGCCGACCGGCGTCGAGAAGCTGTTGCAAAGGCTGAAGACCGACAACGATGTGGTTTACGCCGAAGTGGATCGCCGCGCGACGACGCAGGCGCAACCTTCCGATCCGATGTTCAGCTCGCAATGGAACCTGAACGATCCGGTCGGCGGCATCTCGGCGCCCAACGCATGGGACCTGTCGACCGGTGATGCGAACGCGCCGATCGCGATCCTCGACACGGGCATCCTCCCGCATCCTGATCTGGCCGGGCGCGTCGTCGCGGGGTACGACTTCATTGCGGATGCGCGGTTTTCGAACGATGGTGACGGGCGCGACGCCGATCCCTCGGATCCGGGCGACTACGTCACGCAGGCCGAGTCGACGACCGCCGGTGGTCCTTATCAGGGTTGCTCGGTGACCAACAGCACGTGGCATGGCACGATGGTCGCAGGAACGGTCGGCGCGGCGGTCAACAACGGCAGCGGCGTCTCGGGCATCAGCTGGCAGAACCCGATCGTCAACGTCCGCGTGCTCGGCAAGTGCGGCGGCGCGTTGTCCGATGTCGCCGATGGCATTCGCTGGGCCGCCGGTATGAGCGTGCCGGGCGTCCCGGCGAACCCGCGTCCTGCGCGCGTCATCAACTTGAGCCTCGCGGGTCCGGGCGCATGCGGCCACATCCTCCAGAGCGCGATCACCGACGCGACCGCTGCGGGCGCGATCATCGTCGCTGCGGCCGGCAACAGCAACGACGACGTCGTCAATCACTGGCCGGCGAACTGCAACGGGGTCATCAGTGTTGCGGCAACGTCGCGCAACGGATCGCGTGCTTTCTACTCGAACAACGGCCCCAGCATTGCCATATCCGCGCCGGGTGGCGGGATCGGCGGAAGCATTCCGATCCTGCGCAACAGCGGCACGACGTCACCCGATCCGAATGGTTACGTGTACGGCCAGCAACTCGGATCGAGCATCGCCGCGCCGCACGTCAGCGGAACCGCATCGTTGCTGCTCGCGATGAACGCGCAACTGACGGCCGCGGAGATTCGCGCGCTGCTCGAAAGCAATGCGCGCGCGTTCCCGAGCGTGGCGACCGACGCGTGCACCACATCGACCTGCGGCGCCGGGATCGTCGATGCCGCGCGAACACTGACAAGCCTCGCGTCCGATGGTCCCCGTTCGGCGCCGTCGGGTCCGCAAATCGCGCCACCGCCGCAATCCGGATCGACGCATGCGCCGCCGCCCGGCTCATCGCCGGCACCGGCGCCGTCGCCCAGCCCGAATCCGTTGCCGTCCCCAACGCCGCAACCTGCGCCGCAGCCCGCGCCGTTGCCCCCGGCGCCGCCTTCGTAGCGGGGCGCAGCCGCCAACAAGCTCCGGTCGGTACGGACACCGGCCAACTCGAGCGACGCTGCGACGTTGCGCTTAACCTGCCGCTTGCGCGTAGCGCGTCTGCACGTTCGTAGCGAAAGCCGGTGACGTTTGGGCACGTGCAAAGCAAGAAGCCCGGCGCGGTGGCCGGGCTTTTTGCCTCATGGGTGCCTGACAATGACCTACTTTCGCGCGGTATACCCCGCACTATCATCGGCGTGCTGCCGTTTCACGGTCCTGTTCGGGATGGGAAGGGGTGGTTCCAGCAGGCTGTGGTCGTCAGGCTTGGCAGGTAACAGGGGTCAGGTAACAGGCAACAGAGGCGCCGGTGTCTCCGGTGGCCGCGCATTGAGCGGCGTTGCGTCTGCGTTAGCTGTCCGCTGTTGGAAGGCAAGAAGAGTTGAGTCGTAATTCGCGCACGCGCTTCAGTCGGTGGTTTCAGGTCTGTTGCCTGTTGCCTGACCTCTGAAACGCACAATGATGGAGTCAAGCCGCACGGGCCATTAGTACCGGTTAGCTCAACGCGTTACCGCGCTTCCACACCCGGCCTATCAACGTGGTGGTCTGCCACGACCCTTCAGGGAGGTACTAGCTCGAAACACGCTGCAGGCAACAGGTCACAGTAGAGCGGCGCATGCCGCCACGCCGTTCTGTTCCCTGGCCTCTGTTTCCTGTTACCTGAAGCGCAACGCGCTTCGAGCTAGCCCTCCGGGGAGATCTCATCTTCAGGCACGTTTCCCGCTTAGATGCTTTCAGCGGTTATCGCTTCCGCACATAGCTACCCGGCGATGCGACTGGCGTCACAACCGGTACACCAGCGGTGCGTCCACTCCGGTCCTCTCGTACTAGGAG
>DATLNR010000025.1:0-30272 GCA_035536655.1 Casimicrobiaceae bacterium
ACCAGCTGCCGGGAACGCTGTGTGCGCCGGCGAGCCACTCATCGGGATTGTCGCTCATCGGTCCATCGACCCAATGATTGCGCTTCCCGGACTCGACCGGGTTCACGACGCCCGCGATGTGACCGGACGCGCCGAGCACGAAGGTTCGCGCGCCGGGAACGAGCGTCGTCGTCTTGTACGCCGATCGCCACGGCACGATGTGGTCGTCGTGCGTTGCCACGACGTAGCTCGGCAGTTCGATGTTGCCCAGATCGATGCTCTCCCCGAGCATGGTCAGGGCTTCCGGCTCGCAAAGCCGGTTGTTCAGGTACATCTCGCGCAGATAGTAGGCGTACATCGGGCCGGGCAGGTTCGCCGAGTCGCCGTTCCAGTGCAAAAGATCGAACGGCGGCGGTGTTTCGCCCTTCAGATAATTGTTAACGACGTAGTTCCACACGAGCTCGTTCGGCCGCAGCGATGCGAACGCGCCGGCCAGCTCACCGCCCTGGAGGCGCGCGCCGGCGAGGAGCTGCGGCTCGCGCATCGCGAGATAGGCTTCGCTGACGTACACGCCGATGTCGCCAGGATCATCGAAGTCGAGCATCGTCGTGAGGAATGTTGCGCTGGCGACGCTGGTGTCGCCGCGCGCGGCGAGCACGGCAAGCGCGCTCGCGAGCAGCGTTCCGCCGACGCAGAACCCGAGCGCGTTGCAGTCAGGGCCATCGGCAATGGCGCATGCGACACGGACCGCCTCGAGCACGCCCGACTCGAGATAGTCGTCCCAACGAAGGCCGCCCAGCTCGCGCGGTATGTTGCGCCAGCTGATGATGAACGTCGTGTGTCCCATTGCGACCGCGTGACGCACGAACGAGTTGGCGGGCGTGAGATCAAGGATGTAGTACTTGTTGATGCACGGCGGAACGATGACGAGCGGCCGCGCGTGCACGGTCTCCGTCGTCGGCGCGTACTGGATGAGCTCGACCAGGTCGTTGCGGAACACGACGCTGCCAGGCGTGACCGCGATGTTGCGGCCGACGGCGAACGCCGCGGCGTCGCTCATCGTGATGCGACCTCGTCGAAGATCGGCCGCGAGGTTCGCCATGCCTTGGACGAACGTTGCGCCGCGCGTGGCGAGCGCGCGTTCGACGACCTCCGGATTGGTCGCGGCGAAGTTGACCGGCGC
This sequence comes from Casimicrobiaceae bacterium, assembly GCA_035536655.1. Classification (GTDB taxonomy): domain Bacteria; phylum Pseudomonadota; class Gammaproteobacteria; order Burkholderiales; family Casimicrobiaceae; genus VBCG01. Next base: position 1,163 of record DATLNR010000025.1, read on the forward strand.
GAGCGCGTCGATCATCTGCCGCGTGGCGAACGCAAGCCGTTTCTTTTCGCGCTCGGGCAGTTGCGCTTGCGCGACCAGCTCGTTCAGGTACCAGGCATGCAGCAGATAGCTCTGCAGCATCAGCGAATGAAACGGTGAGCTGCGCCACGCAGGCGCGCGGAAGCGCCGGTCGTGTGCGGGAATCGGAACGATCTCGGGCAGCGGCTGCGCCCCGGACGTCGCCATCACCGCCTGCCAGAGCGCCGCGAGCCGGGACTGGTAGTCGGCGGTCAACCGCGCGAGCTGATCCGGCGGAACGACGAAGGGCGTCGCGACTTGCCGATTCGGCTCCGCTGTTGCGGCGAACGCTGCGCCCGCTGGCGACAGCGAAGTTCGCCACCATTGCGTCCAGTCATCGACGAGCGTTCGCCATGCGTCGCTCAGCTGCGCCGTCGTCGCGCGCTGCGCGCTGTCCTGCGGAGTCTGCGATGCGAGCGACATGGTCGATGGCGATGGCGGGCGTGGTACGGATGTTATCGTTTCGGCTGTTGCGTCACAACGCGTGCAATGCACATCGTGGTTCTTGCGTGGTTGTTCGTCATATTCACGATGGCATTGACGTTACGTTCGACGGTGGCGGGCATCGCCCTGTTCGTCGGTCTCGGGCTCGCGCCAGTCGCCTTGTGGGGCGCGCTGCAATTGCGGCGGCTGAGGCGTCGTCGCGAGCACGAGGCGCGCATCGCCGCGCAGAAAGCGTCGCCGGACTAGGGCCTGTTAACGCTATGGGCGCATGCGCGAACAGGTGTCCTCGCGTGTCCATCGCGGCGCGCGCCGCAGCGAATACCCTGCGTATTCGCAAGGCGAGCAACAATGAGGGGCGCGCGAGGACACCTGTTCCCTTCGGGCTGCGGCGAAAAAGGCCGTGCGTGGTGTTGCAAGGCCTTGCCGGGTGTCGAACCCGCCTGCGACCTCGCGCCTAACGCACGGCCTTTTTCGCTTCGCAGCGCGCTTGTGTCCATAGCGTTAACAGGCCCTAGATCAGTGGCCGAGCGCTACGTGCGCGGTCCCGATGACGGCGATGCCAAGCCCGATCAGCAGCGCCTGCTTCAGCGTTTCGAGCGGCTCGGCCCGGCGATGCAGGCTGGGAATGAGATCGGCGACGGCGACATAGAGCAGGCTCGCCGCCGCGATGCCGAGCACGAAGGGCAAGAGCTGCTGCATCGGCGCCAGCGCGAAATGACCAGCCAACGCGCCTGCAAGCGTCGCGAGGCCCGCAGCGACGCTGTACGAGAATGCACGCGAGCGCGTGAATCCGGAGTGCAGGAGGACGGCGAAGTCGCCGACCTGTTGCGGCACCGCGTGCGCGACGATCGCCATCGTCGCGGCGATGCCGAGCGTCACGTCGGCGAGAAATGAAGCCGCGATCACGATGCCGTCGCAAACGTTGTGAACGGCGGTTCCCACGAGGATCATCGTGCCGCTGCGGCCCTGATCGTGCTCGCCATGCGTGTGCAGCGCATGCTCGTGCTCGGTTTCCTCGATGTCGTCGCGATGCGCCGCATGACCGTGGCTGTGACGCCACAGCACGAGCTTCTCGAGCACGAAGAACGCGATCAAGCCGGCCAGCACGGTGAGCATCACGTGGTTCGTCGATCCGGTCTCGAGCGCGTGCGGCAACACCTCGAGGAACACCGCGCCCAGCAGCGCGCCGACGGCGAACGACACGAGCCGCGGGATCCACGCCGCACTCAAACGCAATGTCGAGGCGGCCGCGAGCACGGCGAGCATGCCGCCGGCGAGCGCCGCAACGATCGTATAGGCGAGCGGCGTCAACGTGAGCGCCACAGGAATGCGCCGAACCGGTGGGACGTTCGATCGCGCCGCCAGGAAAAATAACGATCGGCTCGCGTGAACGTGCATTCGCCGACCGTCGCGATACGCGTAACGCCGCAGGCACCGAGGCGCCGTCGCGCGAGCGCCGGCAGATCGGCGAGCCAGCGCCGACGATCGTTCGCGACGAAGTGGTCGGCCGACCTGGCGTCCGTCGTGCAGAACGCATCGCGCACGTCGTCGCCGACTTCGAACGCCTGCGGCCCGATCGACGGCCCGAGCCACGCGCACAGCGACGAAGCTTCGACGTTCATCGTATCGATCGTCGCTTCGAGCACGCCGGCTGCGAGTCCACGCCATCCCGCGTGCGCAGCGCCGACAGTGCCTCCCTGCGCGTCGCACAACAGGACCGGCAGGCAATCGGCCACGCGAATCGCGATCGGCACGTCGGCGAGCGACGTCACGGCTGCATCGGCGCGAGGCGGCGATTCGCGTGCGGCCGCCAGCGTGGCGCGATCGATGCGGGCGACGTTGGTGCCGTGCGTTTGTTCGAGATAAATGGGCGCTGAAGGCAGCACCGCTTCCAGCAACCGACGATTCGCGATGACCGCGTCGCGGGGCGCACCGGCGAGCATGTCGAGCCATGCCGGGCCAAGATCGAACGACGTTCCGGCGTTGCCGTTGCGCGTGCTGACGAATGCGTGCACGTTCAACGGCGCGGCCCATTGCGGGACCAGCGCATCGAGTGATTGCGCCGCCAGCGCACGCGCGACGCTCATCGTCGCTCGCTGCCCGCGCTTGCATCGATATCGATCGCATCGAGCAACGCGGCGAAGTCGTCGGGCAGCGGCGATGTCCATGATCGCTTGCGTCGTGTCGTCGGATGCGAGAGCCCGAGACGCTGCGCATGCAACGCCTGCCGCGGAAAGTCCTCGAGCGCCGCTGGCGCGCGCCCACTGCGACCGACGTACAGCGGATCGCCGACCAGAGCATGGCCGATCGACGCCAGGTGCACGCGGATCTGGTGCGTGCGACCGGTCTCGAGCCGGCAACGGACCAGCGTTGCGGCGCCGCCGCGCGCCACCACGTCGACGTGCGTGCGCGCCGGCTTTCCGCGCGCGACGACGGCCATCGATGTTCGGCGCTGCGGGTGCCGTCCGATCGGCGCATCGACGATCACGCTCTTCGTCATGTCGCCGCGAACGAGCGCCAGGTATTCGCGCAACACGCTGCGAGCCGCGAGCTGGCGCACGAGATCGGTGTGCGCTTCGAGGGTCTTCGCAGCGACGAGAAGTCCGCTCGTGTCCTTGTCCAGCCGATGCACGATGCCGGCTCGCGGAACGTCCGCGAGCATCGGCGAGTGATGAAGGAGCGCGTTTAACAGCGTGCCCGTCCGATTGCCCGCGCCGGGATGCACGACCAGCCCTGCCGGCTTGTCGATCACGAGGATCGCATCGTCCTCGTCGACGACGACGAGCGGCAGTGCTTCCGGCCGATCGCCAAGCGCCTCGACGATGGTCGCCTCGCGCAGCATCACCGCTTCACCTTCGCCTACACGATGCCGCGGCTGCACGATCTCGCCGTCGATCGTCACGAGGCCGTCGTCGATCCAGCTCTTGAGACGCATGCGCGAGTGCTGCGGCAGCAGCTGCGCGAGCGCCTGGTCGAGGCGCATGCCAGCGCACGCGCGGGGAACGATCAACTCGCGCGCGGCGAGATCGCGGGGAACGACGGCTCGCTTCTCCCGTCTATAATGTTCGGCCACAATTTTCTTTTTTCTGATCAGGCGATGACGGTGACGCGCAACGCTCCATCACCGATGCGCGAGTCGGGCACGGTCGCGCATCGCTTTGCTCGCACGGTAGCAACGGTTGCGCTGGCGCTGGCGCTGCCTGCGTGCAACCTGTTTCCGGAAGTCAAGGACGAGACCGCGGGCTGGTCCGCCGAGCGCTTCTACACGACGGCGCACGACGAGCTGATCTCGGGAAATTATACGCGCGCGATCAAGCTGTTCGAGACGCTGGAGGCACGCTATCCCTATGGTCGCTACGCGCAGCAGGCGCTGCTCGAAGGCGCGTACGCGAATTATCGCGGAGGCGAGACGACGACCGCTGTCGCGGCGGCGGACCGCTTCATTCGCTCGCATCCGAACCATCCGAGCGTCGACTATGCGTATTACCTGAAAGGACTCGTTCACTTCCGCGAGGATCAGGGATTGCTCGGCTATTTGTACGAGACCGATCTTTCCGAGCGCGATCCGAAGGCGATGAAGGAATCGTTCATCGCGTTCAAGGAACTTGCGGAGAAGTTCCCGGAGAGCCGCTACGCGGAGGATGCGAAGACGCGCATGCGCTACCTCTCGAACGCGCTCGGCATGCATGAAGTCCACGTTGCGCGCTATTACTATAATCGCGGCGCGTATCTGGCGGCGGCGAACCGGGCGCAGGCGTCGCTCGTTTCGTATCCGGCTGTTCCGGCGAACGAGGACGCGCTCGATCTCCTCGTGCGCAGCTACGAGAAGCTCGGGCTCAAAGATCTGGCGACCGACAGCAAGCGCATCCTCGAGAAGACTTATCCGAACAGCCGCCACCTAACGTCGGGCGCCGCAGCAAAGCCGTGGTGGCGATTCTGGTAAGTGCATCGAGCGGCGACGCGCCTAGCCTTGATGAAGAACGTCGAAGATGCAGCGCGTTGCGAGTGTCGCTCGTTGTTTCGTGCCGTTTAGCGCGCGCGCCGCCGGACCGTTCCAAGGCGCGCGCCAATCGTGCTTCCGACGAAAAAGGTGCGCCGGGGACCAGACGTCATCCACGAACCCCGCGGCCGCGTTTTTCGTCGGAGTCCATCACTTCTTCCGCGCGAACCCGAGGTTCCCCGCGAAGTTGCAGCTCGACCCGACGCCGGTATAGCGCCCGGTGATGCCGCCCGGCTCGACGCGCAGGTCGAAGAACGTCGCAAAGCCCCTCGCGCCGTCGGTGCAGCTGTAATTCGTGTCCATCCGCGCGACTTGACCGAGCTGCGAAACGAAGCCGATGTAGCTGCAGCGCGGGCCGCGAATCTCCAACTGGTTGCCCCCCGCAACCACGGTGAACGTGCCCGACTCCTCGGTACGGATGTTGTTGTTCGCCGGATTCGTGCAGTTCGACGTGATGTCGGACGTGCCGCCGAGATACGTGCCGACGAACGTGTCCGCCTTCAAAAAAAATCGCTGGATCGATTTGACGACGCTGACGCTTCCCGTGCTGTACGCGAGCGTTCCGGTCTCGGGCGCCGTCGAGCGGAACGACGCCGTGCCGACGGCCGTCGTGCGAACGGCGGCGATGTCGTAAGGCGAGCCGAGCGGCGGGCCGCTCGATTGAAACACGTTGCCGGCGAAGAGCGTCGCGCCGTCGACCTGCGGACCCTGGTCGACGAGCAGCGCCGTGTACCACGTCGCCTGGCTGTTCGTTCCGAACACGTAGAACGTGACGAACATCGTGTCCGATTGCTGCGCGATGTTGTAGCCGTTGCCCGCCTCGGCAGGCGTCCACCACAGATCAGTGTAGTTCGTGAGCGTTGCGGACCCTTGGGCCGGCGCCGCCGCCATCACGCAAGCGGTCAGCGCGAGGGCGCGCACTGTCTTCATTGTTCCTTGCATCTCTAAGAGTCCTCCGTGCGGGTGATCGAGAGGCTCGACGGTCGAGCCCGCCGCGATTATGCGGGCACCGGAGCGGAAACGGCGAGAGCGCGGACGTCGTGCAAGAACGAAACGGCGTCGTCGAGGCTTCGCGTCCGCCGCATCGGCGGGAGGCTGCGCCACAACAGCTTGCCGTACGGCTTGTCGACGAGTCGCGGGTCGCCGATCATCAGGCACCCACGATCGGTTTCGGTGCGGATCAGTCGACCGGCGCCTTGCTTCAGCGCGATCGCGGCTTGCGGAAGCTGGTAATCGCGAAACGGATTGCCGCCGTCCGCCTTCAACCGCTCGAGGCGCGCCGCCAGCAGCGGATCGTCCGGCGGCGCGAACGGCAGCTTGTCGATGACGACGAGCGACAGCGCAGGCCCGGGCACGTCGACGCCTTCCCAGAAGCTCGCGCTGCCGAGCAGCACGGCATTGCCGAGCCGGCGAAAGCGTTCGAGAAGCTCCGTCTTGCTGCCTTCGCCTTGAACGAGCAGAGGAAACGCGAGATCGCGATCGGCGAAGACGCGTTCGAGCCGCTCGCGCGCCTGAGAAAGCGCGCGCAGTGTCGTGAAGAGCAGGAAGGCGCGGCCGCCTGCAGCCTCGATCAAACGCAGCGCGGCATCGACAACGGCGTCGGTGTGCAGCGGCGTGTTCGGCTCCGGAATTTTCTCCGGCACGCATAGCAACGCCTGCGACGCGTAGTCGAACGGGCTGTCCCAGCACCCGGTATCCGCGTGCGCCAGTCCGAGCGCGTCGGCGTAGTGACTGAAATCGCGCCCGACGGCGAGCGTCGCCGAGGTGAAGATCCACGCGCGCGGTGTTTGATCGAGCTGTCGACGAAAGATCGGCGCAACGGAAAGCGGCGACGATTGCAGCTGCCAACCGTTCGGCGTCACCTCGATCCAGCGAATGAAGCCGTCGGTCGGATCGCCGTTGCTCGCGGCATTCGAGGATCCGCTGCGCCAACGAGCGAGCCGATGTACGAGATCGTCCGCGCGACCTGCGAGGTGCGCAACCTCCTCGCCGCGCTCGATGAACGCGCTGATCTCGGTCGAGAGGCGATCCAGCGCCGCGGTCAGCGCATCGAGCGCGTCGTTGAAGCCGGGCTTCGCCAGGACGAGGTCGCGGGGGAACCGGCCTGTCGCTTCGCCGGCAGCAAGGCGCAGCTTGCGGATCGCCGGTTGCAGGTCGCTCGCTGCATCGGGCAGGTCGGGCACGTCCTTCAACTGCGTTCGTGCGAGCACCTCGGCGTCACGCGCAAGATCGCCCAGTTGACCGGCTGTCGTCTGCTCGCCGAAGAATAACGTGGCCGTATCGGGAAGCTGGTGCGCCTCGTCGAGGATCACCGTGTTGCACGCGGGCAGGAGCTCGGCCAGGCCTTCGTCGCGCAGCATCACATCGGCGAAGAACAGGTGATGGTTGACGATGACGACGTCCGCTTCGAGCGCATCCTTGCGCGCCTTCATCACGAAGCAGTCGCGATAGAACGCGCACTGGCTGCCGAGGCAGTTCTCGCGCGTCGACGTCACCAGCGGCCAGATCGACGCACGCTCGGGCACGTCGGCGAGCTGGCCGCGGTCGCCGCGCGTCGACGCCTGCGCGAACGCGACGATCTTGCGCAGGTGGCGCGCATCTTCGCGCGACGGCAGCCGGTCTTCGCGACAGGTGCGCTCGAGATGGTGATGACAGATGTAATTGGCGCGGCCCTTCAGGAGCGCGATCGTGACCGGCACGCTCAGCGCGTCGCGCACCTTCGGCACGTCCCGCTCGTAGAGCTGGTCCTGCAGCGTCTTCGTGCCCGTGGAGACGATGACCTTGCCGCCGTCGAGCAGCGCCGGAACAAGGTAGGCGAACGTCTTGCCGGTGCCGGTACCGGCTTCGGCAATCAACGCGCTGCGCGACGCAATCGCCTCAGACACCGCTTCGGCCATTGCGAGCTGCTGCGGACGAAAGGCAAAGCTCGGCAGCGCGCGCTCGAGGGCACCGCCTTTACCGAAGATCGTCGCGAGGCTCATGCCGCAGACAGGCGTCCCGTCGTTAAAGCGCCGGGTGCCGTGCGTCGATCGACGCGTCGATTAGCGCGCCGCCTTGTCCCGGCGGGTTCCCGATTTCTTCGCCGAGGCCTGTTCGCGCAGGTCCGCAACCGACGTGCGGATCGCGTCGCTTCGCTCGTCGAAATCGACGTACGTGAAGCCGGTGCGGACCTTGTAGTCCTCATCGGTTTCGCCCGGCCGCCACTTGAGCGCCGCAAGCGACGCTAGCCACGACTCGTGCAGCTCGCGAAGGCTGGCCGACGCGGCCTTCGAACCGGCCAGCTCGCGCATCGCCGTCTGATACGGCCGCGCGATGTTGTTCTTCTGCTTGTCGATGCACGACTCGCTCTTCGCCATGTTCGTTCCCTCGTCCGCGCGCTCGTAGCCGTACTCGAGGATCTCCAGGCTCTTCACGTGGCGGCACATCGTGTAGAGATGTCGGACAGCATCCAGATAGCAGTCGAGCGCGCCGCCCTTGTCGACGTTCGGGCACACGTAGTTGTGTGCCGGGCCGGGGTTGCCGCCGACGACGCGGGGCTTGGTGAGATACGACTGCGCTGAGGCGGGGAGGGCGATCGTCGCCGCGAGCGCGGCAACGGCAGCGAGGGTAACGGAGCGCATGGCGGACGCTATCGAACGAACGTCCGGCTATGGTACCCGTCCGGCGGTGGGCCGCTCAACTCCGTCGAACGGACGAGGCTCTAGATGGTGACGCCGCCGGAAACCTCGATCACGGCGCCGTTGATGTAGCTGGCTTCGTCCGAGGCGAGCCACGCATACGTATTCGCAATTTCCTCGGGCCGGGCCAGCCGCCCGAGCGGGACGCGGTCTTCCATCATCTTGATGACCTTTTCGGGCATCGTCTTCAGGATCGGCGTCTCGACGAAGCCCGGGCAGATGGCATTCGCGCGGATGCCCTTGCGGCCGAGCTCGCGCGCCCAGGTCTTGACCATGCCGATGACGCCGAACTTCGTGGCCGCGTAGTTCGTCTGGCCGAAGTTGCCGTACAGGCCCACGATCGACGATGCGTTCAGGATGCAGCCGGAATGCTGCTCGAGCATGATGTCGACGACCGCCTTCGTGCAGTTGTAGACGCCCTTCAGGTTGACGTCGATGACGCGCTCGAACTGGTCGTCGGTCATCTTCTTGAACTGGGCGTCCTGCACGATGCCGGCGTTGTTCACCAGCGTGTCGATGCGGCCCCAGGCCGCCATCACGCCTTCGACCATCCGCGCGATGCTCTTCTTGTCGGTGACGTCGATGTGGAACGCCAGCGCGACGCCGCGGTCCTCCTCGATGGCCCGGGCCACGCGCTGCGCCTCCCCGATGTTGATGTCGCAGACCGCGACCTTCGCACCCTCGAGGGCGAACTTCATCGCCGTGGCTTCGCCGATGCCGGACGCCGAGCCGGTGATGATCGCAACCTTGTCCTTCAAACGCATGGGGACTCGCCCTTTCGGTGCACTGCATTACCGCGCCGCCGGGAGCGGCGACGGACGTCTGAGGCCTTGGGGCCGGCAGTCTGAGGCCTTGGGGCCGGCAGTTAAACCGGTCTAATCTAGCGTTATTTTGTGCGTCGCACAAGTCGCCGGGCAACTTACGCGCTAGGCCGGGTGCCAGTGGGTAAGGACGAGTTGCACCGCATCGCCGCCGCGCCAGCCATCCGCTTCCAGCCGGTAAACGGCATGGATACGTTCCGGCAGCGCCTCGACCGACCGAAAGAGGATCGCGTCGAAGCGGCGTCCGTCGCGGACGAGCGTGAGCCGCGTGTGCGCCTCGCCGACGACACGGCTCGCCTCGATGGTGAATGTGTCGTCGAACGCCGGCGCGGCGAAGCCCTGACCCCATACCGGCGCGGCCAGCTGTCGAGCCACCTCGATGCAGATTTCGGCATCGGTCAGGTTGCCGTCGCTTTCCACGATTCTCTTCAAGTCGGCGGCCGTCAGCTGTTCTCGAGCGACGCTTTCGAACAGCGCGGCAAACGCCGGAAGGTCGCGCTCGGCGATGCTGACACCTGCCGCGAACGCATGACCGCCGAAGCGCTGAACGAGGCCTGGACTGCGCTTCGCCACCCGGTCGAGCGCATCGCGCAGATGCAGGCCGGCGATCGAGCGTCCCGATCCCTTCAACTCCCCGTCACCGCCGCGCGCGAACACGATCGCGGGCCGGTGAAAGCGATCCTTGAGCCTCGACGCGACAATGCCGACGACGCCCTGATGCCATGCCGGCTGGAACACGCAGAGCGTGTATGCATCGTCGCTGCCCGAAGCGGGCGTCGACAGCGCGTCGAGCGCTTCGTCCTCGATCGTCGCCTCGACGGCGCGCCGCTCGCGATTCAGCCGGTCGAGCTCGGTGGCGAGCGACAGCGCTTGCGTTGCGTCATCGGACAACAGGCACTGGATGCCGATCGACATGTCGGCCATGCGGCCCGCGGCGTTCAGGCGAGGCCCGGCGACGAAGCCGAGATCGGTCGACGACGCCTGGCTGATATCGCGTCCCGCGACGGTGAACAGCGCAGCAACGCCCGCACATGCGCGGCGCGCGCGCATGCGCCGCAATCCCTGCTCGACGAGGATGCGATTGACGTGGTCGAGCCGCACGACGTCGGCCACGGTGCCGAGCGCGACCAGATCGAGAAGCGCCGCGAGGTTCGGCGTGTCGCCCGTGAGACGCCCGGTCGCGCGCAGATGCGATCGCGTGGCCGCCAGCACGTAGAACATCACACCCACGCCGGCGACGTGCTTCGACGTAAACGCGCACGCCGGCTGATTCGGATTCACGATGATCGCAGGGGAGGGCAGTGCGTCGCCGGGAAGGTGATGATCGGTGATCAGCACGTCGATCCCTGCTTGCGTCGCCGCGGCAACGCCGTCGTGGCTCGCGATGCCGTTGTCGACGGTGACGATCAGTCGAGGCCCCTTCGCGGCTGCGAGCGCGACGATCTCCGGCGTCAGCCCATAGCCGAACTCGAAGCGGTTCGGAACGAGATAGTCCACGTCCGCGCCCATCGCCCGCAAGCCGCGCACGCCGACGGCGCAGGCGGTGGCGCCATCGGCGTCGTAGTCGGCGACGATGACGATGCGCTCGCGAGCCTCGATCGCTTGAGCAAGGCGTGCGGCGGCCGCGTCGATGTTGAGCAGCGTCGTCGGCGAAGGCAACGCGGCCAGTGTGCAATCGAGCTCGTCGCTCGACTCGACGCCGCGCGACGCGTACAGACGTGCGAGAACCGGATCGACGCCCGCGGCGGTCAGACGTTGCGCTGACGCCGGGACCGGCCTGCGAGTAATGGACGGGGTCATCGATCGGCCGGCGGCATCGTGAAACGTGCTCGCGGGCGCAGCCATTGCTGAAGCCATGAAGTGTGCTCGACGCGCCAGCTTGCCGCGATGCCGTCGCCGTCGGCGATCAGCTTCACGACCGAGGCGCGACGCCGGTCCAGCGCATCGAGGGCCGGCGCAACGAATGCGTCGAGCAATGCGTCGAGATCCTGCAGCGTCGCGATCGTCGACGGCGCGACGATCACCATCTCGAAGGACGCATCAAGCGCGGTCCCCCAACTCGCGGCGCTGCGTGCTTGCTGCCCGCGTATGCGGGCGACTCCGCGGACGAGGTCGCCGTGCCGATCGTCATCCGCGAACGCAGCAATCCTGGCAACGACCGACGCGTCGGGCAACGTCCCGCCGCCCGAAAACCAAAGCGCATTGACCGGAGGTTCGCGTCGCGCGAGCGGCCCGTCGTGCAACAGCATCTGCGCCTCGGTAAGCCACGTTCGCCACTTCGCGCCATCGCGACCGGTCGGCAAGTGGCCGCGCAACGGCGCTCCGATCAGGCGCGGCAACGGCGACGTGTCGATCGCATGGGGTTCGTCACTCATGACGAACCATGCATCGGCGCGCGGTGCATGGAAGACAAGGCCATCGACGGCGAAGTGGCCGTCGAGCAGCGACTTCAACGCCGCACACTCGCCGGCATCGAGATCGTCGACGCGGGCCTCGAGCCGCGCGTCCTGCACACCGACGACGATGCGGACGGGATCGGCACGAAGGACCCAGCGTGCGCCGACGTCGAGGCCGGCCCCGAGCGCCGCCAACGGCGCTTCGGCCGCGCCGAGCGCAACGTCCGCTAACAGCGCTTGCGCGAGATCCGGTTCGATCGTCGCGCGAGACGTTCCCGCGATGCGTCCGAGTACCCGATGCGTTGCCAGCGCTTCCGCGGGGAGCGCGAGAAGGCCTGACAGGACGATTGTTATGCGCACGCACGAGCATCGATGAACGTTCGCAAGTGTAAGCGGCCTGCGTCAGTCGCGCCGGGCGTGGCGCGAGCAGCCGGCGAGGGGCCCCACGCGTTGCGTGCGTGGGGATCGCGGCGTCGCGAGTCGACACGAGATGGCCGACGCGCGAACGATCACCACGGCAATGCTCGTACAAGGAGGCCAGCCACCCCAAGCGACTCACTGCCCCCCTTGGGGGTACCGACCCAAAGGAAGCGTGGGGGTCGTTCAAACTTTCAGGTGCGATAATCGCCGCCGCCTGCGAGCGATCCGCTCGCAGTCGCTTCTTTTCGCCCGCTCCTTGTCTCCGTACGAACTGGCCGTCGGCCTGCGCTACACGCGTGCCCGCAAAGGCTCGGGGCGCAACCGCTTCATCTCGTTCATCGCGCTGATCTCGATGGCCGGCATCGCGCTCGGCGTTGCGGCGCTCATCGTCGTGCTTTCGGTGATGAACGGCTTTCAGAAGGAGCTGCGCACACGCATCCTGTCGGTGGCGTCCCACGTCGAAGTGCGCGGCGTGCCCGAGCTCGCGCACTGGGAGAGCGTCGCCGCGTTCGCACGCAAGCATCCGCGCGTCCAGGCGGCCGCTCCCTACGTCACCGGGCAGGGCATGCTGACCGTCGGCGACGTCAATCGCGGCGTCATCGTCCGCGGCGTCGACCCGAAGCTCGAGAACGACGTCGCGGACATTGGCGCGAGCATGCGCCAGGGATCGCTCGCGAACCTCGTTCCCGGCGAATTCGGCATCGTCGTCGGCGGCGAGCTCGCGCGTGCACTCGGGCTTGCGACGGGCGATTCCGTCGTGCTGATCACGCCGCAAGGCACGGTCACCCCGGCCGGCGTGCTGCCGCGCGTGCGCAGCTTCAAGGTCGTCGGCATTTTCGACATCGGCATGTACGAGTTCGACAGCGGCCTTGCGATCGTCCACGTCGACGATGCACGCCGTCTGTATCGCATCGAAGGCGTCTCCGGCGTGCGGCTGAAGCTCGACGATCTGTTCGCCGCGCCGCAGGTTGCGCGCGAGCTGGCGCGGAGCCTGCCGGTCGACGCCGAGGTGCGCGACTGGACGCTGTCGCACGCGAACTTCTTTCGAGCGGTCGCGATCGAGAAGCGTGTGATGTTCATCATCCTCACGCTGATCGTCGCGGTCGCGGCGTTCAACATCGTCTCCGCGCAGGTGATGGTCGTCACCGACAAGCAGGCCGACATCGCGATCCTGCGGACGCTTGGCGCCGCACCGTCGTCGATCCTCGCGATCTTCGTCATCCAGGGCGCGCTGATCGGCGTCATCGGCACGCTGATCGGCGTTGTCGGCGGCGTCGCGCTCGCGGCGAACATCGACGTCGTCGTGCCCGCGCTCGAGCGTGCGCTCTCGATCCAGTTCCTGGACAAGAGCGTCTATTACATCAGCGAATTGCCGAGCGAGCCGCAGCGCGACGACATCGTCACGATCGCGAGCATCGCGCTCGGACTGGCGCTTCTGGCGACGATCTATCCGGCGTGGAAGGCGGCGCGGGTGAACCCTGCGGCGGCGCTGCGCTATGAATGAAGCGTCGCGCGGTTCTGCTCGCGCCGCCGGGGCGCCCCAAGGCGCGAGCTGCGCCCCCTCGCGGGGCAGCGCATCGGAGACCGCCAGCGTGGGGGCCGTTCTATCCGCGCGCGGATTGCACAAGACCTACAGCGGCGGTCCGCTCGAGGTTCCGGTGCTCCTCGGCGTCGATGTCGACGTGATGCCGGGCGAGCGCATCGCGATCGTCGGCCAGTCCGGATCCGGCAAGAGCACGTTGCTGCATCTGCTCGGCGGCCTCGACGCGCCCACGGCCGGGCAGGTGATCGTCGAAGGCCGGCCGTTCGCATCGCTCTCCGAAGCCGAGCGCGGCCGCGTGCGCAACCGCGCGCTCGGTTTCATCTATCAGTTCCATCATCTGCTTCCCGAGTTCACGGCCGTCGAGAACGTCGCGATGCCGCTGGTCGTACGTCGTACGGCCGCGAGTGAAGCGAAGGACGTCGCGTCGAAGATGCTCGAAAGCGTCGGCCTCGGCCATCGGCTGCGCCATCTGCCGGGCGAGCTGTCCGGCGGCGAACGCCAGCGCGTGGCGCTTGCGCGCGCGCTCGTGACGCGACCGCGCTGCGTGCTCGCCGACGAGCCGACGGGAAACCTCGACCGACGTACTGCGGCGCACGTGTTCGATCTGATGCTCGATCTGAATCGCGGCGTCGGCACTGCGCTGGTGATCGTCACGCACGACCCCGAGCTCGCCGGGCGGACGGACCGTACGCTGCATCTGGTCGATGGCGTGCTGCGGCTCTGAGCCGGCGCGGGCAGTCCCGCGCAACCGAAAAATCGAGTACGCTTGTTTCACGCCAGCGCCTCGGGGCGCTCGCGAATCCCCGTCACTGCATCGGAGATCCAAGACATGATGAAGCGCTTCGCAACGTTCCTCGGCATCGCGTTGTTCGCGTTCGCCGCGCCGGCCCTGGCCGACGACTATACGGACACCATCGCCGCATTCAAGAAAGCCGGTCAGAGCTCCGGACACTTCAACACGTCATACGGGTATGCCGTGTTCCCGACGATCGGAAAGGGTGGCCTCGGCATCGCCGGGGCGCACGGCAAAGGACGCGTGTACGAGAAGGGCAAGTACGTCGGCGACACGTCGATGACGCAGGTCACGGTCGGCCTTCAGGTCGGGGGTCAGGCGTACTCCGAGATCATCTTCTTCGCGGACAAGCGCGCGTTCGACGAATTCACCAGCGGCAACTTCGAGTTCGGCGCAGGCGCTTCCGCGGTCGCGATCACCGCGGGCGCCAGCGCGCAGGCCGGCACGACCGGCGCATCAGCCGGCGCCAGCGGCACGCAGGACAAGGCGAAAACCGCCGGCGGCTATCACAAGGGCATGGCGGTGTTCACGATCGTGAAGGGCGGTGCGATGGTCGAAGCGGCCGTCGGCGGCCAGAAGTTCAACTACAAGCCGCGCGCGAAAGGCTGATCGCCGACGGCACGCAGCCGCTGACCGTCCGCCAAGCCGGCGGCGCGAGTCAGCGTTGCAATCTCCGCACGCTCGGCATCGTCGATGCCGAGCTGCGGTGCGCGTACCGTCGCGTGCGGAAACAGTCCTTGTAGTTTCAGCAGTGCACCAGTGGCAACTTCGAGTTCGGCGTCGGCGCTTCCGCCGTCGACCGCCGGCGGCTACCACAAGGGGTGGCCGTGTTTACGATCCTGAAGGGCGGTGCAACGGTCGAAGCGTCGGTTGGCGGGCAGAAGTTCAACTACACGCCGCGTTGACGTCGCGCGCGCTTCACGCGCGCTTCATCGAACGACCGGTCCCCGCACTCCGTGTATTGACAGCGCCCGGCGCGCAGGTACAGTGGCGCTTCGTCGGCGCCGGGCGCCTTCATCGATCTTAAAGCTGATCGAGCCCGGCTTGATGCACGACAAACGATTCAACGGGGGGGTCGAATTGATTGCCACGCGTCTACGCGCGCTTTGCGCGCTATTGTTCGTCGTATCGGCGGCGCCTGCGTTTGCGCAGGTCGAGGAGCTGATTCCGCTCACGTCGATGCCGCAGTCCGCTGCGGCAATGATCAACGAGACATCGCAGCTTTGGTTCGTCGAGCTGACCAGCCCGCCGACGGCCGATGGTGGTTCGCTTGCGAACGCGCGTAGTGAGAAGGCCGCGTTCCGCGCCAACGCGCGGGCCGTCGGCCTGCAGTACAACGAGCGCTTCGCTTACGACACGCTGTTCAACGGCCTGTCCATCGCGATCGCGCCGGCGGAGCTTGGCAAGCTTTCGCGGATCGCCGGCGTCAAGGCGGTGTATCCGGTCGTCACATCGTCGGTTCCGCGACTGGAGCTGGCGCACCCGGATCTCGCGACCGCGCTCGCGATGACGGGCGCCGATTTCGTGCAGAACAGCCTTGGGTACAACGGCGCGGGTATTCGCGTCGGGGTAATGGATACAGGCATCGATTACCACCATCCCGACCTCGGCGGCTGCTTCGGGGCGGGTTGTCGTGTGGGTGTCGGCCACGATTTCGTCGGCGACGCATTCAACGCCGATCCGGCGTCGCCAGCCTACAACCCGGTCCCGACGCCCGATCCGTTCCCCGATGACTGCAATGGGCACGGCACGCACGTCGCCGGCATCGTCGGTGCCAACGGTGCGGTGAAAGGCGTCGCGCCCGGCGTTACGTTCGGTGCCTACCGCGTGTTCGGCTGCGATGGGTCGACGACCGCCGACATCATGATTGCCGCGATGGAGCGCGCGCTGGCCGATGGGATGCACGTGCTCAACATGAGCATCGGCTCGTCGTTTCAATGGCCGCAGTATCCGACCGCGCGAGCAGCCGACCGGCTGGTGAACAAGGGTATCGCGGTCGTCGCGTCGATCGGCAACAGCGGCGCCAACGGACTGTACTCGTCGGGCGCACCGGGCAACGGCAAGAAAGTGATCGGCGTCGCGTCGTTCGACAATAGTCACTTTTCGCTTGCGACCTTCACCGTCACGCCGGCTAACATTGCCGCCGGCTATGCCAATGCCTCGGGCGCGCCTGCGGCGCCGACGACCGGCTCGCTGCTCCTGGCGAAGACCGGTACGCCGACAACGACCAACGACGCGTGTGCGCCGCTTCCCCTCGGTAGCTTGGCGGGCAAGGCGGTTCTGATCCGCCGCGGTACGTGCACGTTTCACTTAAAAGCGTTGAATGCGCAAAGTGCGGGTGCGGCGGCCGTCGTGCTCTACAACAATGCGGCGGGACGGTTCACTGGCACCGTTGCCGGCACCCCAGCGATCACCATTCCGGTCGTGACGATCTCGAACACCGAGGGCGTTGCGATCAATGACGCGATCGTTTTGGGTGCGCAGACGCTCAACTGGACGACCAATGTCGGGTCATTCGTCAATCCGAGCGGCAGCCTCATCTCTGCATTCAGTTCCTATGGCCTTGCGCCCGACCTATCGCTCAATCCGGACATCGGCGCGCCCGGAGGGTTCATCCGCGCGACGTATCCGGTGGAGCTTGGCAGCTACGCAACGATCAGCGGCACGTCGATGTCTTCGCCTCACGTTGCCGGATCGGTAGCGTTGATGCTCCAGGCAAAGCCGCATACGTCGTCGAATGCCATGCGGTCGATCTTGCAGAACACGGCCCAACCAAAGCCTTGGTTCGGAAACCCGGGCCTCGGATTCCTGGACAACGTTCACCGTCAAGGCGCCGGCATGCTGCAGATCGACAGCGCGATCCTGGCGACGACGAAGGTCGAGCCCGGAAAACTCGAGCTGGGGGAAAGCCAGGCTGGGCCTGCGACGCATACGCTGAAGATCACCAACGAAGGTAGCGGCGCGGTGACGTATGACATTAGCCATGTGCCGGCGCTTTCAACCGGACCGAACACGTTCGTGCCACAGTTCTTTACGGGATTTGCGGCGGTCGCATTCAGCGCGCCTAGCGTCGTCGTGCCTGCGGGGGGTAGCGCGTCGGTCGATGTGACGATCACCGCGAACGCCGGATTGGCCGACAAAAGCCAGTACGGCGGCTACATCGTGCTGACCCCGGTTGGCGGCGGACAGATTTATCGCGTGCCGTATGCGGGCTTCAAGGGGGACTACCAGACGATCCAGGTCCTGACCCCCACACCGGCTGGTTTTCCGTGGCTCGCCAAGCTTGTCGGCCCGAGTTTTTTCAATCAGCCTGGCGGCGCGACGTATACGCTCGTGAGCGATGACGTTCCTTTCTTCCTCGTGCACTTCGATCACCAGTCGCGGATGTTTCGTGCGGAGGTGTTTGACGCCAACACCGGGAAGGCGTGGCACCGTGCATTCCAATTCGATTATCTCGGGCGCAATGCCACGGCCACCGGGTTCTTTGCATTGGCATGGGACGGCATCACGACCTCGGGGAACAAGGTCCACACGGTTCCGGATGGCCAGTACGTCATGAAGCTGTCGGTGCTGAAAGCGCTCGGTGACGACAACAATCCGGCGCATTGGGAGACCTGGACGTCGCCAGTCATCACCATCGACCGGCCTTAGTATTCGCGCAGTCGAAAGCAAGCCGGGGCTCGCCCCCGGTTTTGCTTTCAATCGCCGACAACCCGCATCGGTCTCTGGGCGCGCAGTTGCGCTGATTGCGTCAGCTCGGCGATTTGCATGCGCTCCGCGTCGTCGATGCCGAGCTGCGGTGCGCGTACCGTCGCGTGCGGAAACAGTCCTTGTAGTTTCAGCACTTCCTTCATTCGCGGACGATAGTCGCGGATCGGCGCACGCCAGCAGTACCGCGCGAGCGGCCCCAGCCGCTCCCAGATCGCCGCGCCTTTCGCGTAGTCACGCGTTTCCGCCGCGCGATGCAGGGCCACGAGCTCGGCGGTCGCCGTGCCGGCGAATCCGATCAATGCGCCGTCGCAGCCCATCACCATCGCTTCCCAGATGAACGTGTCGCTGCCCGTCAGGATGCCGAGCTTTCGTGGCAGCGCTTTCGCCGCGTCGATCGTCTCGATCGTCTTCGTCGTGTCGAACGACGCTTCCTTGAGCCCGATCACCTGCTCGATGGCGCAAAGACGCGCGAGCGTATCCGGCGGGAAGTCCGGCCCGAAGGCTTTGGGAAACTGAAACGCGATCAGTGGCAGACCGACGCCATCCGCGATCGCCTTGTGATACTGGTAAATCATCTCGGCGGGAACCGGATTGCCGAGAAACGTTGGAAGAGGCGGAAACACCGCGAGCCCTTGCGCCCCGGCGGCCTTCAAGTCGTTGCCCCAGCGCACGGCATCGCGTGTCGAGCCGCTGATCAATCCGGACACGAGCGGGCAGTCATCGCCGATCGCGTTGCGACACGCGTCGAGAATGCGCAGCTGCTCGTCGCGATCGAGAGCCGGCCCTTCGCTCGCATCCATGTTCATCGCGACCGCCGTCGGCTTCTGCCCGGCGATCCACGCGATGTAGCGCGGCAGCGTCGTCCAGTCGATCGACGCGTCCGGCAGCATCGGCAGGAAAGGCGCGGCGACGATGCCCTTCAACGGCGACGACCCCAGCTTGTTCATGACGTGACTCCGCTGGCGACGTCGCCGCCGCCATGCAGGACGCCGCGCGCGAGAAAGATCTCGGTGATGCGCTCGGTCGTGTCGACGAACTCGCGATGGCGTCGGGCGTCGAGCCCGCGAGGGCGCGGCATGCGCACGTCGAAGACGCGCTCGATGCGGCCCGGCCGCGGGCTCATCACGACGACGCGGTCGGCGAGAAGCACCGCTTCGTCGATCGAATGCGTGATGAAGACGACCGTCTTGCGCGTGGAGAGCCATAGCGCTTCGAGATCGAGCCGCATCTGCTCGCGCGTCAACGCATCGAGCGCGCCGAACGGCTCGTCGAACAGCAGCAGCGGCGCATCGTGGATCAGCGATCGCGCGATCGCCACCCGCTGGCGCATGCCGC
Organism: Casimicrobiaceae bacterium; assembly: GCA_035536655.1. Taxonomy (GTDB): domain Bacteria; phylum Pseudomonadota; class Gammaproteobacteria; order Burkholderiales; family Casimicrobiaceae; genus VBCG01. Next base: position 20,360 of record DATLNR010000025.1, read on the forward strand.
CGGACAGCTCGTGCGGGAACCGATCGACGAAGTCGGTGAGACCGACCTGCGCGAGAAGGCGCAATGCCCGATCGCGATAGGCGGCGGCCTTGAGGCCGCGCAGCTCCACCTGCACCAGGACGTTGGCGAGCGCGTCACGCCAGTCGAGAAGCACCGGGCTCTGGAAGACGATGCCGACATCGGTCTGGGGCCGGTCGACGAGCTTGCCGCCGACGCGGGCTTCGCCCGAGCTCGGCAGAAGCAGTCCCGCGACGATGCGAAGCAGCGTGCTCTTGCCGCAGCCCGACGGCCCGACGATGGCAACGAACTCGCCGTCGCGGATCGCGAGATCGATCGCTTCGAGTGCATGCGTCTCACGCGCGGCGCGACCCTGACCGCTGCGGTACGTCTTGGTGACGCCGACGAGCTCGACATAGGCCCGCTCGGCCATCGCCTGCACGCTGGCCGCGCTTTGACCCTCACGAACCACGCGCAATGTCACGCGTGGCCCCTCTCATCCCTCACCCCTCGCCCCGAATTCCTTCGGCGCTCTAGCGCGGAAGGAATTCGTTCGTATGGAACGCCGTCCACGCCTGATCCGTCTTCAGATCGCGATACTGCTTCAGGATGTTGAGCGTCTGATCCCAATCGGCCTGCGCGCCCCAGCCGATCCGGCCCTTCGAGTTCTTCGAGTCGAGGAGCTCGATGTCCACCATCAGCTGGTCGAGCGTCGATTGCCGGTTCAGGTCCGGCTTGACCTTGAGCGCCGCGTCGACGGCCGCGCCGGGATTCTTCTTCGCTTCCTCCCATGATCGGATCGACGCGCGGACGAAGCGACGCACCATGTCCGGGTTCTTTTGCAGCGTGTCGGCCTTGGCGACGATCGTCATGCCGACGATGTTCGCGCCGAAGTCGGCGTAGCGCATCGCGGCCGGCTCGATACCACGCTGCTTGATCAGGAAGAACTGATCGTCGGCGCCGCCGAGCAATGCATCGGCTTTCTTCTCGAGCACGGTGACGACCTTCGCCGCCGGATCGACCTGCACCAGCGCGATCTTGGCGCAGTCGACGTTGTTGGCCTTGCACACGGCCTGCAGCAGCGATCCCAGCGGATCGCCCGGCGACACGGCGACGCGTTTGCCTTCGAGGTCCTTCGGCGTCTTGAGGTTGGTCTCCGCAAGCGAGATGACAGCAAAGCCGGTGGAGTTCAAAAGCGACATCACGCTCTTGACGTCGGCACCGCGCGCTGCGGTGAGCACGACCGACGAGCTGTCGGCCATGCCGAACGTATCGGATCCGGCGGCAACCACCTGCACGGTGTTCGCGGAGCCGCGGCCCTCGTTGATCGTGAGGTCGATGCCCTCCGCCGAATAGAAACCCCGCTCCTTGCCGTAGTAGAACGGCACGTGCAGGCCGCCGACATACCAGTTGAGCCGCAGCGACACCTTGTCCTGCGCGCTTGCGGCGCTCGGCGCGATGAGCGCGAGCACGGCGACGCACACCGAAAGCATTCGCCGAAACGAATTGGATTGCCTCATCTCCGGTCTCCTCAGTGGGGGTAGTTCGATCCTTGTGCGTTTTCGGATCGTCGATGGAACACCGCTATAGCGTCATGTCTTGCGCGGACGCCTGCCGAGAGACATGCCAGGGAATGGCAAGCCGCTCGAGCATCTCGACCGCATAGTAGAGCGCGACGCCGATCAGCGAAAGCAGCACGATCGTGGCGAAGACCATCGGCGTCTCCAGCTGGCCGTTGTACTGCAGCAACAGGTAGCCCAACCCTTTGTCCGACGCCACGAACTCGGCGACGACGGCCGCCGTCGCGGCGAGCGCGGCGCCGACCTTCAAGCCGGTGAAGATATGCGGCAACGCCTGCGGCAGCCGGATCTTCAAGAACATCCGCAAACCCGACGCGCCGGTCGTTCGCGCGAAGTCCGTGATATCGCGATCGGCGCTCTTGAATCCGGCAATGCTCGCGACGACGATCGGAAAGAAGCAGAGCAGGAACACGACGAGAAGCTTCGGCGTGAAGCCGAAGCCGAACCAGATGATGAAGAGCGGCGCGATCGCGATCTTCGGGATGATCTGCAGGAACACGATGACCGGGTAGACCGACTGCTCCATGAAGCGCGACGACGAGATCCACAGCGCGAGCGGGATGCTGACGACGATCGCGAGCGCGTAGCCGGCAAGCATCTCCTGTGTCGTGACCCAGGCGCCCGCCATCACGATCTCGTAGCGCTTCAGGAACTCGGTCCAGACCTTCGACGGCGGCGGCAGCAAATACTCCTTGATGCCGAACAAGCGCACGGCGAACTCCCATAACAGGAACAACAGCACGAAGATCAGCATCGCGCCGGCCCGCCGTGCGAGCCATGTGCCGATGGCCGCGCCGCGCGCCGACCGCTGCAGCGCGGGCAAAGTCGCCGTCGTCATGGCTTGCGATCCCAGGGTGCCGGAGGTGTCGAAAGCTCGAACGTCCCGTACACGGCGGGGATGTTGATCTCGATGACCTCGAGATCGTCCGACCGCGCGACGACGTTGTGAGCGACGCCAGCAGGCTGCGAAAGACCGGCCCCCGCGATGACCACGACTTCATCGTCGACGCCCGCGAAACGAAAAGTGAGCGATCCGCGCAGGACGTAGACGAAGTGGGCGGTCATGTCGTGCCAGTGCCAACCGGTCGGTGCGGGCAGCGGCTTGATCGCGCGGACGTGCTTGACGCCGACGCGGCCGTCGGTCGCGGCCGCGAGCCCCAGGTCCCGATACTCGACATCGGTGCGCAGTCCTTCGCGCTCGAAAAGGGCCGTCGCGTCGTCGGCGAGCGCGAGTGCCGATAACGCCTGCGCCAGCGCGAGCGGGCCCTCGTAACGGGAAGCGGCGGGACCGGGCATCCGGCCACGTTACGGTCGTCGACGGTGCCGGGTCAAGCCGCCAGCGCTCCGCGGGGAAGAACGACGTCCGCTTTGTTCCGACGGGCAGGACGCAATTGCCAGTCGGGCACGGCAGTTACGGAGCAGCGCGGCTCGCCGGATCGGCTTCTGCACGAGCTTCGTTCCGCGCAACGCCGGGTGGCATGGGCGTTGCACAATGGTCGCTTCACGAGTCCGAGGAAATCCCGTGGCCCGCCCCGCTTACGACGCCTTTCCCCATGCAACCCCGGCGAGCGCGATCGGCCGCGCGCCGTCCGGCTGGAGCGACCGCGTGCGCCGACTGGTGCAGGATGTCCGGCAGACCGCCGCCGATCATGTCGAGTTGGCGGTCCTGGAGGCGCAGCGCGCTTCGCAGGTGCTGGTCCGCTCGATCGCGGCCGCCGTGGCGATGTCGGTACTGGCCGCGACCGCATGGCTCGGCATCGTGACGGCGATCGTCGTCTGGCTGGCGCAGGAGATCCCGTTGCCGGTCGCGCTCCTGATCGGCGCCGCTGCGTGCCTCGTCCTGGCGGGCGGCATTGGCTGGTGGGTCAAGCGACATATCCCCGAGCTCATGTTCACCGCGACGCTTCGGCAGCTTCGCGCCACGGCTGCACGCGAGGAAGAGGCCGAAAAGGACGAGGACGAGGAGAAGGACAATAAGCCATGAGCGCGCTGTCGCATTCCGAACTGCACCAACGCATCAAATCGGTCGAGCGACGCCTGGAGCGCCGCCGCGCGAGGCTCCTCGACGACTTCGACGAGACGGTCGCGGCAGCCGGCCGCATCGCGCGCAAGGGGGCACCGATCGTTGCGGCGGTCACCGCCGGTTTGATTGCGCTGTATTTCACGCGGCGGCGCGCCACGCGGGTGCAGGTGCCGTCGTTCTCCGCTTTTCGTGCGCGATTCGGCCGCGGGATGGACGAGCCGACCCGGAGGTCGGTTCGATGGGCGTCGATCGCAGGTACCGCCGGAACCGTCCTCAAGATCGTCACCAGCCCCCAAGCCCGGGCCCTCTGGAACGGGTTCAAGCGCGGACGGCAATACCGCCGCAGCGCTTAGGAAGCAGGTCGTCACGCTGGCCTGGTGGAAGGGGCTGGCGAAGGCGCTCGGCAGCTGGTGGAGCGAGGAAGCGCTCGCCAACAAGGCGGCGGCGCTCTCGTTCTATACGGCGTTCTCGCTCGCGCCGATCGTCCTGCTTTTGATCCTGCTGTTCGGCTTCATCGTCGACGCCAAGGCGCTGCAGACGCAGCTTCTATCTCAGGCGACGTCGATGCTCGGCGCACAGGGTGGCGAGCTGATCGGTGGGATGCTCGAGAAAGCGAACGAGCCCCAAGCCGGCTGGTCGGCATTGTTCGGCGCTCTCGCGGCGGCGTTCGGTGCGACGACGGTGTTCGCTGAGCTCAAGGGCAGCATCGATGATCTGTTGCGCAAGCAGGCGCCGACCACCACGACGATCTGGCAGACGATCCGCGCCCGCATTCTCTCGTTCGGCATCATCATCACGCTGGGCTTCCTGCTTCTCGTGACGCTGCTCGCGAATGCGGTTTTCGCCGCGTTGTCCGGTTGGCTGACGGCATACTTCGCCGACACGGCGGTGTGGATCGGCCGGACGATCGCGGCGGTGGTGACCTTCGCCGGCGTGTTCGGCGTGTTCTATGCGATCTATCGGCTGCTGCCGGAGCGCAAGCTCACGAAGACGGCGCTCTTGATCGGGGCCGTCGCCTCGACGGTCCTGTTCTCGCTCGGCCGCATCGGCATCGGTTTCTACCTCGGCCACACCGACGCGGTCGCCGCGTTCGGCGCCGCCGGATCGCTCGCGGTCGTGCTGATCTGGGTGTACTACTCGTCGCTGGCGTTTTTCATCGGGGCGCTCGTCGCGCGATACGTGGAAGAGGGATCGGGGAGCTAGTACTCCACAACCTCGGGATCCAACGCTCTCCACAAGTACCAGGTCGCGACGCTGCGCCACGGTCGCCAGCGCTTGCCGTGACGTTTGATCGTCGTCAGCGTGACGCGACGACCGCGGTGGTAGTGCATCGCGATGGCCTTCTGCAAGCCGAGATCGTCCACCGGAAAGACATCGGGTCGGAGTTCATGGAACATCAGGAACATCTCGGCGGTCCAGCGGCCGATGCCTTTCACGTCGCACAGCGCCGCGATCAGCGATTCGTCGTCGAGCGCAGCCCATGTGGCGGGCTTCAGCCGCCCTTCGACGAAATGCGCGGCGAGATCGCGTACGTAGCTCGCTTTGCGCTCGGACAGTCCGATCGTTCGCAGTTCGGTCACCGTCAGCGCCATCACGCGAACGGGCGGCAACGACGGGAATGCGACGTCCGCTGCGGCGGGATTGGCGGCGAGCGCGAGCCGGCGCCAGATCGCGTCGGCCGCCTTGACCGAGATCTGCTGTCCCACAATCGCCCGGCACAACGCCGTGAACGCGTCGCTGCGGCGCATGATGTGCAATCCGGGATAGGCGTTGATGAGTCGCGCGAGCACCGGATCGGCTTCGGCAAGCTGCCGGCTCGCCTCGTCCCAGTACGCCGGCTTGGTCAACGGACAGCTGCCGGCGCGCGGCGCTGGCCTCGGCGCCGCCACGCTCGCAGCGCATGCCAGCGCCACAGAAGCGTTACCGTGATGTAGCCCAATGCGGCGAGCGTCGTTGCGAGAAGCGCGAGGCCGAGGGCCAGCGGCTTGCCCAGCTGGCCGATCCAGCCAATGAACTCCATGAAGTAACTACCGGACCAAGTGAACGCGGGCGGCGTGAGCGTTGCCACCTTCGCACCTGGAATGAACAGCTCACCGTACTGGTAAGCGATGAGGTAGAGCGGAACAATGGTCAGCGGATTGGTGTACAGCGTGGTGATCGCGGCAAGCGGAAAGTGCGCACGGAACAGGATCGACAGTCCGACGGCGCCGAGAACCTGGATCGGGCCGGGAATGAGGCCCGCGAACAATCCGATCGCCACGGCGCGCGCGCTCGAGCGACGGTTCAAGTGCCATAGATCCGGCTCGGCGAGTGCCGGCGCGTAATGCTGGATCCAAGGATGATCGGTGATCTTGTCGACGTAAGGCTCCAGTCGACGCGTCAACCGTTTAAAGAGTTTGCGAGTCATCGAGAATCGAGGTCGAGCGACTCGCGAGACCTCGCTTACCTACTCGTAGGTTTTTGTTCTATGTTACATTGCGCGGCTTTGTTTTTTCCTCGGGCTTTGCGACCTATGGCGCGATTTGTGCGCCCGATGGCGGTTTTCCGCCAGACGTCCGGCAAGACGCTCGGCTTCCTCCATCGCACGGCGCTCGTCGCCTGCCTTGCCGCTTTCGCGCTGCCGGCGTTCGCCGCCGACCCGAACAAGGTCGTGCGCATCCAGTTCCCGACCGCCGAGACCGGCTTCGATCCTGCGCGCGTCTCCGACAGCTACTCGAACGTCGTCAACGAGGCGATCTTCGAGGGGCTTTTGAGCTACGACTACCTCGCCAGGCCCGCGAAGCTCGTCCCGGGGACGGCCGAGTCGATGCCCGACGTCGCTGACAACGGCCGCACCTACACGTTCCGCATCCGCAAGGGCATCTACTTCGCGCCCGATCCGGCGTTCAAGGGCAAGCGGCGGGAGCTGACCGCCGACGACTACATCTACTCGTTCAAGCGCTTCGTCGATCCCGCGCTGCGCTCGCCGTGGGCGTTCATGATCGAGGACAAGATCGAGGGCTTGAGCGATCTTGCCGCGGCGGCGAAAAAGAGCGGCAAGTTCGATTACTCGGCGCGCGTCGCCGGCCTCGAGGCGCTCGACCGCCACACGCTGCGCATCAGACTCAAGTCCACCGACTACGTCTTCCTCTACACGATGGCGCATACGCCGTTCGGCGCCGTCGCGCGCGAGGTCATCGAGGCGTACGCGACCGACACGATGGCGCATCCGGTCGGCACCGGGCCGTACCGGCTAAAGGAGTGGAAGCGCGCGAACAAGATCATTCTGGAAGCAAATCCGGAGTACCGCGGCTTCATTTGGGACTTCGCAGCGGTCGATCCCGCGTGGGACGACAAGCTCGTGCGCGACATGAGCGGCAAGCGGATGCCCCAGATCGGCCGCGTCGAGATCAGCATCATCGAGGAGGAGCAATCGCGCTGGCTCGCCTTCAACCAGAAGGAGCTCGACTACATCAACCTGCCGGCGACGTTCAGGCCGCAGGTGATCGACGCCGAGCGCAACCTCAGGCGCGAATGGGCCGACAAGGGCGTCTCGCTCTTCAAGACGATCGAGCCGGACATCACGTATGCGTTCTTCAACTTCCGCGACCCGGTCGTCGGCGGGTTCTCGAAGGAGAAGATCGCGCTGCGCCGCGCGATCATCATGGCCTACGACGTCGAAGAGGAGATCCGCGTCATTCGCAAGGGCCAGGCGATCCGGGCAGTCATGCCGATCCCGTTCGGCGTCGTCGGCCACGACGTGAACTGGAAGCCGCTCAACAACTACGACCCCGAGCTCGCGAACAAGCTGCTCGACCATTTCGGCTACAAGCGCGGCAAGGATGACTATCGAACGCTGCCCGACGGCAAGCCGTTGACGCTGCGCTACGCGACCGGCACCACCGCGATCGAGCGCGAGTTCAACGAGTTGTGGAAGAAGTCGATGGACGCGATTGGCGTGCGCATCGAGTTCCAGACCGGGAAGTTCGCCGAGCACCTGAAGGCCGCGAAGGCGTGCCAGCTGATGATGTGGGGCGCCGCATGGCTTGCCGATTATCCCGACGGCGAGAACTTCATGCAGCTCCTCTACGGCCCGAACACCGGGCAGAGCAACAACGGCTGCTACGAGTCGAAGGCCTACGACGCGTTCTACCAGAAGATGCTGACGCTGCCCGATTCGAAGGAGCGCAACCGCTTGTTCCTTGAGATGACGCGGCAGATGGAAGTGGACGGCGCGTGGGTCCTGAACACGTCCCGCGAGCGCAACCAGCTGATCTGGCCGTGGGTCAAAGGCTACAAGAAGCACCCGATCATGAACGCCGAGTTCGTCTACATGGACATCGACCACGGCAAGGGCAGCTCGCCGTCGTCGCCGCCACTCGCGAAACGATGAAGCGCATCGCGCCGTGGCGCGCGGTCGCGGCCGGCGTTGCCGCGCTCGTACTCTCGCTGCCGAGTTCCGCGACGCCGGACCCGAACAAGGTGATCCGCGACGTCTTTCCGGTCGCCGAGACCGGCTTCGATCCGGCGGCGGTTCATGATCTTTACTCGGGCACGGTCGTTCAGGCACTGCACGAGACGCTCTTCAGTTACGACTATCTCGCGCGCCCATCGAAGATCGTGCCGCTGACTGCGCAATCGCTGCCGCAGATCAGCGACGAGGGGAAGACGTTCGTCGTCAAGCTGAAGCCGGGGATCCTGTTCACGCCGGATCCGGTGTTCAAGGGAAAGCCACGCGAGCTCGTCGCCGAGGACTATGTCTATTCGCTGAAGCGGCTCGTCGATCCGAAGATCCGCTCGCCGTGGGCGTTCCTCGTCGAGGGCAAGTTCGTCGGCCTGGACGAGCTGGCGGAAGAAGCGAAGAAGACCGGTCGCTTCGATTACGACCGCAAGATCGCAGGACTCGAGGCAGTCGATCGCCACACGATCCGCTTTCGACTGAAGGCGACCGATTACAACCTGCCCTACGTTCTCGCGCACGAGCCCACCGCGGCGGTCGCGCGCGAAGCGATCGAAGCGTACGCCGGCGTGGACGGACGCGCACTCGCGAACCCGGTCGGCACCGGTCCGTATCGGCTCGAGCAGTGGGCGCGCAGCAGCAAGATCGTGCTCGTGTCCAATCCGGTCTATCGTGGGTTCACCTGGAACTTCGAATCGACCGACGAAGGCGATCGCAAAGTCATTGCGCAGATGAAGGGCAAGCGCATGCCGCAGATCGGTCGCGTCGAGATCTCGATCATCGAGGAGGATCAGTCACGTCTCCTCGCGTTCCAGAACGGCGAGCTCGACATCATGAATCTCGAAGGGCCGCTCGCGCCGAATGTGCTCGACGGCGACAAGCTGAAGCCCGAGTTCGCGCAGCGCGGCGTGCAGCTTTCGCGAATCATCGATCCCGAGATCTCGTACCTTTACTTCAACATGCAGGACCCGGTCGTCGGCGGCATGTCGAAGGAGCGCATTGCGCTGCGGCGCGCGATGGCGATGGCGTATCCGGTGCACGAAGACATCAAGGTCGTGCGCAACGGCCAGGCAGTCGAGGCGAAGTATCCGATCCCGCCCGGCGTCGTTGGTCACGAGCCGAACTGGCAGCCGTCGATCCGCTACGATCCGACGGGCGCGAATGCGTTGCTCGACAAGTTCGGTTACAAGAAGGGCGCTGACGGCTATCGCTCGTTCCCCGACGGCAAGCCGCTCGTCTATCGGCACAGCTCGCGGCCCGATACGGCGGCGCGCCAGGTCGACGAGCTCGTGCGGAAATCGATGGACGCGATCGGCATACGGGTACAGTTCCACAAGGACAAGTTCCCCGAGCTATTGAAGGCCGAAAAGCAGTGCAAGCTCACGAGCCGCATCGCTTCGTGGATCGCCGACTATCCGGATGGCGACAACTTCATGCAGCTGCTCTACGGCCCGAACACGTTCCAGAGCAACAATGCATGCGCGAAGATCCCCGAGTACGACAAGCTCTACGCGCAAACCGCGCGCATGCCGGCGGGCCCGGCGCGCGACAAGCTCTATCAGGAGATGACGCGCATCATCGAGGCCTACGCGCCGTGGCGTTTGACGATCAGTCGCTATCGGAACCAATTGGTGCAGCCGCGCGTGCAGGGCTACCGCAAGCATCCGATCCTGCACTCGCATTGGCAGTATCTGGATGTGGCGGCGCCGAAGCAGTAAGCAAAGTTGTGGGAGGAGGAGAGTGCAGAACGGCAGCAGATGACAAACAATGACGGGGCCCGTCCGGCGATCCCGGGCGGGCCCCGATGCCGTGGCACGACGCCGATCGCGTCGTAACGCTCAACCCGAAGCACCCGCGCAGCGAGGTCGCACTGGC
>DATLNR010000026.1:0-7258 GCA_035536655.1 Casimicrobiaceae bacterium
CCGACCTGATAGCCGCCCATGAACTTGGATACGATCACGCCGATGAAGAACGTGACGGCAATCGACAGGAACACGAGTGCCGTACGCACGTTCGCCGATCGCAGCTTCTCGACGTCGCGCCTCGGCTCGTGCGAAGGACTGCGCGCCGTCACCTGATCACCGGAGGCGTTTCGAACGTGTGGTACGGCGCCGGCGAAGGCAGCGTCCACTCGAGCGTGTCGCCGCCTTCCCACGGCTTCGCCGGCGCCTTCTCGCCAATGCCGCGAGCGCACTTGACGACCGCGTACAACAGCAGCAGCTGCGACAGGCCGAAGCCGAACGCACCGATGGAGCTCACCGCGTTCCAGTCGGCGAACTGCTGCGGATAGTCGGGAATGCGCCGCGGCATGCCCGCAAGACCAAGGAAGTGCTGCGGGAAGAATGCGACGTTGAAGAAGATCAGCGACGTCCAGAAGTGCCACTTCGCGACCTTCTCGTCGTACATGACGCCGGTCCACTTCGGGATCCAGTAGTAGACGCCGCCGAAGAACGCGAACAGGCTGCCCGCCACCATGACGTAATGAAAGTGCGCCACGACGTAGTACGTGTCGTGGAACTGGATGTCGACCGGCGTGATCGCCAGGATCAATCCGGTGAATCCGCCCATCGTGAACAGGAACAGGAAGCCGACGGCGAAGAGCATCGGCGCCTCGAACGTCATCGACCCCTTCCACATCGTTGCGAGCCAGTTGAACACTTTTACGCCGGTCGGCACGGCGATCAGCATCGTCGCGTACCTGAAGAACAAAAGGCCCATCGTCGGCATGCCGACGGTGAACATGTGGTGCGCCCAGACGATGAACGACAGGATCGCGATGCCGGCCGTCGCGTACACCATCGACGCGTAGCCGAACAGGGGCTTGCGCGAAAACGTCGGCAGGATTTGCGAGATGATCCCGAACGCCGGAAGGATGATGATGTACACCTCCGGGTGCCCGAAGAACCAGAAGATGTGCTGGAACAGCACCGGGTCGCCGCCGCCCGCCGCGTTGAAGAACGACGTGCCGAAGTGACGGTCGGTCAACAGCATCGTCACGGCGCCAGCGAGCACCGGCATCACGGCGATCAACAGGTACGCGGTGATGAGCCATGTCCACACGAACATCGGCATCTTCATCAGCGTCATGCCGGGCGCCCGCAGGTTCAGGATCGTCGTGATGATGTTGATCGAGCCCATGATCGACGACGCGCCCATGATGTGCACGGCGAAGATCGTCAGATCCATGCCCATCGGCAGCTGCGTCGTCAGTGGCGGGTAGAGCGTCCAGCCGGATTGCGCGCCGCCGCCGGGAACGAAGAGCGACAGAACGAGCAGCGTCGCCGCCGGCGGCAGCAGCCAGAAGCTCCAGTTGTTCATGCGCGCGAACGCCATGTCGGGCGCGCCGATCATCATCGGGATCTGCCAGTTCGCGAATCCGACGGCGGCAGGCATGATCGCGCCGAACACCATGATGAGCCCGTGCAGCGTGATCATCGAGTTGAAGAACTCGGGGTTCACAACCTGCATGCCCGGCTGGAAAAGCTCGGCGCGGATCGTCAGCGCCATCACGCCGCCGACCATGAACATCGTGAACGAGAACCACAGGTACATCGTGCCGATGTCCTTGTGATTGGTCGTCGTGATCCACCGCATGATGCCGCCGCGGTAGCCATGGTCGTGGTGGTCGTCGTGCTGGGCGACCTGGTCGTGCGGGATCGTGCTCATCGGGAGGTCCTGTTCGTGCTCGTCTTCACTTCGCGCGCGCGGTCTTCACGTCGGCCGGCATCGTCTCGCTCGCCTTGTTGCCCCAGCTCGCGCGCGTGTACGTGATGACCGCCGCGAGGTCGCTGTCGGACAGGTGCTTGAACGAAGCCATCGCCGTGCCCGGCTTGCCGTGCAGGATCAGCGCGATCTGCGGCTCCCCCGGTCCGAGCACGACTTTCGAGCCAGCGAGCGCCGGAAACGCGTTCGGGACGCCCTGCCCGTTCGCTTGGTGACACGCGACGCAGTTCGTCGTGTAGATCTGCTGACCGTGCGCCATCAGATCGGCGACGGTCCACGTCTTCGCCGGATCCTCGGCGGCGGCCGACCGCTTCTGCTTCTGCGCCGTCACCCACGCGGCGTAGTCCTCCTTCGACTTCACCTCGACGACGATCGGCATGAACCCATGCTCCTTGCCGCATAGCTCGGTGCACTGGCCGCGATAGATGCCGACTTCCTCGGCGCGGAACCACGAGTCGCGGACGAAGCCCGGGATCGCGTCCTGCTTGACGCCGAACGCGGGAACCCACCACGCGTGCAGGACGTCGTCGGCCGTGATCAGCACGCGGACCTTCGTGTTGACCGGAACGACCATCGGGTTGTCGACCTCGAGCAGATAGTTCTCGCCCTTAGGTTCGCGGTTGTCGATCTGCGCGAGCGGCGTCGACAGGTTGCTCAGGTAACCGAAGCCGTCCTGCAGGTAGTCGTAGCCCCACTTCCACTGGTACCCGGTGACCTTCACCGTCAGCTCGGGGGAGGCGGTGTCCTTGAACAGCAGGATCGTGCGCGTCGCCGGATAAGCCATGAACAGCAAGATCAGGAACGGAATCACCGTCCAGATGACCTCGACGACCGTGTTCTCGTGGAACTGCGCCGCCTGATGCCCGACCGATTTCCGATGCTTGAAGATCGAATAGAACATCACGCCGAACACGCCGACGAAGATCACGACGCAGACCAGCAGAATGTAGTTGTGCAGGTCGATCTGCTGCTTGGCGACTTCGGTGACCGGGTCCTGGAACCACCACGTTGCCTTGTCCGTGCTCGCGGCTTGCGCGCTCACCGCACCAAGTGCCGCGGCAGCGACCGAAAGTAGCTGCGCGCACGCGCGACGCGCCTTGCCGTTGCGAAACATGCTGACCTCGAAAGCTTCCATAAGATTGTGGCGACCTGGTCAGCGCGACGCGGCGACCAGGCGTTTCAGCGCGGTCGCGACTTCGATGCGTCGATCCGGCGCGAGCGCAGCGCCGAACTCGACCGGCTCGCCCGCGAAGCGCAGCGTCAGGCTCGGATCACGACTGCGTGCGCGAACATTCATCTCGACGCGCAGCCACCGGCGGTTGAACTCGCGCGTCCGCACTTCACCGTTGACAGCGCGCTCGACGATCACACGATCGCCGGCAACGGTCAGCCGCTCCCAGTCGCGAGCGCGCCGCTCGACGATCAGAAACGCCGCGGCGAGGCCGACGAGCTCGAGCGCCGAGTACGGCAGCACCGGCCAGGCGCCAACAATGGCAAACGATGCGGCGACGACCACGCTGATCGCGGTCAGCAGCGCGAACGCCGACCAACGCCGACGGCGATCGAGACTGTCATGACGACGCGACACCACGCAATACTCGGGATCGGCCAGTAGGGGAGGAAGCTCGCTCGCGGACATGCGTGAAACGACCAACGGCTCACGCGCAAACACGGTGCGCTCCAGACAGGCAACGCGCTGCACAAACCCTTGAAATGGTAGCACGGCCCCTATGGGAGACCGAGCTTGTCCAGCGCCTCGCGGGAAAGCGGTGGCGGCAATGATGTCTTGAAGTCGGCGATGCAAGGCGCCGGAAGCTCGCGCGCGAGCCACGCGACATTCTCGTCCGCATACGACATCGCGGGATCGATGCGAGACGCGATCCAGCCGCCGAGCACGAGCCCGCGTGCACGAATCGCCAGCACCGACAGCCGCGCGTGGTTGAGACACCCGAGTCGAATGCCGACGACGAGAATGACGGGAACCGCGAGCTTCGAAGCGATGTCGAGCATGTCGCGACGATCGTCGATCGGCACGAGCGTGCCGCCCGCACCTTCGACCACTACAACGTCCGCGCGCGCGAGCAGTCGTCGATACGCGGCATCGATCACATCGATGTCGATGGAAACTCCGTCGGTGCGCGCAACGAGATGCGGCGCGGCCGCGTCGCGCAGCGAGAATGGATTGCGGTCGCCGAGCGGCGCCTCGACGTTGCCCGCCGCCGCGAGCGCGAGCACGTCGTCGTTGACGTCGAACCCGGACGCAACGCCAGCGCTTACCGGCTTCATGCCGACGGCGCGTCGGCCCGCGGCAACGAGCCCGCGAAGCATCGCGACCGCTGCGACCGTCTTGCCGACGGCGGTGTCGGTGGCAGTGATGAAGATGCCTGACGGCCGATCGGCGATCCTCAACCCCGCCTCTTCGGCATCCCCACCACCGGTAACCCGCCGACCGTCTTCGGCTCCCCCTTCCATGCGTGCCCGTACACGATCTCGAACGTCGCCGGCAGACGGCCATCGCGCGCATGACGATCGAGCTCGCTGACGGCACGCATGAAGCGGCCGCGCCCCATCAGGCCGCGCGGGCGGCCGCGTGTCGCGTTCGTTGCCCCGAGCGCCTTCAACTCGCGCATCAGCGCAGCCGGCGTCGGATAGGTCAGCGTCACGATCTCCATGTCCATGACCGGATCGGCGTAGCCCGTGTCGACCAGCATGTCGCCGATGTCGTGCAGGTCGATGAAACGGTTCACATGGCTGTGCGCGTCGGCCTTCGCGAACGCCGCGCGTAGTTCCTTCAGCGTGTCGGGTCCGAGCGTGCTGAACATCAACAGCCCGCCGACCTTGAGACACCGCCGCATCTCGGCGAACGCGCGGGGCAGATCGTTCACCCACTGCAACGCCAGGTTGGACATCGCAAGATCGAACGCCATGCCGCGAAACGGCAACGCATTCAAGTCAGCGCAGACGAACTTCGGTCCGGCTCCGGCAGCGCCGATGAGCGGCCCGACGAGCCGGCGATAAAGCGAGCGACTACCGCTCGCGCGCGCGCCGGCCGCGCTGACCATCGGCCACGCAAGGTCGAAGCCGACGACTTGCGCGTTCGGATAACGCGCCGCGAGCTCGAGGCTGCCCTCGCCGGTTCCGCACCCTGCGTCGAGTACAGCGCCCGGTTGCAGCTTCACGACGTCGAGCCGCGCAAGCATCCGACGGCCGATCTCGCGCTGCAGGACTGCGGCGGCGTCGTAGCTTCGCGCGGCGCGGCCGAACGCACGCTTGACGACGATCGGATCGACGTCGCGCGGATCGGGGACCGGTGACGCCGGCCTACCCATCGGCGAGGAACGGAAGCACGCGATGGAGAAAGATGTCGGCGTGCGAAAGGAAGGGCGCGTGCGCCGCGTTCGTTATTTCATGCAGCGTGCCGTTGGGAAGATTCGCCGCGAGCCATGCCCCGGCTGCGGCAGGCGCAAGCGTGTCGCGCGTCCCGGTCACGACCAGCACCGGCTGTCGGATGGTGGGCACGATCGGGCGCAAATCGATCTCCATCAGCATGCGCAACGTGTCGATCAACGCCCCGCTGTCCGGTTCGCCGCGCTCGAAGAGCCGCGCGCGCAACGCGACGAGCGTCGACCGCTCCGCTTCGCTCGCCTGCACTTGCAACGTGAGAAAGCGCAGAAGCGTCGCGCGATAGCCGACGCGCAGTTCATCCGCGAACCGCGCGAGTGTCGCCTTACTGCTCGCATGACGCCAATCCGGCCCGGCGACAAAGCGCGGCGTCGTCGTAACCAGCACGAGCTTCGCGATGCGATCGGGATGCGCGTGCGCCCACGCGAGCGCAACCGCGCCGCCGAACGACCAGCCGAGCACCGATAGCGGTCGATCGACGGTTGCGAACCGTCCCTCGAGCATTTCGACGATCGCATGCATCGAAGCGCGCGGCAGCGGGGCTGAATGTCCGTGTCCCGGCAGGTCGACCGCATGCACGCGATTCGCGCGCGCCAGGCATGGCGAAATCGTTCGAAACAATCCCGCGTGCAGTGCCCATCCGTGCAACAGCACGAGTGGCTCGCCAACGCCGCACGACTCGACAGCGAGCCGCTCGACCGCATTGCTCAAGACGCCGACCATAGCGCCTCAGCGAGCTCGTCGACGTCGTCGAACGAATGCGCTGACGAAAGCGAGATCCGCAGCCGTGCAGTGCCCTCCGGAACCGTGGGCGGACGAATCGCGGGAACGAAGATGCCGCGCTCTCTCAGCATTGCAGACAACGCGAGCGCCGTCTCGTTACCGCCGACGACCAACGGTTGAATTGGCGTACGCGACGCCAAGAGGCGCCAGCGCAACCCTTCGAGCCGCGCGTGCAGCCGCTCGATCAGCATCGCCAGTTGCACGCGGCGATCGTCGGCGCGGGCGAGCGTGTCGAGCGCGGCCTCGAGCGCACAGGCGAGCAACGCCGGCGCGGCGGTCGTGTAGATGTACGGACGCGCAAACTGCACGATGCTTTCGATCACCGAACGATGTGCCGCGATGAACGCGCCGGCGACACCCGCCGCCTTGCCGAGCGTTCCCATCAGCACGATCCGCTCGCCTTCGAGCGCGAAATGGGCCGGCGTGCCGCGCCCTTGCCCGAGCACGCCGAAACCATGCGCATCGTCGACGACGAGCCACGCATCGTACGCGCGCGAAAGCTCGAGCAACGCCGGCAACGGCGCGATGTCGCCGTCCATCGAGAACACTGCATCGGTCGCGATCACTTTGTGTCGAGCCTTCGACGCGGCAAGCGAGCGCGACAACGCGTCGACGTCGGCATGCGGATAGCGCACGAGCTCCGCGCGCGACAGCAGCGCGCCGTCGTTCAGGCACGCATGGTTCAGCCGATCGGCGAAGATCGTCGTTTCGCGATCGGCAAGCGTCGTGAGGATCGCGAGATTCGCGAGATACCCTGACGAGACGAGCAGCGCATCGCTCGCCGCGCACGGCGCAACGTAGCTCGCGATTCTTCGCTCCAGCCCGGCGTGCGGCGTCTGATGGCCGCAGACGAGATGCGAAGCGCCGGCGCCGACGCCCCAGCGCGCGGCCCCCGCCTGGGCGGCGGCGACGATCGACGAATCGCTCGCCAGCCCGAGATAGTCGTTGCTCGCAAACGACAGCATCGGCTCGCCATCGACGACGAGCCTCGGTGCCTGCGCAGAATCGATCGTGCGCCGTGCGCGCGTGAGCCCGGCTTCGGCGCGCGCGGCGAGCTGGCGCTCGAGTCGTTCGATCAGCGCGCTCGCGTCCACGACGAGTGAACCCGCGGCCTAAGCGGTCGACAGCCCGAGCTTTGCGAACAGCGTGCGATCCGCGTCGACGTCGGGATTGCCGGTCGTCAGGAGCTTGTCGCCGTAGAAGATCGAGTTCGCACCGGCGAGAAAGCACAGCGCCTGCACCGCCTCGCCGAGCTCGCGACGGCCCGCCGAC
>DATLNR010000027.1:0-24003 GCA_035536655.1 Casimicrobiaceae bacterium
TGTTCGAGATTTGCGATCGGCTAGCGGTGATTGCACAGGGACAGCTGTCACCCGCCGTGCCCATCGCGCAGACCAACGCCGAGGCGATCGGCTTGATGATGACTGGCTCGTTCACCGACGACGGACCGCAAAGCGATCGTGCGTCCGCCCTGACCGGCATCGTCGCGACGACGCCATGAAGGCGTCGATGCGGTTATGCGTTCTGTTTGCGGCGTGGCTCGCGCTCGCCGCAGCAGCGCAAGCGCCGCAAAAGACGGTGCGGATCGGGTATCTGACGGCGGTCGCGCAGCCGCACCGCGAGGCCGTGTTTCGCGAGGCGCTCGCGAAACACGGCTGGGTCGAGCGCCGCAATCTCGCGATCGAGTATCGCAGCGCAGAGGGCAGCTTCGACAAGCTTCCCGCGCTTGCCGACGAGCTCGTGCGGCTGCGAGTCGACGTGATCGTCACCTTTGTTACGCAAGCGAGCCTGGCGGCGAAGAACGCAACGGCGACGATACCGATCGTCGTGATCGGCGTTTCCGATCCGGTGAAGTCGAAGCTCGTGCGAAGCCTCGCGCGCCCGGACGGCAACGTCACGGGCAATTCGATAACGGGCCTCGACGTCATCGGCAAGCAGTTCGAGCTGCTGCGCGAGCTCAAGCCGGGCATCGCGCGCGTCGCCTTGTTGTCCAACCCCGGAAATCAGGTGTACCACGCGCAGCAGCTCGCCGAAGCGAAGTCGGTGGCGGCACGGCTGGGCATTACGGTGACGATCGCCGAAGCGAGCCAGTCCGAGGCGCTCGACGAAGCGTTCCGATCGATTGCGCGCGCGAAACCTGGGGCGTTGTTGATCTTCGGCGATCCGATGTTCGGTCAGAACACCGAGCGCATTGCACGAAACGCCATCGCGCATGCGTTGCCTGCCGTTGGACCGTTCCCTCCCTATGCGGAGGCTGGCGTGCTCGCCGCCTATGGCGCGAGCTTCGACGACATGTTCCGCCAGGCCGCGATCTACGTTGACCGGATTCTCAAGGGCGCGAAGCCGGCCGACCTGCCGATCGAGCAGGCGACGCGCTACGAGCTCATCGTCAACCTGAAGACGGCGAAAGCGCTCGGCATCACCGTGCCGCCGTCGCTCGTATCACGCGCGGATCGCGTGATTCATTGACGCACGCGCCTTGTTCGTCCGCCTCGAAAATCGTCCCGAGCCGTCGCGCGCCGCCGGCTGGCTGTCGCCGATCGTTGCGGCGGTTGCGACATTGATCGTCGGTTTCCTGCTGTTCACCGCGCTCGGCAAGGATCCGGTCGCGGCATTCCATGCGTTCTTCGTGAAACCGATCGACAGCGCCTATGGCGTGTCGGAGCTTCTGCTCAAGGCGAGCCCGTTGATGCTGATCGCGACCGGTCTTGCGATCGGTTACCGCGCGAACGTATGGAACATCGGGGCCGAAGGGCAGTTGTTGCTCGGCGCGGTGGCCGGCGGCGGACTCGCGCTTGCGTTCGAGGGCAGCGAATCGATGCTGCTGCTGCCGGCGATGATCGTGGCCGGCGCCATCGGCGGCATGGCGTGGGCCGCGATAGCGGCGTGGCTTCGCACGCGTTTCAACGCGAACGAGATCCTCGTATCACTGATGCTCGTGTACGTTGCGACGCAACTCTTGTCCTGGCTGGTGCACGGGCCGTGGCGTGATCCGGAAGGCTTCAACTTTCCGCAGTCGAAGCTGTTTCACGACGCCGCGATGCTGCCCGTGCTGTTCGAAGGCATGCGGGTGAATGCGGGTTCGATCGTTGCACTCTTTATCGTCGCGGCCGCGTACCTGTTCATGCAAAAGAGCTTTGCCGGTTTTCAGATGCGCGTCGCCGGACTCGCGCCGGCAGCCGCCAACTATGCCGGCATCTCCGCGAAGCGAACGATCTGGCTCGGCATGCTCATCGGCGGCGCGTGCGCGGGCATCGCCGGCGTTCAGGAAGCCGCCGGACCCGTCGGCCAGCTGCTGCCGACGCTATCGCCGGGTTACGGCTTCGCCGCGATCATCGTCGCGTTCGTCGGGCGTCTGCACGCCGTCGGCATCGTGCTCGCGAGCCTTCTGATGTCGTTGCTCTATCTGGGCGGGGAATCGGCGCAGCTGAACCTCGCGCTGCCCTCCGCCGTGACCGGATTGTTTCAGGGAACGCTGCTGTTCTTCCTGCTCGCGGCCGATGTGCTGATCCACTATCGCGTCCGTTGGATCAGCCCGGTGCGCATACAAACGAGAGCCGTCTGAATGGACGCGTTCGTCAATCTGGTCGTGCTGACGCTGGCCGCGGGCACGCCGCTCGTGTTTGCGGCGTTGGGCGAGCTCGTCACCGAGAAGTCCGGCGTGTTGAATCTCGGCGTCGAAGGGATGATGCTCGTCGGCGCTGTCACGTCGTTCGCCGTCGCCGCTACGACGAAATCGCCGTGGCTCGGCGTCGCCGCGGGCGTCGTCGCTGCGGCCGGCGTATCGCTGATCTTTGGCGTGCTGACGTTGACGCTGCTGGCGAACCAGGTCGCCTCCGGCCTCGCATTGTCGTTATTCGGTCTCGGCTTGTCCGCCTTCGTCGGCCTTTCGTATGTGTCGGTGGTCATCGAAGGAATCCCGCCGCTTTCGATCGCGACGCTCTCCGATCTCCCCGTGCTCGGCAAGCTGCTGTTCGGCCACAACCCGCTCGTCTACCTTTCGCTCGTGCTGTTCATCGGCGTGCAGTTCTTCCTCTATCGCACGCGCTCCGGTCTCGTGTTGCGCGCCGTCGGCGAGTCGCCGGATTCCGCGCACGCGATCGGTTATCCGGTGATCGCGATTCGCTACCTCGCCGTCTTGTTCGGCGGCGCGTGCGCCGGGCTCGCGGGCGCGTATCTCGCGGTTGCGTACACGCCGCTATGGGTCGAAGGCATGGCCGCAGGTCGCGGATGGATCGCGCTTGCGCTGGTCGTGTTCGCGACTTGGAAGCCGTGGCGCGTGCTCGCCGGCGCTTACCTGTTCGGCGGCGTGACGCTCGCGCAGTTCCAGGCGCAGGCGCTGGGCATCGATATCCCGTCGCAGTTCCTGTCGATGCTGCCGTATCTTGCGACGATCGTCGTGCTCGCGATCATCTCGCGCGACGCCACGACGATCCGCCGTAATGCGCCGGCTTCGCTCGGTCGACCGTTCCATGCGACCGCCTGAAGCTCGTGTTTCCCTACACCGTACAATTGCGTAGTGCGGTACTGAACCGACTTCTCCTTTCTACGGAGCTCAACCGTGACTCACCGATTGCATGCGCTTGCTGTCCTTGCCGCCGCTTTTACCGTGGCGGTTTCCCCTGCTTCCGCGCAACCCAAGCCCGGCGAGCCGCTCAAGATCGGCTTCGTCTACGTGAGCCCGATCGGCGATGCAGGCTGGACCTACCAGCATGACGTCGGCCGCAAGGAAATGGAGAAGGCGCTCGGCAACCAGGTGACGACGAAGTACATCGAAAGCGTTCCCGAAGGCGCCGATGCGGAGCGCGTCATCCGCGACCTCGCGCAGAGCGGCCACCAGCTCGTGTTCACGACGTCGTTCGGCTACATGAATCCGACGATCAAGGTCGCGCAGCAGTATCCGAAGCAGATGTTCGAGCATGCGACCGGCTACAAGAACGCGAAGAACGTCGGAACCTACAACGCGCGCTTCTACGAGGGTCGCTACCTCGCCGGTCAGGTCGCCGGTCACATGACGAAGACCAACGTGGCGGGCTACGTGGCCGCGTTCCCGATCCCCGAAGTCGTGATGGGCATCAACGCGTTTACGCGCGGCATGCGCAGCGTGAACCCAAAGGCCGAGACCAAGGTCGTCTGGGTCAACTCGTGGTACGACCCGGGCCGAGAGAAGGAAGCTGCCGACTCGCTGATCGCGCAGGGCGCGGACGTGCTGACGCATCACACCGATTCGACCGCCGCAGTCCAAGCTGCGGAAGCGAAGAAGCTCTATGCCGTCGCTTACCACTCCGACATGTCGAAGTACGGCCCGACCGCACAGTTGACTGCCGTCACTCACAACTGGGGCGACTACTACACGCGCACGGCGCAGGCCGCCGTCGAAGGCAAGTGGAAGCCCGATTCCGAGTGGCTCGGCATCAAGGAAGGCGTGATCCGCATGGCGCCGTTCAACAAGGTCGTGCCGCAGGACGTGCAGGACCTGGTGAAAAAGACCGAAGCCGAGATCAAGGCCGGCAAATTCCATCCGTTCGCGGGTCCGATCAAGGACAACGCCGGCAAGGAACGGCTCGCCGCGGGCAAGACGCTCGACGACGTGACGCTGAACAAGATGGACTATTACGTCGAGGGGGTGCAGGGTAAGTTGCCGACGAAGTAGCGACGCAGATCTCGCGCCAACAACGCACGGGCGGCGGCTTGCAATCGCCGCCGGTTGGCCGCACGTTTCCCGCGTGCAGTGGCAACGCGACCTCCTCGAGCCGGCAGACCTTCATCCACAAGGCCTCGACTACCGGCCGGAGTTCCTCACCGCGGACGAGGAAGCGGCGCTGATCGACGCGATCGCGTCGCTTCCGTTGAGCGAGGCGAAGTATCGCGGCTTCACTGCGAAGCGGCGCACGGTGCACTTCGGCTTCGGCTACGACTTTTCTGCGAACCGCTTGCAACCGGCGCCCGATTTGCCGGATTTCCTGCGCCCGGTTCGCGCGAAAGCCGCGCGCTGGGCCGCATTGCCTGACGACGAGTTCGTCCAGGGGCTCGTGACGGAGTACCGCCCCGGGACACCGATCGGCTGGCATCGCGACGTGCCCCAGTTCGGTGTCGTCGCCGGGATCTCTCTCGGCAGCGCATGTCGCATGCGTTTCCGGCCTTACCCGCCCTCTTGCGAGACATCGCGGCGCGGCTTCACGCTGACGCTCGAGCCGCGCTCAGCCTATACATTGAAGGGCGCGATCCGCTGGGAATGGCAGCATTCGATTCCCGAAGTGAGCGGGTTGCGTTGGTCGATTACATTCAGGACGATGCGCAGACGATGAGACGTAAATCCGCAAACAGGCGTTGGGTCGAGCTTTCACTCGCCGCACCGGCGGTCATTGCGCTGCGAACGGCCGGCATGCTGTCCGGCGGCGAAGGCAATCGCCGCGAGATGCAACGGATGACGAGCGAAAAGGTTCAGGCGTTCGGAGAGGCGTGGACGGCGATGGCGATGCGTCAGCAGCGCGCACAGTTGGAGTGGTGGCTGGCATTCTCGCGTTCCTGGTGGACGCCAGCGCGCGGGTTCGCGGGCCCGTTCGATCCACGAACGCAGCGCCGGCTCGGAAAACGGATCGCGCGTTCGCAAGCGGCGATCATGGCGACCGGCATCGTGCCGCTGCATCGAACCGCGACGGCGAATCTGAGGCGACTGTCGAAACGACGCTCGAAGTGAAGCGATGCGACGACGCGCCGCCGCCTTGTTCTTCGTTGCGTGCGTTGCAACTGCGGCCACGTGCCACGCCGAGCTGTGGGTCTATCGCGACGATACCGGCAAGCCGCACTTCGCGACGACGCAAGTCGATTCGCGCTACGAGCTCTTCTACAAAGGCAAGACGAACCTCGATCTGCCGTCCGCGCCGGCGCCGGTGCCGCCCGATTTCGAGGGTGCCGCGGAGATCATTCGCAATCGCGTGACGGGCCATCCGAACGTCGCTCGCTTCACGCCGTTGATCGAACAGCACGCGAGAGCGACGGGGCTCGATCCAGCGCTCGTGAAAGCCGTCGTCGCCGTCGAATCCGCGTTCGATCCGGCCGCGCTGTCGCCGAAAGGCGCGGTTGGCCTGATGCAGGTGATTCCGGCAACGGCCGCACGCTACGGCATCGCGGCCGATGCGCAGCGCTCGATCGAGCAGAAGCTCAAGGACCCGGCGGTCAACGTGCGCGTCGGCACGCGCTATCTCGCTGACCTGCTCAAGCGCTTCGGCAACGACGTGACGCTCGCGCTCGCGGGTTACAACGCCGGGGAATACGCCGTCGAGCGGTATGATCGCCGCGTGCCACCCTACCGCGAGACGCAGGCCTACGTCGTCATGGTGCAGCAGTTCCGCGATCTCTACACGCCTCCGCCTCCGCCGCAGCCGAAGCCGTCGCGCGTCATCGTGCCCAAGCGCCCGTGAACGAACAAGACGCACTCGCAGTGACGGCGGTGCGTGCAGTCGAAGTCATCGATCGGGAGCGCACGTTGTGGAGCGACGCCGACCGCGCGTGGGCGAGCCGAGCGGCGGCGGAGGTCGTGGGTGAAGGCGCGACCGCCGACGTGTTCGTCGCACGTCGCGCTGCGCTCGCGTTCGAGCGGCTTGGGCAGCGCTATCCACCTCTGCGACGCGCCGTCGCCGCGCTTCGTTGGCGAAGCTGGATTGGCGTCGCATTGATCGTGCTCGCCTTTATCGTCGGCGTCGCGATCGATCGCATTGGCGAGGCCCGACAGATCAATCTTCTGGCGCCGCCGGTGTTGGGTCTTCTTGCATGGAACGTCGGCGTTTATTTGTGGCTGCTGATGGCGGCGCTCTTCGCGCCACGCTCGGACGGCGGCGTCAACCGTCATCCGTGGCGTGCAGCGCTGACGAGGCTTGCAGGAGGCGTCGAGCGATGGCCGCGGCGCGAAGCGCAGGGGTCGCTCGCCAACGTCGTCACGCGACTCGTGACGGACTGGAGCGGACGTGCGGCGCCGATCTACCAGGCGCGTGCAGCGCGCATCCTGCACTGGGCGGCGGCCTTTCTTGCGTGCGGCGTGCTCGCGGGCTTGTACTTGCGCGGCGTCGCTTACGAGTATCGCGTCACGTGGGAAAGCACGTTCCTCGATGCGGCAACGGTGCGCGACATTCTGTCGATCACGCTCGCGCCCGGCGGCTTCGTCACCCGACTGCCGTTGCCGACGCGCGAAGCACTGGAAGCGATGCGTTCCGGCGCGGCGCCCGCCTCGGCCAACGCCGCGAACTGGCTGCATCTGATGGCGGCGACGATCGCCGTCGTCGTCGTCGTGCCGCGGCTCGTGCTCGGATTCGCGAACGGTTTGGTCGAGCGCTATCGACGCACGCGGATCGCTGTCGCACTCGACGAACCGTATCACCAGCGGATCATGCGCGGCTTCAGCGGAGGTCCGGTGCGGATCGATGTCTTGCCGTACAGCTATCAACCTTCGTCGGTCGCCGCCAACGGCCTGCAACAAATCGTGCATCGCGTCTTCGGCGGCAGCGCATCGCTGGTCGTATCGGCGCCGATTGCCTACGGACAGGAGGAAACGCTCGCGATGCCCGCGACACCCTCGGCAGCCACGATCGCGCTGTTCAACGCCACGGCAACGCCCGAGCGCGAAACGCATGGTGTGTTTCTCACACGGCTGCGCGCACGGGCTGACAACACGTTGGTCGTCCTCGTCGACGAGTCGACGTTTCCCGCGAATGCGG
Organism: Casimicrobiaceae bacterium; assembly: GCA_035536655.1. GTDB lineage: Bacteria > Pseudomonadota > Gammaproteobacteria > Burkholderiales > Casimicrobiaceae > VBCG01. The sequence continues at coordinate 7,393 of DATLNR010000027.1, forward strand.
ACGCCCGACTTGGCCAGAGGCGGCAGCTCTGGCAGACGCTCGGCCGCGACCACGGTGCGGAGCCCGTGTTCGTCAACCTTTCCGCACCGGACGTCGCGGCAATCGAAAGCGCGATCGAGGCACAGCTGCACACGCAAGCGGAATGAACGGTGTGGCAACCGCGATCGCGCTGTCGCTGATCTCGCACACGAATGCGGGGAAGACGACGCTCGCGCGCACGCTTCTCGGCCGCGACGTCGGCGAAGTGCGCGACGCACCGAACGTGACCGTCGAGGCGACGCCTTATCCGATGATCTCCACACCAGAGGGCGACACGCTGGTGTTGTGGGACACGCCGGGGTTCGGCGACAGCACGCGTCTCGCAAGACGGCTCGCGCAACAAGGCAATCCGATCGGCTGGTTTCTGTCGCAGGTCTGGGACCGTTTCCGTGACCGCGCATTCTGGCTGTCGCAGCAGGCGGTCGCCAACGTTCGCAACGAGTCGGACGTCGTCCTCTATCTCGTCAACGCATCGGAAACGCCCTCCGACGCCGGATATGTCGCGCCGGAGATGGACGTCCTTGCGTGGATCGGCAAGCCGGTGATCGTTCTGTTGAACCAGACCGGCAAACCGCGACCGCATGACGAGGAAGCGGCCGACGAAGCGCGCTGGCGCGAAGCATTCGGAACGCGGCCGCTGGTTCGGGCCGTCGTTTCCCTCGACGCATTCGCGCGCTGCTGGGTCCAGGAGATCGCGCTCTTGCGATTGATCGGCGACGTTCTCGATGAATCCAAGCGATCGGCGCACGAGCGTCTGGTGCGCGCGTGGCAACGAAAGCGCTTCGCGCAGTTCGACCAGGCGATGCATGCGCTGGCGGACCCTATCGCACGCGCGGCGTGCGATAGTGAACCGGTCGTTGAAACGGGTTTCAAGCGCACGCTGGTCGACCTCGGCCGCGCGATCGGCTTGCGCAAATCCGAAGCGGACGATCCGCGCACGGCAGCGAGTAACGCGCTTGCTTCACGACTCGATGCGGACATTCGCGCCGGTACCGATCGCCTGATCGCGATCCACGATCTTTCGGGTCACGCTTCACAAGTCATCCGCGAACGGCTCGCGGGCGTCGAGCTCGATGCGCCGATGGACGAAGGCAAGGCCGCGATGATGGGCGGCGTCGTGTCGGGCGCGCTCGGGGGACTCGCAGCGGACCTCGCGGCCGGCGGGCTGACTTTTGGAGCCGGCATCCTGACCGGCGCGATCCTTGGCGCGCTCGGCGGTGCGGGCATAGCGCGCGGCATGAACCTCGCGACCGGTGCAACCGGCGCGAAGCTCCGCTGGGACGATGCCTTGCTGCAAAGCCTGATCGCGCCGGCGTTGCTTCGTTACCTCGCCGTTGCGCACTACGGTCGCGGGCGCGGCGAGTGGGTTGAGACCGAGTATCCGCCGTTCTGGGCGCCTTTGGTGACGCGCATCGTGGACGCACGGTCTGCCACGTTCTCGGCAGTGTGGAGCGCGCGCGAGCAGAACTGCGATGTCGACGCGTTCAGAACGCGACTTCATGCGGCGCTGACCGTGGCGGCGCGCGAAACGCTCGAGGCGCTGTACGCCGGACGCGTCGACTGGGATGCGGTTCCGCTACAAACGCTTGAGCAGCGCCATCAATCGCTCGAACCGCTTGCCGTACGGGGGCCACAGTAGCCGCGCGGGAGACAACGCGCTCTGATAGAAGATCGCTTTCTGGTTACTGAATGTCAGGAACGACCGCTCGCCATGGTAGGCGCCGCTGCCTGATTCGCCGATGCCGCCGAATGGCAGATCCTCGTGGCCGAAGTGCCATAGCGTGTCGTTCACCGTCACACCGCCGGCGCGGGTTTCGCGCATCACGCGGTCGCGCTGCGCCTCGTCGCGACCGAAGTAGTAGAACGCAAGCGGCGCAGGTCTCGACTCGACGCGCTCGATCGCCTCTTCGATCGAGTCGTAGGTTTCGACGGGGACGAGCGGGCCGAAGATCTCGTCCTGCATCACGGCCATGGCGGGATCGACGCCGGTCAGGATCGTCGGCGGAAGCTTGCGTCGCGCCGGCTCGAGCGTTTCCGCTACCGGATTCACCTCGATCACCGTCGCGCCGCGTTCGCGTGCGTCATCGACCAGCGCGCGAAGCCGGTTCATGTGGCGGTCATTGATGATCGCCGTGTAATCGGCGTTGTCGGCAAGCGTCGGATAGAACCGCTCGACGGTGCGCTTTACCTCGGTCACGAACCGATCTTTCATCGATCGGGGAACCAGCGCGTAATCGGGCGCGATGCACGTTTGTCCCGCATTGAAGAGTTTGCCGGCAACGAAGCGCGGCACCGCCGCCTTCAGATCGACATCGGCGGCGAAAAGCGCAGGACTCTTGCCGCCGAGCTCCAGCGTGACGGGCACCAGATTGCGCGCAGCCGCAACGGCGACTTGCCGACCGACTACCGTCGATCCGGTGAAGAACAAATGATCGAACGGCAACGACGCAAATGCGCGACCCACATCGGCGTCGCCAGTCACGACGGCGAACTCGTCGACGGCAAACCGGCGACCTATCAGCGACTGCAGCAGCTCGGCCGTTCGCGGCGTCAGCTCCGAAGGCTTCACCAGCACACGATTGCCCGCAGCGAGCGCACCGACCGCGGGAACGATCGCGAGTTGAAACGAATAGTTCCACGGCGCGATGATGCCGACGACGCCAAGCGGACGCGGCAGCACCTCGCCGCGCCCCGGTAAGAGCGCCGTAGGTGTGCGCACGCGTCGCGCCTTCATCCAGCGCGGCAGGTCGCGCAACGCATCGCGGATCGCGTTGGCGCTGACCAGCATTTCGGCGAAGCGGGTTTCGTGCGGAGAACGGCCGCCGAAGTCGGCATCGATGGCCTGAACGATCTCGCGCTCGTGCTCGCGAGTCAGCGCGAGCAGGCGCGACAATCGGTCACGGCGAGCCGCGAGCGTCGGGTAGCGCTCGGCGGCAAATGCACTTCGCTGCAGGTCGAAGAGCGACGAAAGCTTGCCGCGTTCCGTGCAGTTCGCTGCGACGAAGCGTTCGATCACTCGAGCTTCGCCCCGGAAATCTTCACCGCCTGCCCGCGCGCGTCGCGATCGCGAGCGATGAACGCGGCAAACGCTTCCGGCGAGCTTGCGACGAAATCGTAGCCTTTCTGAACGATTTCCCTTTCGCGAAAGTCCGGGTCGTTGAGGATGGCCGAGACGTCGCGATGGATTCGCTCGACTGCGACGCGTGGCGTGCCTGCGGGAACGAACAAACCGAACCAGGCGTGCGTCTCGACCTCGGGAAAGCCCTGCTCGGCAAACGTCGGCACGTCGGGCATCAGCGGCGAGCGCTTCGGTCCACCGATCGCGAGCGCTTTCAGACGACCGGCTTGCACCGGTGGGCGCGATGAAGCGATACCGGCGAAGGTGACCTGCACTTCGCCCGCAATCGCCGCCGGAATCGCGAAAGTCAATCCCTTGTACGGAACGTGCACGAGGTTGATGCCCGCCTTGTGGTTGAGCATCTCGGCTGCGAGATGCGGCTGGCTGCCCGACCCGTACGAGCCGTAGTTGAGCGTGCCGGGCTTCGCGCGTGCGAGCGCGATCAATTCCGCGAGATTGTTGGCGGGAAGCGAGGGGTTCGCCAGCATGACCTGCTGCAACAGGACCAACTGCGTCACCGGAATGAAATCGCGCTCCGAGAAAGGCAGCTTCGCGAACAGATGCGGATTGATCGAGAACGTCGAGTCCGTCGTGAGCAGGATCGTGTGACCGTCGGCGGCCGACTTGGCGACGAGCTCGGCTGCGAGATTCGTCGTTGCGCCCGGCCGATTCTCGACGACGACAGATTGATTCCATTGCGGTGACAGACGCTCGGCGAGCTGCCGCGCGAGGACATCGATGCCCCCGCCGGGCGGATACGCGACGACGATCCTGACCGGCTTCGACGGATACGGCGTCTGCGCAAGCGCAACAGGGACAGCGGCCCCACCAAACATGATCACTGCCAACAGTGCAATCCCGACTCTCATAAGTGTCTCCGCGCTCCTGCGTTTGCTACTCGGCCTTGATTCCCGCCGACTTGATCATCTTGCCCTTGTACTCGAGATCGGCCTTCACGAACGCGGCGAACTCGTCGGGCGTGCTGCCCACCGCCGTGTACCCTTTGCCCGTGATCTCGCGCGCATCGAATTCCGGCTCGGTGATGACGCGCACGACATCGTTGCGAATCTTCTCGACGATCGCCCTCGGTGTGCCACGCGGCGCAAAGATCCCAAACCACGAGCGCGGATCGACATCGGGATAGCCCGCTTCGCGCAGCGTCGGAACGTTCGGATGCTGCGGCAGGCGCTGCGCTCGACCGATCGCGAGCGCCTTCATGCGACCGCTCGCCATGTGGCCTGATGTCGTCGCGGCACCGCCGAGCGTCATCTGCACTTCGCCCGCCAGCGTCGCGGCGAGTGCGGGCGCGATGCCCTTGTACGGAATATGCGCGATCTGCGCGCCGGTCTGCACGCGCAGCGACTCGAACAGCAGGTTCGGCTGGCTTCCCGCGCCGTATGACCCATAGTTGAACTGGTTCGGTCTCGCCTTGGCCTGCGATACGAGCTCCTGCAACGTGTTGGCGGTCACGGACGGATGCACGACGACCATCTGATGGAGGTCGATCAGTTGCGTGACGGGCACCAGATCCTTGATCGGATCGAACGGCATGCTGGCGAACAAGTGCGGGTTGCTGGTGATCGAGGAATCGCTCGTGAACAGGAGCGTCAACCCGTCGGGCACGGACTTCGCGACCGCGTCACTGCCGATGATCGTGCTGCCGCCCGCCTTGTTGTCGATGACGACTGGCTTCTGCCACAACTTCGTCAACCGCTCGGCGATCGGCCGCGCCATGCCGTCAACGCCCCCGCCCGCGGGATACGGAACGACGAGCCGTACGGTGCCCGAGGGAAACTCTTGCGCGCCGGCAAGTGCGGAACCAAAGGCGGCAACAGCCACGAGCAGAACGCGCAAGACTTTCATCATCGATGCCTCCTTCTACGTCGACAGATGTTCGCGAATCAGCTCGATCGTCCGTTCCGGCGCTTCGAGCTTGGGGAGATGGCCGACGCCGGGAAGCTCGACAAGCCTTGCGTCCTTCATCGCCGATGCGATCGCGCGACTGATCTCGGGCGGATTGACGCGATCCTCGGTGCCGACGGCGAGCAGCGTTCGTGCCTTGATTCCCGGCACGAGCTCGACGACGTCAGTCGCATCGCTGGTGCGCGCCGCTTGCATCATGCCGCGCGCATGCGTTGCGCCCAGCACCTCTTTGACAAGCGTGACCGTGGTGGCTGACGCAGCGGACGAAACCAGATTCATCCAGCGTGTCTCGCCCAACGCAAGACCGCCGTCACGGATCGAGGCGGCACGCATTTCCAGTCGACGCGCACGTTCGTCCGGCGGTAGCCAAGCCTGTCCACGCGTCGTTCCAAGCAGCACGAGCCGACCGACGCGATCAGGAAAGCGGCTCGCGAACGACGCGGCGACGAGCGATCCGAACGAGCTTCCGACGATGTCCGCCGATGCAACGCCCAGCGCATCGAGCAGCGCCGCAAGTGCATCGGAGTACGCCTGATGCGAAGGCGACTCGGCGGCGATGCTATCCGACAAATAGTACCCCGGCGCGTTCCACGCGATGACGCGATGATCGACGGCGAGGGCCGGCATCACAAAGCGCCATCCGGTCGAGTTCGAGCCGATCCCGTGCAATAGCACGACAGTGTCGCGATGCTGCGCGCCCATCTCCATGTAGCTCATGCGCGGCCCTTCGAGCCCCGCGCGGGACGCGTCGATCGCGACGAGCTTGAGCTCCGGAAGCGACGGAATGCCGTGGCGACCGCTCACCGTTCCTCCTCGAAGACGATCGCAACACCGTTTGCAAGCTCGGCCGGAACGATCATGCGCCCGTCGGCTTCTTCGGCATGAATCCCGGCCTCGCGCAACCGGCGCCGCTGCGAAGCGAGATCCGCGCAGTGAAACGCGACGGCGCCGATACCGGGAATCGGTGGTCGCAAAGTTCCGGGCAGAACGTCGAGCGCGCGCCGCTGCGTCAGCATCGTCAGCGCTCCGATCAACGGCAGACGGATCGTCGCAACGTCGCCGTCGACGGACGCGCGAACGTCCGTGTATCGCTCGTAACGTGCAGCATAGGCAAGGACATCGTCCACGATGAAGTAGACGTTGGACAACGCACTGCAGCGGTTCGGATGCACGATGTAGCGTCGTTGATAAATGTACTCCGGCGTCAAATGGCGCGCTGCTTGGATATAACCCTCGGGGGAGTCGTCCGGGGCGAACTGCACGCGTTGAAAGCGGGCAGTCCGGACGCCGTCTTCGGTATCGACGTCACGCTGCAGCGGAATCACGCCTGACGTCTTGATGCCCGCCGTCCGAAGTCGATCGTCGACTGCTTCGAGCGTCTGCGAGCCGAAACAGAGGATGTGCGCCCCTTCGTGATGTCGCAGGTAACCCGCGAGGCGCTGGCTCGGAGCGGCTGCGTCGGCATTCGCCAGGATCTCGAGGTAATTGTTCGCGAACATGACGCATCGGTTTCCCGAGCCGAGCGGCTTCACTGCCTCTCCCGGCTTCCACGCGCCCGAATGCGGGGAGAACGGCGTCAGCACGAAACCCATCGCTTCATAGCGAGCCGCGGCGTCGGTAAGGTCCCGGACGACCATGCCGACGTGGTTGACGCTGTCGATGTCGTTCAACAACGCGGATTCCGCAGCGCGTGCACGTCGCTACGATAACAGCAGCGCGCCGACTGATCCTGTCAGTAAGCTACGATTTGTGCGCAGCGGCGGTGGAGCCGGCTGCGGTGTGCTTTCTCAGTACGGCGCTCGTCCCGGCAAGAATCAGCGCCATGCCGGCAACCATCACCGGTGTCACCGCTTCGTCCAGAAGCCACGCGCCCCAGCCAATGCCGAACACCGGCATCAGGAAAGTGACGGTCGCCGCCCGCGTCGGACCAACGTCGCGGATCAGTCGGAAGTACAGAAGATAGGCGACCGCGCTGCACAACAGCGCAAGACCGAGCAGGTTCAACACGACGCCGAGTGTCCACGGCCCCGGCGGCGGCGACGCAACGACGATCGGCAGCAATGGCGCGGCCCCGAACAACTGCGTCCACGCAGCGATCGCGTAAGGCGAAACGTCCGGCGCCGCACGCTTCAGTCCCACGGCGCCGATGGCATAGCTGAGCACGGCTGCAAGCGACGCGGCAACGGCGACGAGCGCGCTCGCGTTCAAACCGTCGATACCGCCGGTGACCAAGGCGACGCCCGCGATGCCGACGGTGATGCCGGCAAGCTTGACGCGATCGAGCGGTTCGCCGAGCCATCGCGCGGCAAGCAACGCCGAGAACAGCGGGAGCGCCGCATTGAGGATGACCATCGTCGATGCAGGCAGCGCAAAGGCTGCGTAGCCGTAGAGAACGAACGGAAGCGCGCAATTGACGATGCCAAGCAGCAGATAGAACCGCCAGTATTCGCGCAATTTCGCTTCGCGACCGGACAGTCCGAGCCACATCGCAAGCACCGCCCCGCCGATCAACAATCGAAACGCCGCCATCGCGAACGGCCCCAGCGGCTCGGCAAGCACGCGAATGAAGACGAACGAAAGGCCCCAGATCGCGGCCAGCGCGACAAGTCGGGCGAAGTCGGCCCCCCGCATCATCGGGCCGGACGCGACACGAACAACACGGCCGCGCTCACGACAAGGAGCAGCGCCGCGATCAAGCTCGGTGCGCGAAAGCTCCCGCCCGTCGAAAGCGTCATCGGCCCCACCCACTGGCCCAATGCGAACGCCGACGTCATTGTCGCGATCAAGCGCGGCGCTGCTGCTCCCGCGACAGCGCGCGCATGCTCGACGCCCGCCACGGTCGCGACGACAAATGTTCCGCCGACAGCGATCGCCGAAATCAGCAACGCCACCCAGCCGCCGTCGATTGCCGGCGCGATGACGCCGGCGGCCATGATGACGTGGCTCGCCGTCCACACGCCAAGCGCCGAATAGCGCTTGAGCATGCGGCCCGCGATCAAGGCCGATGCCGTGGCAACGGCGCCGAAGACGGGCCACACCCAACCGAACATCTCCTCGGGCATCGCCTGACGCGCGAGTGCGGGCAGGAACGTCGCAGGCAGGATGTAGCCGAAGCCGAATGCGCCATAGCACATGGCCAAACGTACGACTTGCGCAGTCGGCGGACGCTGCATCGCGGCCGACGCAAGCGTCGTCAGTTCCGGCGCATCGGGGATCGAAAGCGTTGCAACCAGTGCAGCAAGCGCGATCGCGCCGAGAACGAGCCAGGATTGCGCGGGCGTGGCACCAACGAATCCCGCCACGAGAACGACGAGCCCCGCAAGCATGATTCCGGTTCCCACACCCGCGAACACGAAGCCCGACCCGTGCTCGCGTCCCGCGCGTGTCAGCATCGCCAACGCCCATCCGGACGTGCCGATCAGCACGCAAGCGCTCGCGACGCCGGCGAGAAAGCGCAGCGCGAGCCATGCCGTGAAGGAATCGGTCAGCGCCATTGCGAGCGTCGACATCGCGACCGCGGCCAGACCCAGTTGCGTGAGGCGACGTGGGGAAAGCTCGATCGCCGACAACACGAGCGCGCCGACGAAGTAACCGGCGTAGTTCGCCGACGCGAGCCATCCGCCCTGCTCGAGCGTCACGCCGGCGTGATCCTGCATCATCGGCAGCATCGGCGTGAACGCGAAGCGACCGATCCCCATCGCGGACGCGAGCGACACGAAGCCGACAATGGCCGCGGTCGTGCTCACTCAAACGTTCTGCAACGCTGCACCAGCGGTCGAGCTTGCAAACGGTTGCGGCGCTTCGAGCGCGAGCAGCGCTCGCTTGCGGTCGAGCCCACCCGCATAGCCGGTCAGCGTCCCATTGCCGCCGATGACGCGATGACAGGGAATGAGGATCGCGATCGGGTTGCGACTATTCGCCGCACCGACGGCGCGCACGGCAAGCGGCCGACCGACCTCCTGCGCAATCTGCGCATAGCTGCGCGTCGCGCCATACGGAATGCGTTGCAGCGCTGCCCATACGTCATGTTGGAATGGCGTACCGGCCGGCGCGACCGGAAAGTCGAACAACACGCGTTCGCCGGCGAAATACGCGTCGAGCGTTCGCCGGACCACCATGCCCAGCTCACCAGGCTCATCGTCGATGCGGTTCTCGTTTGCATCACGATCGTCGAAGTCCAACGCGATGATGCGGCCGCCGTGGATGCGCAGCGTCATCTTGCCGAGCGGCGTCGCAATCGAGGCTCGTTGGTCTATCCTGCTCATGTCTTCTCCCGATAACCCGACCATAGATAGATGACGGAGTAGGCGCGCCAGGGTCGCCAGCGTTCGGCGATGGCCAGCACACGCTTTTCGCTTTCTTCGCGCAACGCGCGCATGACGCCGAGATCGGTCGAGGGAAACGCGTCCGGCCATCCGAGGGCCCGCATGGCGATGTATTGCGCAGTCCACGGCCCGATGCCCGGGATTGCGCGCAGCCGTCCGAGCGTCTCCTCGACGTTCGCCTGCGGGGAAAGATCGAGACCCTCGTTCACCGCGCGCGCAAGCGCAAGAATCGTTCGTGCCTTGGCGCGCGTCAGGCCGATGACGCCGAGCTCGTCGATCGAAACATCGGCGAAGCGAGTCGCATCCGGAAACGTCCTCGACAGGCCGGCAGGCACATCCGGCAGCGGCGCGCCGAACCGGGCGGCAATGCGGCCCAGCAACGTCGTCATCGCGGCAACCGAAATCTGCTGGCCGACAACGGCCCGCACACCGATCTCGAAGCCGTCGAACGCACCGGGAACGCGCAGTCCGGGGCACGCAAGAGCCATCGACGTCAACGCCGTTGCGACAGCGGCGGGATCGCAACCGACATCGAACACATGCCGTATGCGCGCAAGCACTTGCGGAACGACGTGGGAAAGCGACGGCGCAACGCGCACCTGCAGACTCGATCGGTGCGCGGCATGCGCGATCTCGATCCAGCCCGTGCATCGGTCGCCGCGATGCGCAATCGACAGCGCCCGCACGAATCGTCGACCGCTGCGGCGCTCGACGCCCGCGATCGCACGCGTGTCGAGGAACGCGAGCATCGCGTCCCATGCATACGGAGGACGATAACCCAGCATGAACGTCAACGCATCGCGTTGCTCGACGCCCCGCGATTGCCGCAACCGGCCGGGCGGCATCCGATAGCGCGCGCTGAACAGCGCATTCAGCCGACGGACGCTCCCGAAGCCGCTGGCGTAAGCGACTTCCGTCACCGGCAGCGCCGTATCGGTCAACAGCCGCTTGGCAAGGAGCAACCGCTGGGTCTGCGCATACTCGACCGGCGTGACGCCAAGCTCTGCCTCGAAAACGCGCCGCAAATGGCGACTCGTCACGCCCAGACGCGCAGCAAGCGCCTCGAGGCTTCGCGTTTCGAGAAAGCCGTCGTCGATGAAGCCGATCGCCGCCTTCGCAAGCCGCGCCGACGCATCGACTGCCGCGAATCCGGGCGCAAGCTCGGGACGGCAGCGCAGGCAAGGCCGATAGCCCTCGCGCTCGGCTGCCGAAGCGCTGCGATAGAAGCGGCAGTTCTCGCGTCGCGGAAGTCGCACCGTACACACCGGCCGGCAGTAGATCCGTGTCGAGCGCACGCCGACGAAGAACCGGCCGTCAAACCGCGTATCGTGCGTCTCGAGCGCGCGATAACAGGCGTCCGCATCGAGGGTCATGCCGCAATTATCATCCACTGACGAATCGCAGGCTCGCCGTTTTCGGACATCGATACCGACCTCGCGAACGAACGCACGAGATGCGACATGTCGGTCGAAACAAGCGGCGCCGAGCCTATAATCGGCAAGCGCCAAAGCGCCGAAAAACTCTGCATCGGCATTGCGAAGAAAGAAAAATGCAGATCATGCCGTTCAAGACTCTCCCAACGTGATCCGTGCGACTCTCGCTGCGCTTCCTCGTTCCGCTTCTGATCGCCTTGGGCGTGTTCGCCTACGCCGCGGTTCCGCTGGTGGACATCCTGATGTCGCGCTGGTTTATCCGCGATCTCGAGATCCGCGCGAACCTGATCGCCAACACCGTTCAGGAGCCGCTTGCCTCGATGATCGAATCGGGATCGCCGGGCCGCATCGCCCGCTATCTCGCGCGACTGACGCAGGACGAGCGCATCTACTCCGTTGGCCTGTGCCTTCCTGAAACGACGCAGCCGGTCGCGACATCGGACTATCCCGAATCGCTGACCTGCGACAAGCTGTCGGCATTCACGCGCGCGGAAAGTCCGGAGCTGTTGCGAACGCCAAGCGGTCCGTTGCACGTTGCCGTCAAGCCTTTGGACGTTCCGTCGGCGCCAGGCGCCGAGCTCGTGCTGGTCCACGACATGCGCTTCGCCGTCGGCCGCAGCGAGGAAACGAAGCGCTACCTCTTCTACTTCTTCATCGCGCTCGGTGCGATCGTCGCGTTGATCACCGTCGTCATCGCGCAGTTGTCATGGCGCGGATGGGTCCAAGGCCTGCGCGCGCTGCTGCGGGGCGAAGGGTTGATCCGTCCGGCGAGCGTCGCCGATACGCCCGAGCTTCGTCCCCTTGCACGCGACGTTCGCGAGCTCGTGCGGCAGCTCGAAGCCCAGTATCGGCCGCGCGACGAATCGCAGATCGCGTGGACGCCGGAAACGCTGCGCTCGATCCTCAAAGGCGAGCTGCGCGGTCACGAAGTGATCGTCGTGAGCAACCGCGAGCCCTACATCCATGTCACGACGCCGGAAGGCATTCGGGTGCAACGTCCGGCGAGCGGTCTGGTCACGGCGCTCGAGCCGGTGATGCGCGCATGTTCGGGCACATGGATAGCGCACGGCAGCGGCTCGGCGGATCGCGTGGTCGTCGACAAGAACGATCGTCTCGCCGTTCCGCCCGAGGCGCCGGCGTACATGCTGCGCCGTATCTGGCTCACCCGCGAGGAGGAAGCGGGCTATTACAGCGGCTTCGCAAACGAAGGCCTGTGGCCGCTGTGCCACATCGCGCATGTCAGGCCGACGTTCCGCTCGTCCGACTTCGAGCAGTATCGCGCGGTCAACCGCAAGTTCACCGACGCCGTCAAGCAGGAGGCGAAGTCGGCGGACCCGATCGTGCTCGTGCAGGACTATCACTTCGCTCTTCTGCCGCGGATGATCCGCGACAAGATGCCGCGCGCGACGATCATCACGTTCTGGCACATCCCGTGGCCGAATCCCGAGGCGTTCGCGATCTGTCCATGGCGCGACGAGCTGCTCGACGGCATGCTCGGCAGCAGCATCCTGGGCTTCCACACGCAGTTCCACTGCAACAACTTTCTCGACACCGTCGACCGCATGCTCGAGGCGCGCGTCGATCGTGAAACGTTCACCGTCACGTTCCGCGGCCGGCGCACCGTCGTGCACCGCTATCCGATCTCGATCGAATGGCCTCCGGATCCGGCGTTGCGACAGAAGAGCGTGGCCGATGCGCGCAGCGACGTGCGCACGCGGCTCGCGCTGCCGCCCGACCATGCGCTCGGCGTGGGCGTCGAGCGGCTCGATTACACGAAAGGGATTCTCGAGCGGTTCCGCGCCGTCGGCCGGCTGCTCGAGCTCGAGCCGCAATGGATCGGTCGCTTCACGTTCTTGCAGATTGCGGCACCGACGCGCGGCATGATCAACGACTATCGCGACTACGCAACCCGCGTGCGTGAAGTGGTCGACGAGATCAACGGCCGTTTTCCGAACGCCGCGCATCCGCCGATCGTGCTCGTGATGGAGCATCACGAGGCGCCGTCGGTCTACGAGCACTTCCGGGCCGCCGATGTGTGCTTCGTTTCGAGCCTGCACGATGGCATGAACCTCATCGCGAAGGAGTTCGTTTCGTCGCGCGACGACGAGCGCGGCGTTCTGTTGTTGTCGCAGTTCGCCGGCGCTTCGCGCGAGTTGCCTGAAGCGCTGATCGTCAATCCGTACGACGCCGATGAGTGCGCGGCGGCGTTGCATCTTGCGTTGACGATGCCGGCCGACGAGCAACGCGCGCGCATGCGGCTGATGCGCGGGCTGGTCGCCGAGTTCAACGTCTATCGCTGGGCCGGACGCATGCTGATCGATGCCGCGGCAATGCGCCAGCGATCCCGGCTGTCGCGATTCACGCGGCAGCGCGCGCCGTCCGAATCGGCGTGAATCGGCCCGTCGCACGGAGCGTGGCGCGGCGGGCGCCGCCGCCGCTCTCCGAGAACTACGCAGTGTTCCTCGACATCGACGGCACGCTTCTGGAGCTCGCTCCGGCGCCGGATGCGGTCCACGTCGATCGCGCACTGACGACGCTGTTGCCTCGCGTTCGACGCGAGCTTGGCGGCGCGCTCGCGCTGATCACCGGGCGGAGCATCACCGATGTCGACCGGCTGTTCCCGGGCATGCGGATGGCTGTTGCCGGACAGCATGGCTGCGAGCGACGCGATGCCCAGGGCACGCTCCACCTGCACGCGCCGAAGAGCGCGACGCTCGAGCGCCTGCGCGCGCTGTTCATCGAGTTCGCGCGCACGCACGAAGGCCTTCTGCTCGAGGACAAAGGATCGACGCTCGCGCTGCACTACCGCAAGGCGCCGCAGCTCGCCGCGCACGTTCATCGGACGATGCGCCAGACGGTCGAGGCGACGGGCATCAAGCGCTACCGGCTGCAACCCGGCAAGAGCCTGATCGAGCTGCGTCCGGACAATCGCGACAAGGGCACGGCAATCCGCGACTTCTTGGCCGAGCGCCCGTTCAAGGGTCGCTGCCCGGCGTTCATCGGCGACGACCGCACCGACGAGCACGGATTCGCGCTGATCAATTCGCTCGGCGGCTGGTCGGTGAAGGTCGGCCGCGGCTCGACGTGTGCGCGCTATCGCTTCGGCGACGTGGCGGCGGTGAGAGCGTGGCTCGGCAGACTGGCGAAGTAGCGCTCGGGTCAAGCGACGCTCGTCCCCGGCCCGTCGTTTCGCCTTGATTGTTCTTCGGCCTGTTGGATCGCTGCGACGATCGTTTCCGGCGGTTGTGCGCCGGAAAGCGCGACGCGGCCGTCGAAGACGAAGAACGGCACGCCGGTGATGCCGAGCTCACGGGCCCGGGTCTGCGCGTGCTCGATCTCCCGCGCGCCGCGATCGGATGCGAGGAAACCGCGCGCCGCATCGCCGTCGACGCCCGATTCGCCGGCGAGCGCGATCAACGTATCACGGCTCGTCAGATCGCGTCCTTCGAGAAAATACGCGCGGAACAAGCGCTCGACCAGCGCGTCGGCATCACCGCTCGCTTGAACCCAGGCGATCAAGCGATGGGCGTCGCGCGTGTTCGGCTGGCGAACGATCGCGTCGAAGTCGAAGGCAAGTCCGCTTCGCTCGCCGGCTTCCTTCACGCGAGCGTAGATGGTGGCCGCGCGCTGCGGCCCGCCGAACTTCCGTTCCAGATACGTCTTGCGGTCGACGCCCGACGACGGGAGATCGGGGTTGAGCTCGAACGGATGCCAGCGAACGTGCGCCTTGCGCGCATCGCCAAGCTGCGCGAGCGCGGACTCGAGATGGCGCTTGCCGATATAGCACCATGGACAGACGACATCGGAAACGACATCGACGGTGAGGGAAGGTTCGGCGGTCATCGCTAGAATCTCCTGCGACGCATTATGCCTCTCGTCCGGTCGATGCAACGACTCGTATTCGACGTGTTCTGCCGCGTCATCGACAACTACGGCGACGCCGGCATCGCGTTGCGTCTCGCGCGCCAACTCGCGGCCGAGCACGCGTGCCGCGTGACGCTGTGGATCGACGACTTGGACGTGCTGCACCGCGTGCTTTCCGCGACCGGGCCCGGCGAGGGCGTTCGCATTCGCGACGTTTCGTCGGCTGACGCGGGCACCGGCGCGCCCTTGCCGGACGCCGTGCTCGACGTGTTCGGTTGCGGGCTGCCGTCCGCTTATCTGTCGGCCATGCAACGCAGTGCACGCCCGCCCGCATGGATTGTCCTCGAGTATCTGTCCGCGGAGGCCTGGGTGGAGGGGATTCATGGCCTCCCGTCGCCGCATCCTCGATCGGGACTTGCGCGCTGGTTCTTCTTTCCCGGCTACACCGAGCAGACCGGCGGATTGATTCGCGAGCGCGGTCTCCTCGATCATCGCGATCGATACGCCCGGCTTCACGATGCGCGTTCGCGAGAATGGACGTCGCACGGCTGGCCGATGCCCTCCCCCGAAACGCTGCTCGTCTCGCTGTTCAGCTACGAGAACGCAGCGCTTGGCGCGCTCCTTGCCACATGGCGAGACGACATCCCACCGGTTGCCTGCATCGTGCCCGATGGCGTTGCGACCGGGGCGATCACCGAATGCTTCGGCTCGCTTTCCGTCGGCGAGCATCGAACGATCGGATCGCTCTCGCTCGGCATAGCGCCGTTCGTCGATCAGCAGGCGTTCGACCACCGGTTGTGGGCCTGCGATGTCGCGTTCGTTCGTGGCGAAGATTCGTTCGTTCGCGCGCAATGGGCCGCCAAGCCGCTCGTGTGGGACATCTACGCGCAGAGCGCAGGTGCCCACCTCGTGAAGCTCGACGCGTTCCTCGATCGCTACACGGCTTCCTGCAACGGCGATGCGGCAGATTCGGTCCGTGCGTTCAACCGGGCGTTCGCCTCGCAGCACGGGCTGGCGGCTGCGCACGCCTGGCGCACATTTCGCGATGCGCTGCCGTCGATCGAAGCGCACGCGCGTCGATGGTCCGCCATGCTTGCTGCGCAGTCCGATCTCGCGACGCGGCTCATGGCATTCGTGCGCGAGCGGCTATAATGTTCGGTTCAGCAAAGCCGTCTCGTCTAGCAGAAACCGAGCAGGAAACGTCATGAAACTCGCACAGGAAGTCCGCGCAGGGAACGTCATCATGGTCGGCCGGGACCCGATGGTCGTGCAGAAGGCCGAGTTCACCAAGTCGGGCCGCAATGCCTCGGTGGTGAAGATGAAGCTCAAGAACCTGCTGTCCGGCACCGGAACCGAGACGGTGTACCGCGCCGACGAGAAGTTCGACGTCATCCAGCTCGAGAAGAAGGAAGCGACCTACTCGTACTTCGCCGATCCGATGTACGTGTTCATGGACGGCGACTTCAACCAGTACGACGTCGAGGCCGACAACATGGGCGACGCGATCAGCTACCTCGAAGACGGCCTCGCCTGCGAGCTCACGTTCTACGAGGGCCGCGCAATCTCGGTCGAGATGCCGAACACCGTCGTGCGCCAGATCACCTACACCGAGCCGGCCGTGAAGGGCGACACGTCAGGGAAGGTGCTGAAGCCCGCGAAGCTTGCAACCGGCCTCGAGGTGCAGGTCCCGTTGTTCGTGAACACCGGCGATCGCATCGAGATCGACACGCGCACCGGAGAATACAAGCGGCGCGTCTAGACGATTCCGACGAAAAAATGCGGCCGCGGCCGCGGGGATGACGTTTGGTCCCCGGCGCACGTTTTCGTCGGGGGCTGATCAGGCGGGCGCCTCGGAACGGTCCGGCGGCGCGCGCGTTAACGACACGAAACAACGAGCGACATTCGCGAC
>DATLNR010000028.1:0-22249 GCA_035536655.1 Casimicrobiaceae bacterium
CTCGACTTGAGACCGAGGCATTCGGCAGTGATGCCGGTGTAGAAGTGCGAGCTCTTCGGCGGAAACGCAACGGTGAAGAAGCGACACACCGGCGTGAGCTGGGCGCTCGACGCCGAATACGCCTTGAACGAGCGGCCGGTGCGCGCCCCTCCCGCGAACGTCCCGTTGTCGAGCGCGGTGACCTCCGCGGGGATGTTGGTGATGAAATAGTGATCGAACGCCGCGTGGTAGTACTCGATCACCAGTGACGCGCTCGTCGGCGGCGGGGGCGGCGGTGGAGGCGGCGGCGGTGGCGGCGGCCCGACCAGCGTGCAAAGCCAGTCCGCGATCGATTGCAGCTGGCTGTCCATGTACGTCGAGACGACCGCCTGCATGCCTCCATCCCGCGAGGCGTAGATCGGCGTCGTCGAGCAGGCGGCCCTCATCACGCGCTGCGGCGAGTCGGCCTGCGGATTCTGCGCATGACATCCCGATGCCGAGCAACTTGCTCCACGGCTGCCCTGAATGCAGTTGTTGCCTTGCAGGACGCCGCCCGGACCGCAACGGAAATTGCTTTGGCCGGCGGACTGCGCGGATACGTCCGGCGATGCCAGCGCGAGCGTGGTCAACACGCTGACGAGGGCAATGGCGGACTCGCGGTTCATGTCAGTGTCCCACCGCGCGGCGCGCGTCCCAAGCAACGGACTGCGCCCTGTTTGGGGGCAGCAAGCGAAGGGAGCGTGGGGGTCGTTTCATCGAGTATTGCTGGCACGAAGGACGAAAAACAGCGGCGCGCTAATGAAGCGTTACATCATCGACGCGCCAATTCCAACGGCATAATATATGTCGACGTCATGGGCCGCTGTCCGCCGTTCGTCGGCGTCGGCGTTACTGCTGGCGGCACACACGAGAAGTGAACAGTCACACTCAGCGCTTCCCCTTAGCGATCAGGGCCACCGCTTGTAGTCTTCGGGTGCGCGCCGTAAAGCCCACGAAGCAGGTCTCCGTTACACTGATTCCGATAAGCGCCGATTTCTTTCCGGCTTGCGGGCGCTCGGAGCGCGTGGGTTGCGTTCCTGACAAGTTCGGCTAAGCGGCGCGGCTCATTGAACCAACCCGATTAGCGAACGCTCGTCGGGTTTTTTTATTCCGTTCGATGCCATCGTTTTCTGCCACGACAGGGGGCAACGCGGTCGCAGCGCCGAGCGGCCGCTCGGTCGGCCCGGTGACCGCGCAGCGAGCCCGGTTCGACGAGCCGCTCCTGCTCGCCTGCGGTCGCACGCTCGACACCTTCGAGCTCGCCTATGAAACGTACGGAACGTTGAACAGCGACCGCAGCAACGCGGTGCTCGTGTGCCACGCGCTCAATGCCTCGCACCATGTCGCCGGCTACTACGAAGGCGACGAGGCCAACGTCGGCTGGTGGGACAACATGGTCGGTCCCGGCAAGCCGCTCGACACCGAGCGCTTCTTCGTCGTCGGTGTCAACAACCTCGGCAGTTGCTTCGGCTCGTCCGGCCCGACGACCACGAACCCGGCCGTCGGCAAGCCGTGGGGCGCCGACTTTCCGATCGTCACCGTCGAGGACTGGGTCGATGCGCAGGCCCGCTTGGCCGACCGCCTGTCCGTCGATCGCTGGGCGGCAGTCATGGGCGGAAGTCTCGGCGGCATGCAGGCGCTGGCTTGGGCGACTCGCTATCCGAAGCGCATCCGGCACGCGCTGGTGATCGCGGCGGCGCCGAATCTGTCGGCCGAGAACATCGCGTTCAACGAAGTCGCGCGCCAGGCGATCATGACCGATCCCGACTTCCACGGCGGCCATTTCGCCGCCGCGCAGACGGTGCCGCGGCGCGGGTTGCGCGTCGCGCGCATGATCGGCCACATCACCTATCTGTCCGACGCGCAAATGGAGGCGCGCTTCGGCCGGCAGCTTCGCGACGGCCTGCAGTTCAGCTTCGCCCCCGAGTTCCAGATCGAGTCGTACCTGCGCCATCAGGGCGAGAAGTTCGCCGATTACTACGACGCGAACACCTACTTGCGCATCACGAAGGCGCTCGACTACTTCGATCCGGCCGCAAAGGCGGGCGGCAGCCTCGCGAACGCGCTAAGGGGCGCCGAAGCGAAGTTTCTCGTCATCTCGTTCACGACGGACTGGCGCTTTCCGTCGTCGCGCTCGCGCGAGATCGTGAAGGCGCTGGTCGAGAACCGGCACGACGTGAGCTACGCCGAAGTCGAGGCGCCGCATGGTCACGATGCGTTCCTGCTCGACGACGAGCAGTATCACGCGATCGTCGGGGCTTACTTCGAACGCGTCGCCCGCGACCTCAAGGACTACTCGACGTTCCGGCTCGGCCCGGCGATCGCGCAGGCGGTCAGCGAGCGCGTGGCGATGAGCCAGCGCGCCGACTATGCGGCGATCGGCGGATGGGTGGCCGACCGCAAGAGCGTGCTCGACCTGGGTTGCGGCGACGGCGGTTTGCTAGCGTTCCTCGCGCGCGAGCGCAACGCGCACGGTTACGGCGTCGAGATCACCGATGCGGGCGTGCTCGCGAGCATCGTCAACAGCATCAACGTCATCCAGCGCGATCTCGAAGGGGGCCTCGCGGGCTTCGACGACAACTCGTTCGACTTCGTCATCCTCTCGCAGACGCTGCAGGCGATGCACCGCATCGAGGAGATCGTCGCCGAGATGCTGCGCGTCGGCCGCCACGCGATCGTCTCGTTCCCCAACTTCGGGCACTGGCGTCACCGGTTGCAAATCCTGAAGGGCCGCATGCCGGTTTCCGATGCATTGCCTTATCAGTGGTACGACACGCCGAACGTGCACCTGTGCACCGTCTCCGACTTCGATGCGTTTCTCGAGTCGCGCGGCTGCGAGATCGAGGACCGCGTCGTGCTCGCCGACGGCTCGCGCGTGACGATGGCGCCGAATCTGTTCGGCGAGCTGGCGATCTATCGGTTCAAGCGAAGGAAGGCGCGCAAGCGGAGGGCGTGACGGTCGTCAGATTACCCATCGCCCCGCGACCATCACCTGTTGGAAGGGTCGCGACGGGCTGACGAACACGACCGCGTCGAGCCGGCGCGCCGCCGGCACGTCGCGAAGCGCTTCGTCGTCCGGATCGACCATCAGGAGATCCGCGCGGGAGCCAACGACAAAGCCCCATCGCTCGAGACCGGCGGCCGCCGCGCTTCCTTCGAGCATCACGTCGAACAGGCGAGCGGCGGACGACTGCTGCGACGTCGCGGCCACGTTGCGTCGCCGGTGCGCGAGTCGCTGCCCGTACTCGAGCAAGCGCAGCTCCTCGCGCCAGTCGCGCGTGACCTGGCTGTCGGAGCCGATCGCAAGGCGCGCACCGGAGTGCAGCCAATGCGGAAGGTCGGGTAGACCATCGCCGAGATTCGCTTCGGTCGTCGGGCACAGGACGACGCCCGCGCCGGATTGCGCAACGTCGTCAATCTCGTGCGGTAGCGCGTGCGTGGCATGCACGAGCTGCCATCGCGCATCAAGCGAAAGGTTCTCGGTCAGCCACTCGATCGGCCGGCGGCCGGTCGCGGCGATGCAGTCGTCGACTTCCCGCAGTTGCTCGGCGACATGAATGTGAATCGGACCGGTATCGTGCGCACAGGCATCGATGAGCCGCTCGATCGATGCGGGTCGCGCGGCGCGTAGCGAGTGGATCGCGACGCCCGCTTCGACGTGCGGCGCACCCAGCGCGCGAACGCCGTCGCGCAACGCGACGACATCCTCGACCGACGTCATGAAACGTCGCTGATCGTCGCGGAGCCGGTCGTCGCGAAAGCCAGCCCGTTCGTAGAGCACCGGCAGCACTGTCAATCCGATGCCGGTCGCCGATGCTGCGGCGACGAGCGCGCGGATCATCGCCAGCCGATCATCGTAGCGCGATCCGTCGGGCGCGTGCTGCAGATAGTGAAACTCGCAGACGTGCGTGTAACCGCCGCGCAGCATTTCGCGGTAGAGCGCGGTCGCAGTCGTCGTCAGCTCGTTCGGCGTGATCCGGTTGGCGATCGCGTACATGCGGTCGCGCCAGGACCAGAAGTCGTCGTCATCCGTTGCCGAATACTCGGCCTGACCTGCGAACGCACGCTGGAATGCATGACTGTGCGCGTTCACGACACCGGGAAGCACCGGGCCGTCGAGGATCTTCGCCCTCGGCGGCGCCGTCGACACGCCCGGCGCAATCGACGTCCAGCGTCCTTCGCCATCGATCGACATCAATACATCGTTGCGCCAAGCGCCGTCGATCCACGCGCTGCGCGCCCAGAGCGACGCGGCGCTATTCGCCATCCGCCGGGGTCCAACGGACCATCGTCTCCACGAGCCGGCGTAACGTCGGCACGAGACGTGCGCACCGCGAATCGTCGAGCGCGAACGGCGGATCATCGTCCATGTAGCAAACGAAGCCCATTTCGAGCTGCACGGCATGAAAGCGCTGCGCCGGTCGACCGTAGTGCCGCGTGATGTAGCCGCCCTTGAAGCGGCCGTCGACGACGTGCGTGAAGTCGCGTTGCGCGTCGAGGATCCTGGACAGCGCGGTCCTCAACGACGGCGCGCAGCTCGTGCCGCTCGCGGTACCGAGATTCAAGTCGGGCAGGCGTCCTTCGAAGAGCCACGGAAGCTCCGAGCGGATGCTGTGGCCGTCGAACACGATCGCGTGGCCATGCTCGGCCTCCAGCCGCTCGAGCTCATCCTTCAGCGCGACGTGGTACGGCCGCCAATAGCGATCGCGGCGCTGCGCGATTTCGTTCGCATCCGGCAGCTGGCCGGCCCGATACAACGGCTCGCCGGTGAAAAACCGTGTCGGCACGAGCTCGGTGTTGTTGCTGCCCGCGTACATCGGCGTGTTGTCCGGCGGGCGATTGAGGTCGATCACGTAACGGCTGAATCTTGACGTGATCAGCCCTGCGCCGATGTCGCGAGCGAAGCGATAGAGACGATCGAGATGGCGATCGCTGTCCTCGCTTGCGAGTGCGCGCGGAACGAAGCGCCCGGCAAGCTCCGGCGGAATGAACGTGCCGGCGTGGGGCACGCTGACCAGGACGGCGGAAGTCCCCTGTTCGAGGGTGAAGACGTCGCTCATCGCGCAATCGATTGCCCGGCGACGACGATGCCGCGGCAGGGATTGCGGCCGAAGAAATAGGCAAGCTCGTTCGGATGCTCGACGTTCCATACGCTGAAGTCGGCACGCTTGCCGGGCGCCAGCAGGCCGCGGTCGGCAAGACCCAACGCGCGAGCACCGTTGACCGTCATGCCGCGCAACGCTTCTTCAGGCGTCAACCGGAACAGCGTGCACGCCATGTTGATCATGAGAAGCGGCGAGAGCGTCGGCGACGTTCCGGGATTGTGGTCGGTCGCGATCGCGATCGGCACGTGCGCGTCGCGCAGCGCCTGGATCGGCGGCAACCGCGTCTCACGCAAGAAGTAGAAAGCGCCGGGCAACAGCACCGCAACGGTGCCGGACTCAGCCATCGCACGCACTCCCTCGTCGCTGACGTATTCGAGGTGATCGCACGACAACGCGCGATACTGCGCGGCCAGCGCCGCGCCGCCCATGTCCGAGAGCTGCTCGGCATGCAGCTTCACCGGCAATCCAAGCGACGCCGCCTTGTCGAACACACGCCGCGTCTGCTCGATCGAGAACCCGATGCGCTCGCAGAACGCATCGACCGCGTCGACCAGCCGTTCGACATGAAGGCCGGTCAGCCACTCGCAGACCGCATCGATGTAGTCGTCCTCGCGACGCGCGAACTCCGGCGGCAGCGCATGCGCGGCAAGATAGGTCGTCATGACACTGACCGGGTGCTCGCGCGCAAGCCGGCGCGCAACGCGCAGCGACTTCGCTTCATCGCGTTCGCTCAAGCCGTAGCCGGATTTGATTTCGACGGTCGTGACGCCTTCGGCCTGAAGGCCAGCGAGCCGCTCGGCCGCGAGCAGGTACAAACGCTCGCCGCTAGCCTCACGCGTGGCTGAGACGGTCGAGCGGATACCACCTCCGGCGCGCGCGATGTCCTCGTACGACGCGCCGTTCAACCGCTGCTCGAACTCGTGCGCACGCTGGCCTGCGTAGACCAGATGCGTGTGGCAGTCGACGAGGCCCGGCGTGACGAGCGCGCCACCGAGATCGTGCTCGACAGTCGACGATGGAAGCGCCGGTCGTTCACTCGCGCGACCGACCCAGCGGATCGTCGCGCCCTCCGTCACGATCACGCCGTCATCGACGAGGCCATAGCCACGCGGTTCCGCAAACGTCGCGATCGTTGCATTGCGCCAGCACGCGATCGTCATCGTGCGCCGCCCTGCAGCCAGTACCCGATCGTCTCCCCGATATCGCGACGCGCCGCGAAGCGCAGCACCGGCGGCGGTGCGTCGAACCACAGCAACGTGTCGGCGTCCATGCCGACGACGCGATTGGCCACGTGGCACACGCCGTCGACGGCAGCGTAAACGCCGCAGCATGCATGCACCGGCGACCACGGCCGATGATCGACGACCGGCAGCATCCCGCCATCGGCTCGCGACGATGCGTCCGTGCGCAGCATCAGGTTCAAGTCGCGCGTTGGTCCATCGATCAACCGGCACATCGGTGCCTCCTCGCCGCCGAAGCGCAACGGCGGATCGCCGCGCATGACCTGCGTCGGTCCACGCGCAAGCGTCAACTCTACGCCGCTACCGGACAACACGACGATCCAGCGAACGACGCTCTCGAACGACGAAAATGGTCCGTCGGCAGCGATGTCCGCGACGCTCACGCGCAACGTCCACGCATCCGCGTTGGGCCACGCGAGAAGCTCGCGCGTGCGCCCGCCGCCGTTGCGCCACGGTTGCGCGGCGATGTCCGCCGCGCGGATCAGAAACCCTTCGATCATGAGCGAAACGCACCTTCGATCTGATAGCGCGATCCGGGATGCACGAGCCGCGCGAACGTGACCGGCACGTCCCCGCTGCGCGTTCGCCGCGCGACGACGAGGCATGGTTCGTCACGAGCGATGCGCAGCAGCCGCGCCTCGCGAGCCGTCGGCATCCGCGCCTCGATCGAGTAATCGGCGTCCCAGTGCGGCACGGTCGCAAGCAGGACTTCGGTCGGCGACGTCTTCGTGAAGTCGGTCGACAGGTAGTCGGGTACGACGAGCGGGTTGACGTAGCGGTCCTCGGCGAGCAACGGCTCGCCATCCTGCTCGTGGACGATCAGCGTGCGGAACGCGCTGCTCCCGGTCGGCATGCCGAAGCGGCTCGCGATCGACGCTGGCACCTTCTCCTCGCGGCGGACGTGCACGATCGCGCGATGCGCGCGGCCACGCTCGACGATCTCCGCGTGCGGATCGCGAATCACAAGCCGGGCCGAAACGCGACCGCGCGGTGCCGCGAACGTGCCCGAGCCCTGCACGCGATGGATCAAGCCTTCGTCGGACAGCTCTCGAAGCGCGCGGTGCACGGTCATCCGACTGACGCCGAAGGCGCGCGTGAGCTCGATCTCCGAGGGCATACGCGCGCCGGCGGGCCAGCGTCCGCGCGCGAGCTCGCGCTTGACCTTTCGCTTGACGCGCAAGTACGGCGCGAGCGGGCGCCGCGGCGGGCTGTCGAACAATAGCGCAGTCACGACGACATGGTACTTGCCGCAACTTGTCTAGACAAGTAGGATGGCAAGAACCTACGACTGGATAAGCGATGTGTCGCTGCGCCACATCGGTAACGATGATCAACCTGACGTATCTAAGCGGCCCTGACATCGAGCGCCTGAAGCTTGCCGACGACGAAATTCTCACCGCCGTCGAATCGGTGCTCGCTGCGCAGGGCCGTGGCGAGACGGTCATCGAGCCGCGCGTGCACCTGGTGCCCGAGTCGTCGGCGAAAGGGCATTTCAACGTGCTGCGCGGCTACGTGAAGCCGCTTCGCCTGGCGGGTGTAAAAGTGGTCGGCGACTTCGTCGACAACTTCCGGCACGGTCTCCCGTCGGAGATGGCGCTCCTGAACTTGTTCGATCCCGAGACCGGCGCGCCGATTGCCGTGATCGACGCGACGGCAATCACCGACATGCGCACCGGCGCGATGACCGCGATTGGCGCGAAGCACCTGGCTCGGAAGAAGAGCCGCGTGCTCGGACACATCGGCGCTCGCGGCACGGCATACTGGAACGTCCGCCTGCTCGACCGGTTGTTCGACTTCGATTCGATCCGCGTGCACTCGCGACGCACCGAAAGTCGCGTCGCGTTCGCGCGACGCTTGTCGGAAGACCTGCGCAAGCCGGTCGAGGCGACGGCGGACTGGGAATCGTGCGTACGCGATGCGGAAATCGTCGTGGAAGCGTCGCGGCTTCCCGAACCTGCGCCGTTGCTCAAAACAGAGTGGATCAAGCGCGGTGGGTTCGTTGTGCCTTACGGCACGATGAGCGCGGTCGAGCTTTCGCTCACCGACATCATGGACAAGATCGTCGTCGACGACTGGGGCCAGTGCCGCAAGGGGTTGCCGTTCGGCGCGTTACGCGCGCATGTCGACAGCGATCGACTCACGCGGGAAACGCTGCACGCGGAATTGGGCGAAATCGTTGCGGGAAGGAAGCCCGGCCGCCAGCGCGACGACGAAACGATCCTGCTGTGGCATCGCGGATTGTCGACGACCGATGTGGCGCTTGGCGCGGCCTTGCTCGAAAAGGCGAAGCGCGACGGCGTCGGCCAGCAACTGCGGTACGCGTAGCACCACGAGGAGACAACGATGAACGATCGCGCACAGTGGGCCGGCCGCGCCGGACGCGTCGTGAAGGCGCCCCGCGGAACGGCGCTGAGCTGCAAGAGCTGGCTCACCGAGGCCGCGTACCGGATGATTCAGAACAACCTCGACCCGGAAGTCGCCGAGAACCCGTCGGCACTCGTCGTGTACGGCGGCATTGGCAAGGCCGCGCGCGATTGGACGAGCTTCGACGCCATTCTGGAAACGTTGAAGCGCCTGAATAACGACGAGTCGCTCCTGATCCAGTCTGGCAAGCCGGTCGGCGTGTTCAAGACTCATGCCGATGCACCTCGCGTGCTGATCGCGAACTCGAACCTCGTACCGAAATGGGCGACGTGGGAGCACTTCGACGAGCTCGATCGCAAGGGCCTGATGATGTTCGGTCAGATGACCGCCGGCTCGTGGATCTACATCGCGAGCCAGGGAATCGTGCAGGGAACGTACGAAACGTTCGTCGAGGCGGGACGCCAGCACTACGGCGGCAATCTCGCGGGCCGCTGGATCCTGACGGCGGGGCTTGGCGGCATGGGCGGGGCGCAGCCGCTCGCCGCAAGCTTCGCCGGCGCAACGTCACTGAACGTCGAATGCCAGCAGGACCGCATCGACTTCCGCTTGAAAACGCGCTACCTGGACGAACAGGCGCGCGATCTCGACGACGCGCTCGATCGCATCGCGCGTTATGTCGCGCGCGGCGAGGCGAAGTCGATCGGTCTTCTCGCGAACGCGGCGGAGATCGTGCCGGAGATCGTGCGACGTGTGCAGGGCGGCGGCATGCGGCCCGACCTCGTCACCGATCAAACCTCGGCGCATGACCTCGTGAACGGCTACCTGCCGGTCGGCTGGACGGTCGCGCAATGGCGCGCCGCACAGGCCGACCCGTCGCAGCATGCGACGTTGCGCCAGGCGGCTGCCGAGTGCTGCGCCGTCCATGTGCAGGCGATGCTCGAGCTGCAAGCGATGGACATTCCCGCCGTCGATTACGGCAACAACATCCGCCAGGTCGCGAAGGACCAGGGCGTCGCGAATGCATTCGACATTCCGGGATTCGTCCCGCAGTACATCCGGCCTTTGTTCTGCCGCGGCAAGGGCCCGTTCCGCTGGGTGGCGCTGTCCGGCGATCCGCAGGACATCGCGAAGACCGATCGCAAGATGAAAGAACTGTTCCCCCACGATGCGCATCTGAACCGCTGGCTCGATCTCGCGGGGGCGCGCATCGCGTTTCAGGGGCTGCCAGCGCGTATCTGCTGGCTCGGCCTCGGTGAACGGCATCGCGCGGGCCTCGCGTTCAACGCGATGGTGCGAACGGGCGAGCTGTCGGCGCCGGTCGTCATCGGACGCGATCACCTCGACAGCGGCTCGGTGGCCTCACCGAATCGTGAAACAGAGAGCATGCGCGACGGCTCCGACGCCGTTTCCGACTGGCCATTGTTGAACGCGCTGCTCAACACCGCAGGCGGCGCGACGTGGGTGTCGTTCCATCACGGCGGGGGCGTCGGCATGGGCTATTCGCAGCACGCCGGTGTCGTCATCGTTTGCGACGGCACGCCGGAGGCCGACAAGCGCATCGAGCGTGTTTTGTGGAACGATCCGGGGACTGGCGTCATGCGCCATGCCGATGCGGGTTACGAGGAGGCGAAGGCCTGCGCGCGCGAACATCGCCTCGACCTGCCGATGTTCGCAAATAAGCTTGACAATTAAAGTATCGTCATGCCGCCATCGCTGCGCATCACGCCAGGCAAGCTCGGCCTCGCCGAGATCCAGGCGGTCCACGCAGGCGGCGTCACGCTCGCGCTCGACGAGGCGATGCGTCCGGCGGTGCGTGCAGCGGCCGACGTCGTGGCGCGCGCGGCCCGCGGCGATGCACCGGTCTACGGCGTCAACACCGGCTTCGGCAAGCTCGCGCAGACGCGCATCGACGAGGATGATCTCGCGAAGCTGCAACTCAATCTGATCCGCTCGCACAGTGTGGGCGTCGGCGAGCCGCTGCCCGTGCCGGTCGTTCGCCTGATGCTGGCGTTGAAGGCCGCGAGCCTCGCGCGCGGCGCATCGGGCGTGCGTGAAGTCGTCGTCGACGCGATCGTCGCGATGCACGACGCCGGCCTCGTTCCTTACATTCCCTCGCAGGGCTCGGTTGGCGCGTCGGGCGACCTTGCGCCACTCGCCCACATGACGCTCGCGTTGATCGGCGAGGGCGAGTTGCTGCAAGACGGGCAACGCGTGCCTTCACGAGAAGCGCTGCGGCGCGCCGGCCTCTCGCCGCTGAAGCTCGCCGCCAAGGAAGGGCTCGCGCTGATCAACGGTACGCAAACGTCGACGGCGCTCGCATTGCACGCGCTGCTCACGTTCGAACCGGTGCTCGAATCGGCGCTCATCATCGGCGCGATGACCGTCGATGCGGCGCGCGGCAGCGACGGCCCGTTCGATCCGCGGATCCATGCGCTGCGCGGACAACCGGGCCAGATCGATGTCGCGCAGTACTACCGCAAGCTGCTCGAAGGAAGCGCGATCCGGCGTTCGCATCTGAGCGGCGACGACCGCGTGCAGGACCCGTACAGCCTGCGCTGCCAGCCGCAGGTCGTCGGCGCGTGCCTCGATCAGCTCAGGCACGCCGCGCTCGTCCTGTTGCGCGAGGCGAACGGCGTATCGGACAACCCGCTCGTGTTCGCCGCGGAAAGTGAAATGAGCGGCGAGCTCGTTTCCGGCGGGAATTTCCACGCTGAGCCGGTTGCACTCGCCGCCGATGCGATGGCGATCGCCATCGCCGAAGTCGGCGCAATCGCCGAGCGACGCATCGCCATGCTGATCGACAGCGGCGTGTCCCGGTTGCCGCCATTTCTCGCGCATGATGCGGGGCTGAACAGCGGGTTCATGATCGCGCACGTCACGGCCGCATCGCTCGCGTCGGAGAACAAGTCACTTGCGCATCCGGCGAGCGTCGATTCGTTGCCGACGTCGGCGAACCAGGAGGACCACGTGTCGATGGCGACGTTCGGCGCCCGCCGGTTGCAGCCGATGATCGCCAACGTCACGAACATCCTCGCCGTCGAGTGGCTCGCCGCGGCGCAGGGAATCGACTTCCTGCGGCCGCTGACGAGCTCGAAGCGGGTCGAGCAGGCGCACGCCTTGTTGCGCAAGCATTGCCAATCAGTGCTCGAGGACCGCGTCCTCGCTGCGGACATCGCGCAAAGCGCGCGGCTGATCGGGGACGGCACGCTCGCGCGCATACTTCGCACACTGGACGGACTTCCGGCGCTGTGGACTCCGGCCTGACCCCCTCATTTTCCTCGTGTCCGCTACAGGAGTATCCATGAAACGCATGCTCATCGTCGTCGCGGCGCTCCTGACGCCGCTCGCCGCATTCGCGCAGACGAAGGTCGCGGTCGGCATCTCCGGCTGGACCGGCTTCGCGCCGCTGACGCTCGCGAAGGAGGCCGGCATCTTCAAGAAGAACGGCCTCGACGTCGACATCAAGAAGATCCCGCAGAAGGATCGGCATCTCGCGATCGCGTCCGGCGACATCCAGTGCGCCGCGACGACCGTCGAAACGTGGATCGTGTGGAACGCGAACGGTGTGGCGACGACACAGATCTTCCAGCTCGACAAAAGCTACGGCGCCGACGGCATGGTCGTGAAGCCGACGATCGCGAAGATTGCTGACCTCAAGGGGAAGACCGTCGCGGCAAGTGCGCCGGGCACGGCGCCGTACTTCACGCTCGCGTGGTTCCTGAAGAAGAACGGGCTGTCGCTCAAGGACGTGAAGATCGTCAATCTCGAGCCGCAAGCCGCCGCCAACGCGATGCTCGCGGGCACCGCGGATCTGGACGCCGTCATGACGTACGAGCCGTACCTCTCGGCCGTGCGCGAGAAACCTCAGGCCGGCAAGATCATCGCGACGACGCTGGACTATCCGATGATCATGGACACGTTCGGCTGCACGCCGAAGTTCCTCGCCGACAATCCGAAGGCCGCGAAGGCGCTCGCCGACAGCTATTTCGAAGCGGTCGACATGATCGCGAAGGAGCCGAAGAAGAGCTTCGACATCATGGGCGCGGATGTGAAGCAGAGCGGCGAGCAGTTCCAGAACTCGCAAAAGTACCTGCGCTGGCAGGATCGCGCGGCGAACCAGAAGTTTTTCGCCGGCGAGCACGCGCAATTCAGCAAGGAAGCGGCGGACGTGCTGCTCGAGGCCGGGATCATCAAGTCGATCCCGGATCTGTCGAAGCTCGCGAACACGTCGTTCATCAAGTAACGCCTCGGAAGTGCAACCGCTGAGAGCGGTCTCGCCGGGCGCGCGCGTCGCGCTCGGCGTGGCGTTCTTCGTCCTGTTCGTCGCCGTCTGGGCGTTCGCGACGCTCGGCGGTTTCGTGTCCAAGACGTTCCTGGCCGACCCGATCACGATGGTCAGATCGGGATGGACGCTTCTGACCGAGATGGGGTTCGCGCACGACATCGGCATGACGGTGTGGCGCGTGCTCGGCGGATTTGCGATCGCCGCGTTGCTCGCCTTGCCGCTCGGCGTTGCGATGGGCGCGTACAAGCCGATCGAGGCGTTCTTCGAGCCGTTCGTTTCGTTCGCGCGCTATCTGCCCGCGTCGGCATTCATTCCGCTGCTGATCCTGTGGGCGGGCATCGGCGAAGCGCAAAAGCTTGCCGTCATCTTCATCGGCAGCTTCTTCCAGCTCGTGCTGATGATTGCCGTCACCGTCGGGAACACGCGGCGCGATCTCGTCGAAGCGGCTTACACGCTCGGCGCGACCGACGCGCGGCTCGTGCGCCGGGTGCTCATTCCCGGCGCGGCGCCGGAGATCGCCGAGATCCTGCGCATGGTGCTCGGCTGGGCGTGGACGTACGTCATCGTCGCGGAGCTGATCGGCGCATCGTCGGGAATCGGTCACATGATCACCGACAGCCAGGCGCTTCTCGCAACCGATCAGATCATCTTCGGCATCATCGTCATCGGGTTGATCGGCTTGCTGAGCGACATGCTCATCAAGCTGGTGAACCGCGCCTTGTATCCTTGGGCGCAGCTTGGGCGCTGACACCATGGAGACGTAGCGGACTGGCTCGATACGATGCCTGACCAAGGCAGCGCTCTGAACCGACGTGCCGTCCTTGCTCTCGCAGAAACGTGCAGATCGTGGACCGCGTATTGAAGGGGACGCACCCTCGCGACATTCCGGTCGAGCAACCGCGTGAATACGCGTTTTCGATCAACATCAAGGCCGCACGCGCCATGTCGCTGACGATTCCGCCATCGGTCATGCTGCAGGCCATCTCGGTGATCGAATGAGGCTCGCGCACCGCTCGCCGCGGCGCGATCCGGTGGTCGTACCGCGGCGCGACGCCCGGTGACTTCGCTCGTTCTCGCCATCCGCGGGGTTGCACGCACGTTTTCCCCGGCATCGCGCGGCGGCACGTCCACGCACGCACTCGCGAATACCAATCTCGATGTCGCCGAGAACGACTTCGTCACCATTCTGGGACCATCGGGCTGCGGCAAGAGCACGCTGTTGCGCATCGTTGCCGGGCTCGAGCATCCGAGCGCCGGAGAGGTTCTGCTGGACGGCCGCCGCATCGAAGGTCCGGGCCCCGACCGCGGCATGGTGTTCCAAAGCTACACGCTCTTTCCCTGGCTCACGGTCCTCGACAACATCTGCTTCGGCCTGCGCGAACGAGGCCTTCCGCGCGACGAGCAGGTCGCGATCGCGCGCGACTTCATCGGCAAGGTTGGTCTCGACGGGTTCGACAGCCACTATCCGAAGCAGCTTTCCGGCGGCATGCAACAGCGCACGGCGATCGCCCGCGCCCTCGCGAACCAGCCGCGCGTGCTGCTGATGGACGAGCCGTTCGGCGCGCTCGACCACCAGACGCGCGAGCTGATGCAGGAGCTCCTGCTCGGGATCTGGGAGAACGAGCGCAAGACGGTGCTGTTCGTCACCCACGACATCGACGAGGCCGTGTTCATGGCGAGCCGCGTCGTCGTGATGAGCGCGCGACCCGGTCGCATCAAGCTCGATCGCACCATCGCGCTACCGCATCCGCGGCATTACTCGGTCAAGACGACGCCGGCGTTCGCCCATTTGAAGGCTGAGCTGACCGAGCAGGTGCGGGCGGAGGTGCTGGCAACGCAAGCAGCGCAGCGAAACGCGGCCGGCTGACGAGTCACAATCACCTCGCCCAGCGGTCTCGCGAGAGGAAGTACAAGCCGGCCAACCCCACGGCCAACAGCGGAAGCCCGAGCAGCCACCGCTGCCGATCACGGGCCTTGTCGCGCAGTCTTTGCAGGACGAGCTGCTCGCCCGCAGCGATCTCGCCGCGCCCGGTCAGGTACTGCCGCAAACGCTCGACTTTCTCCGGGTCCATCTGCTGCCTGCCCCAGCGCACATCTTGCTCGACGTCGCGCAGTCGCGCGATCTCTGCGTTGCTGCGCTCGATGGACTCGAGCAACTCGTTGCGGGTCGTGTGCTCGAACTCGGTGAGGAACATCGTCTGCGTCGGCGGCAGGGCCGTCTCGATCGCGTCGAGCCAAGGTTGGTCCATTCTTGGAAACGCGACAAGCAGCAGAGCGACGCCGGCAAGCGCTGCGAACATCAGCTTGCCCAGCGAACGTAAAGAGAGTCTCTTCAGCGCGAAAGCCGCGGCCACCAGCGCCGCTGCAACGCCGAAGGCGCTGACGATGGCCGGCCCGGTCGGCAAGTCCCAGTTCCAGGAGGCGTAAAGCCCGACGGCGGTCAGCACCACACCAATCACGCACGCAAGCGTCAGGCGCCAACGCAGTTCGGAGACGAAGAGGCTGGCGAGGGCGGCTGGCACGATCAGGTACGTGAAGACGAGCAGCACGCCCGCGACACGCACCGATGACGTGACGACGAACGCGAAAGACCCGTAGAAAATCGCGTCCCACATGAACAGATTCATTCCGCGCTCGGCCGCGCGCCGCGGCTCGTAAGAGACTTCGATCAGCGCGCGGCGCATGCCGAGATGCGCGATCCCGATGACGGCGTACAGCGCCGCGAGCACGGCAACGTCCTCCGCCGTCACCGTCAGGATCGATCCGATCAACAGCTGCTTGATGTGCTCGGCTCCTTGTGGCGCGCGATCGAGGGCAAGCACGCCGACCGACGCCGAGACCGCATACACGATGCCGATGACCGCTTCCTGCTGAATTCGGCGTTCGACGCGGCGTACAAGCGCAAAGAGTGCGGCGCCGCCGAGCGCGAATGCGAGCGCGTACGCGTAACCGGCGTGGCTCTGTGCGCCATGTCCGGCGAAGATCGCGACGGTCAGGCCGAGCGCCGCCACCTGCGCGAGCGACAAATCGACGAACACCACGCCCCTTGCCAGCACGTGAAGCCCGAACCACGCATGAATCAGCGCGAGCACGACACCCGCGACGAAAGGCCAGAGCAACAGTTCAGTCACGGCCTATCGCGCTTCAGCACCGCGGCGAGCCGCGCGACGTTTTCATCCAGCAGTCGAATGTAGTCGTGTCCGGACGAGGACAGCGTCACTGCACGCGCGCCGCTTTGGGCGGCGATCTGACGAACCAGTGCCGGGTTGGAATGCGAATCGGCGACCAGAATTCCTACGCCGGTTTCCCGCATGCGCGTAAACAACGCGGCCAACTCGGCCGGAGAGGGAGAAACGCCCGGGTGCGGCTCGGCGGCGGCGACCACCTGCAGACCGAAGTAATCGGCGAGATACGACCAACTGTCGTGCACGACGACGAGCTTCGTGCCGCGAAATGGCGCGAGCGCTCTCTTCCATTCCTGGGTCTTCGTGGCCAGTGCATCGACGAAGGCGCTTCTGTTCGCCTCGAAGAATTGCGCATCCTGCGGACTGAGCTTCGCCAGCGCATCGCGGATCGCACCGGTCATCGCAACGGCATTGTCCGGGTCGAGCCAGTAATGCGTATTGCCGTAGGCATGGACATGCGCGCGACGCTCGACGCGCAAGCGTGGAGTCTGCGTCTGGGTCAAACGCACAGCCAGCGACGTGTCCAGTACGACGACGCTCTGCGGCAGTCGCAGCTTCGAGTGCCACGGCTCGTGGTCGAGCCCGATGCGGATCAGCAGTGCCGCTCCGCGCGCGCGTGCAAGCTGCGCCGGTTTCAACTCGACGACGTGCGGATCCTGGTCCGGCGCCGTGATGCTTTCGACGTCGACGCGCGCGCCGCCGACCGTTTCCGCCAGCGACTTCAAGTCCGCCGACGTGGTGACGACGCGCAGCTTCTGCTGCGCAATCGCGCATCCGGGCGCCGCCGCCAAGGCAAGCGCCAGGATGAGGTTCCACAGCACTACGCGCGTTTGAGGCCGGTAAACATGGATTTCGGAATCATGCAGTGCACGCCCTTGCGCACGTCGACGACCTGCGACACGCGGCAGTCACCCGCCATCGATACCAGCGAATACGCCTCGTAGCGGGACATCGGCACGATCTTCTGGTTTGCAAGCCAGTTCACCGCCTCACGCGTCGCGTTGACCATCGCGATGTCGAGGTCTTCGTTCAGTCCGACGCTGATCCAATGCGTGCGCGTCTCGATGAACGGCCACTCGATCTTCATGTCCTTGCGCACGATCGGCTGGATGCGAATCTCCTTGTACGCGCACTCGAGCCCGGTCAGGTTGACTTCGCCGTTGCCCTGCCGGCAATGCGAGTCGCCGGTCCAGACCAGCGCTCCCTTCAAAAACACCGGAATGAAGATCGTCGATCCTTCCTGCAGCTCGTTGATGTCCATGTTCGAGCCGTTTTTCCACGGGCGCAGCGTCGAGACCGGAGCCATCGGATCCTTGACGCCGCCTTTGCGTGGCGAAGGATCCTCCGGGTCGATGCCGACCGCAAACGTGCCGGGAAAGGGTTGCAGGTCGAGCGTGATGCCGGGCTTGAATTCCGCGGTGCGCTTTTGCAGATCGAGCGTGAAGAACCGGATGAATCCTTCCGGCATCTCGGAGGCGAGCGCGCCAATCGTGGGAAAGTCCTTTCCCGGCAGGTTGAAGTTGACCGCAAACGGCTTCGGATCAATTCTGAGAATGCGAACCTCCAGCACGTCACCGGGCTCGGCACCGTTGACGAAGATAGGTCCGGTCACCGAATGCGGGCCGCCACCCGGGTTCGCCTTCCGCAGCTCCACCACTTGATCCATCGTCGTTCCCGGCTGGATCTTGTCGTGCGCGTGCATCATCGTCTCGATCGAGATCGTGTCGCCGGAATTCACGGTGAGCTTTGGCGACTCCTTCGGATCGAGCCAGCCCCACTGCACGGTGTCGAGTGTCGCTGCCAACGTGTGATGCTTGCCCGCGGGCACTTGCGGTGCCCAATCGTGACTTCCTCGGGGTGCTGCTGATTGCTGTGCAATGACGACGCCGCCACCAACGATCGCAGCAACGACGGCGGCACCGATCAAACCACGCCTGTTGAGCTCCATGCGCGCCTCCTCCTCGTCGGACAGCGCGATAGTGAGCGGCCGCGGGACCGCTCGTCAAGCCGCAGGGCGCGACTTGACTGCCGTGCCTTCGCGCACGTGGCCCATCCGTACAATGTCGCGGTGATCGTCGATCGTCGCAGCGCATCCGCGCCGGAAACTGCGCCTCCGATTCTTCGCAGCAAGCTCTTCTGGGTCGGCCTGCTCTATTTCGCCGAAGGCTTTCCGCTCGGCGTCTTCTACGAGATCTTTCCGGTCTACTTCCGCCAGCAGGGCGTCGAGCTGCGCCAGATCGGCGTGCTGTCGCTGCTCGGCCTTGCATGGACGCTCAAGTTCCTCTGGGCGCCGGCGATCGACTATTGGCGACATCATCGCCGCTGGATGGCGGTGGTGGACATCGCAATGGGCGCCGTCATGCTTTATTTCGCCGTGCAGGCGGGGTTCGGGCCGGTCGTGTGGATTGCCATCGGCGTCTTCACGATGCTGTCGGCGACCAACGACATCGCCGTCGACGGTTACACGATCGAATATCTCGAGAAGCGCGAACTCGGACTTGCGAACGGCGTACGCATCGGTTTGTATCGCGTCGGCATGCTCGTGTCGGGCTTCGCGCTGATGGCCTCCGATGCGCTCGGCTGGTCGGGCGCATTCACCGTGTGCGCGATCATGTTCTTCGCGCTGGCGGCGGCATCGCTCGCGGCGCCGCGGGAGCGAGCCCGGCTCAGCGAACGAGGTGATGTGCAACGCGAGATGACGGCGATCCTCCGTTCGCCTTTCGCGCTCGTCGTGCTGGCCGGCTTCGCGCTCGGCGTCGTGTGGCTCATCGACAATGTCACGCGCTGGTCGGCCGCGTTTCCCCGGTTCTGGCTCTACGCGTTCGCCGTCTGGCTTGCTGCCGCGCTCGCCGCGATTTTCGTCGGGCGGGGTAAGGCGTCGAGCGACGGCGAAGCGCTCACTCGAGGCCCGGTGTTCGGCGCATTGATGGAATTGCTGTCGCGACCCGGCATCCTGCCCGTGCTGTTCTTCATCCTGATCTTCAAGCTGCCCGACGCGGCGATGGGATTCATGGTGAAGCCGTTCTGGGTCGACGCCGGCTTTTCCGCCGCGCAGATCGGCCTCGTGTCGGTGAACATTGGGCTCGTGCTGTCGATCGCCGGCGGCATCGCGGGCGGGTGGATCACCGATCGCATCGGCATCTTTCGCGCGTTGTGGATGCTCGGACTTGCGCAAGCGGTATCGAACCTCGGCTACTGGATTGCCGCGAGCCTGCTGCCGATTCCGGCAAGCGGCGCGATTCCGTTCGAGCATCAGGCGATCCTCTACGCGGCGAGCGCGACCGAATCGTTCACGGGCGGGCTTGGCACCGGCGCGTTCCTCGCGTTCCTGATGGCGATCGTGCACAAGGAGCGCGCGGCCAGCGAATACGCGCTGTTGTCGTCGGTGTTCGCGCTGTCGCGATCGGTCGCCGGCTGGGTCGGCGGCATCGGCGCGGCGTCGCTCGGTTACGCGAACTGGTTCCTGCTGACGTTCTTCCTCGCGTTTCCCGCGTACCTGCTGTTGCCGTGGGTGAGCAGAATGTTACGTCGCGGCGAAGCGCCGGCCGATGCGCCGGCAGCGCGCTGACGGCAGCTTTCCCCCACAACAGGCGCTCGGCCGGCATTCCCGGGCGGACAGGCGGTCTCGGAACGGAACTTGCGTGGCATTGAGCCAGGCAAATTCCTTTCGTTCGTCATTCGCACTGTCTCGATGGCATCCCCGCTCGTGGCGCTGCCCACGCTGAACCTCCAAAAGTACGTCGCGATCGCGCATCGCGACCACGACTACTGCAACCCGCTGTCGTCGACGAAGATCGAGCGTCTTCTCGACTTGTTGCCGATCGACCCGACGTCGCGCGTGCTGGACCTGGGTTGCGGGCGCGCCGAGCTGGCGCTTCGCATCATCGAGCGCTTCGGGTCGAGCGTGATCGCCATCGACCACTCGTCGTACATGCTCGATGCGGCGCGCGAGCGCGCTGAATGGACTGGCGCGCTCGGTCGCCTGCATCTCGACAACGTTGACGTTCGCGACTTCCGTGCCGATCCCGAAACGTTTCACGTGACGGTCATGCTCGACGCTGGCGGCATTGCCGGCGGCATGGGCGGCATCGCGGCCAAGCTCAAGTCATGGACGAAGGGCGGCGGCTACGTGCTGATCGGTCTTTCGTACTGGAAGGCGAAGCCGGCGCACGACCTCGTCGCGATGCTCGGCGGCCGGCAAAGGGAGATCCATGATCACGCGGGCAACGTCGCCCAGGGCATCGCCGCGGGTCTCGTTCCGATGCATGCGGTCACGGCGACGCGCGACGAGTGGGACGAGTACGAGTGGAAGTTCTGCCGCTCGGTCGAGCGCTACGCCGGCGAGCAGCCGGACGATCCCGACGTTCCCGCGATGCTCGATCGCGTGCGTCGCTGGCGCGACGTCTACCTGCGTTGGGGCCGCGAGTCGCTGGGTTTCGCCGCTTACTTGTTCTATCGACCGGGGAAGAACGTTGGCTGAGCTCAAGATCTGGCGACCCCGAGCGCTGGCCACGCCGGTACGCCGCTTTGGCGGAAGCTCGGGCTCGCTCCGCGTCGACGGCTTCTCGTCCGCATCGCGCCTTCGGGATTCGATACGCTTCTCGTCGGCGCCCCGCCGCGCATCACGCGACTTGCGCGCGTTGCGCACTTCGACGTTTCGATTGTGTTTGTCACGTCGCGGTACGATCTTCGTCGAGCGCTCGATCTACTCGTCGCGCATCTCGAGCCGCACGTCGTAGCCAGGACGGCGCTGGTCACCGCCGGCGTCAGATAAGCGGCTTCAATTCGCCGAGCAGCGTCGGAATCAGCTCGGCCACCGTCGGGTGGATGTGCACGGTGTGCTGGAGCTTCGTGTAAGGCGCGTCCTGCGCCATCACGTCGATGATCGAGTGAATCGCCTCGTCGCCGTTCACCCCGAGGATCGTGCCGCCGAGGATGCGCTTCGACTCCGCGTCGACGCTGACCTTCATGAAGCCTAGCGTCTCGCCTTTCTCCACCGCGCGACCGACGCGCGTCATCGGCCGCATGCCGACGAGCGCCTTGCGTCCCGCGCGCCTGATCTCGCTGTCCGTCATGCCGGCGCGGCCGAGCGGCGGATCGATGAACAGCGCGTACGCGGTCAGCCGGTCACGCACCGAACGTTGGGCGCCGTCGAGCAGGTTGTCGGCGACGATCTCGTAGTCGTTGTAGGCGGTGTGCGTGAACGCGCCGCGGCCGTTGCATTCGCCGATCGCCCACACACCCGACACATTCGTCTGCAGCTGGTCGTCGACGACGATATGGCCGCGCGCATCGAGCGCAAGGCCAGCTTTGTCGGCACCGAGATCGTCGGTATTCGGCGTCCGGCCGACGGCGAGCAACAGATGCGAGCCGACGATCTCGCGCGCATTGCCGCTGCAGTCGAGGCGCATCGCGATTCGTGACCCGCGCCTTTCCACCGCCATGCATTCGGCGCCGGTTTCGATGGCGATGCCTTCGATGTGCAGGATGTCGCGAATTGCCTGCGACACGTCCGGATCCTCACGCCCGACGATCTGCGGCGCTTTCTCGACGACCGTGACCTGGGCGCCGAACCGGCGATAGACTTGTGCAAACTCGAGGCCAATGTAGCTGCCGCCGACGATCAGCAGATGCTCCGGCAGCACGTCCAGGTCCATGATCGTCGAGTTGGTGAGGTAGGGCACTTCACCGAGCCCCGCGAGCGGCGGGACGTACGCGCGTCCGCCGGCGTTGACGAAGATCTGCGGCGCTTCGATGACATCCTCGTCGATGCGCAACGCGTGCGCGGACACGAACCGCGCGTGCCCCCGGATGACCGCCACGCGCTCGGTTCCGCGCAGCCAATTCTCGACGCCCTGCGTCGCGCCCGCGACGACTTGATCCTTCCGCGCCTTGACCTTCTTCATGTCAACCGCCACGTCCCCGCCGATCGTCACGCCATAGTCCGCGGCCCGCCGCGCGAGATGCGCGGCGTGCGCGCTCGCGACCAGCGTTTTCGTCGGCATGCAGCCGGTGTTGACGCACGTGCCGCCGAACAACTTGCGCTCGACG
>DATLNR010000029.1:0-4402 GCA_035536655.1 Casimicrobiaceae bacterium
CTCGACGGCCCCCGTGCCACTCTCGACGCGAAAGAACTGGTCACGATCCTCGTGCACCTCCGCGCCGATCTCTTCGCCCGGCTTCAGCGTCATCAGGACGAGCTGAAGGTGCTTGCCGGTATAGAGGACGCGACGGAAATCGGAGTTCTCCACGGTCAACGCTTCGATGTCGTCGACGAATCCCTTCATCGCGGCTCCTTCGACTGGCCGATTTGCGAGTTCGATCATTCTACGCGCCGTTACTTGTCCCTCCCGCCGGGCTTGCCTGGCGGCAGCTCGTCGCCGCTCTTCGTGTACGCGGGCGGCACGTAGAAATTGAGCGTTTTCAGCAGCACCCTTCCTGTGTTCTTGATCTCGTGCCGGTCGCCGTGCTCGATCAAAAGCAGGGACATCGGCTGCAACGGATAACGCCGTCGATTCACCATCGCAACGCCCGTACCGCTGACGACAAAAAGCCATTGATCGGCGCCGGCATGCCGGTTCGTCGAGTCGCCTTCCGACTTTCCGGGCTCGAGCACCATCTGCGCGGCCTGCGAGCGCCGCGTTCCGAACAGCACGTTGAAGCCTTTGCCGAACCGCAGAGTCTTGCGCTTCATGAGCGTATCCACGATCGAATGAGAAGATCGCTGCAATTATCGACCCGGCCGCTTGACGAAGCGGTCACCGATGACCAGTGCCCCGAGCGCAAGCTGCAGGCAACAAGCGACGACGAGCCAAGCCACGAAAGACAATCCGGTAAATGCCATGCCGGCCAGCGACGCGAAAAGCACGCCTGCACCGAGCATGACCACGCCGCGCGCTGGCGGCGCATCAACCGCCAGGTCACAGCGGATCGTACACAGCATGGCCGACGACAACGCGCTCATCGTCGACATCGCCGCCGCGACGACCGCGATGAGCAGGAGAGGAATCGCCATCGTGGCGTCACCGTCATCGCGTAGCAGTGCATCGGGCGAATCGGTTCCCGTTGCGTTGGCCGCCACCGCGCCGAGCAGCCACACGAACAGCAACAGAAGCGCGCCCCGCGCAGCATAGCCGCCGAAGACGCGGCGCAGGACGAAGGCTCGCTCCTCTGGCTCGGTGATCCTGACGATCGTCGCCAGTTGCTGCCAGTTCACGACGTCGACCAGCGGATGAAACAACGCGAGAAGGCCGATCGCCATCAATGCGACGGGAGGAATGCGCGCTGGCGTCACCAGCGCCCGAGCGGTATCGCGCACGGTGGATGCCGCTTCCGCCGCATAGAGATGCATCAGCGCGACAACGAGAATCGCCGCGAAAACGATCGATAGCAATCCGTTGAGCGTCTTTCCGAATCTCGCGAGAAGCCGCGAGCTCGACGTCGTGTCGACGTAGCGCGATCGATGGAGATAAAGATGCAAGCCGCACCACACGGCCGTCAATACGATGGCCAGCGTGCCGTGCGGAAGCGGCGGCGTACGGGCCGACACGTGCAAGTAAAGGAAAAGCGCCATCGATCCGGCGAGACCGACGTAGAGCATGCCGAGCTGCCACTGCATCGCCTCGACGACACCGGAATGACCGGCCGGGATGGACTGAAGCGCCGCAAGCGCCAGCACGCCCAGCACGAGCAGCCAGACGATCGCCCCGCCCCCTGGCAGCGTCGATTCGAGGAACGCCGTCAACGCAAGCGCTTCGGCGACGAGCGAGCCGAGGAGCGCGATGACCGTCAAGCTTGCCGTGGTCCGACGTACGCGAGCATCAC
The DNA here is from genome assembly GCA_035536655.1 of Casimicrobiaceae bacterium. Lineage (GTDB taxonomy): Bacteria > Pseudomonadota > Gammaproteobacteria > Burkholderiales > Casimicrobiaceae > VBCG01. The sequence continues at coordinate 1,727 of DATLNR010000029.1, forward strand.
TGCCGTGCCGATAGGCGATGAAGCCGGCGATCGTAATCGAGCGATTCTCGCGCAGCGCAGCATCGATGAACGCGACGAGCGGCGCGCGCAGCGCATAGATCAGCCACACGCCAAGCGCGAGGCCGATCGTCACGACGACCGCGGGCCACCAGTCGCCGCTCATGCCCCACGCAAACATCGGTGCGAGAACCGCGATGCGCATCCCATAGGCGATCGAGGCGTTGCGCACGGCCTCGGATCGCACGTGCACGCCAACACAGTTCGCGCGCTCTTCCGACGGGAGTGATCGACGGACGAGCCATACCGGAATCAGGCAGATTCCGACGGCGACGAGGACGGGCAAGAGCATGACGAGCGACAACCCGGGCTCCGGATGGTGAAGGGAGGCGCGATAGCTGGCATGATTGCCGAGAAACCGTCGGGTGGGAACCTCTCGAAGCCTGCATGAATGGCAGCCGAATCGGATGGCACCGGATGTGGCGGAGGGCCGTTGTTGCCATCGCTTTGATCGCGTGCGCCCCCGCGTACGGCGAAACGCGGGTCTATCTGTTGCGCGGCTGGTTCGGCGTCTTCTCGACCGGGCTCGACGGCATGGCGGAGGAATTGCGGAAGCAGGGCATCCAAGCCGAGGCGATCGGGCACGTTGCCTGGAAGTCGACCGTCGCCAAGGTCGTCACGCAACGCGCGTCCGGCCAGGCTGGACGGCTGGTTCTCGTCGGCCATTCGCAAGGCGGCAACAACATAATCGATATGGCGCGCGAGCTGCAAGCGCACAAGGTCACCGTGGACCTGCTGATCACGCTATCGCCGTACCTGCAGGATCCGGTGCCTGCGAACGTTGCGCGCGCGGTCAACTATTACCAGGCCGGCGGCTGGGGAACGCCACTGACCGCCGACCGGGGCTTCACCGGTGAATTGAAGAACATCGACGTCGGCGGCGATGCGGGCGTGTTCCACATCAACATCGACAAGAACGAACGCGTGCAAGCGGAGGTGCTGAAGATGATCGCGGCGCTGCGCTGAACCGGTGTCAGGAAGCCTTTCCGAAGATCAGGTTCGGCACGAACAGCACGATCTCCGGCAGGAAAACCAGCATAAGGGTCACGACGGACACGGCGATCAGGAACGGCATCGATTCGCGCGTATAGTCGCCGATGCGGCACTTCAGGATCTGGCAGACGACGAACATCGCGGCGCCGACCGGAGGCGTGAAGTTGCCGATCGTCGCGGCGATGATGAACACCAGGCCGAAATGCACGGGGTCGATGCCGTACTTCGTGACGAGCGGCAGGAAGATCGGCGTAAGCATGATGATCAGCACCGATCCTTCCATGAACGTGCCGGCCAGCAGGATGAACAGCACGATCAGAACCATCACGACGTAGGCGTTGTCGGTCATACCGAGCATCCATGTCGAAATCGCTTCGGGAACGCGTTCGAAGACGATGCCGTAGCCAAAAATCGCCGACAACGCGAGCAGGAACATCACCGCGCCGATGTCGACCAGGCTGCCCTCGAGCGCTTCCTTGATCGACGCGCCGGTCAGCGCGCGATACGCGAACAAGCCGACGACGACCGCATAGACGACGGCGAACGCGCCGATCTCCGACGGCGTGAAGATGCCGAAGCGCAGCCCGAGCAGCAGGATGATCGGGAACAGGATCGCCCAGATGCCACCCCACGACGCGTGGGCGATCTCGCGGATCGTCGGTCGCTTCTCTCTTTCCGGCGCGTACCCGCGCTTGCGCGCGGTCACCGAGATCGTGAACGCAAGAGCGGCCCACAGCATCAGCCCGGGAATGATGCCCGCGGCAAACAACCTCCCGATGGACACCTGCCCGACGGTGCCGTAGAGGATGAAGCCGATGCCCGGCGGGATGATCGGCGCCATCAGCGATCCATACGACAGCACGCCGGCGGCGTAGCCCTTCGAGAAGCCGCGCTTCAGCATCTCGGGACCGAGGATGCGCGAGTTCATCGCCGCGTCGGCGATCGCCGAGCCGGTGACGCCGCTCATCAGCGTCGATAACGCGATGGACGTCTGGGCGAGGCCGCCCTTGAGGCGTCCGGTGAGCACGGTCGCAAGCTCGAGCAGGTTGCGCGTGATGCCGGAGCTGTTTAGCAGATTGCCGGCGAGGATGAACAGCGGTACGGCCAGCAACGCGAAGTTCTGCGTCTCGGTGACGGTCAGCTGGATCGGGATCGTCGGCGGAAGCTCGGGATGCTGCACGAAGAAGATGCATCCCGAGATGCCGATCGCGAACGCGACGGGCATGCCGAGCAGCAAGAGGACGGTGAAAACGATCGCAACCAGCAGCATTACGTTACGTCGACGCCGCGGCTCGCATGCTCGACGCCGCGCAACTCGTCACGGACTTTCAGAAACGTCGTGATGAGGAGCAACGCCGCGCCCACCGGCATGCTCATCGTGACCCATGAATAACTGATCTCGGGGATGCCCTGGAAGCTTCGCACGCGGCTCGTCCATGCAAGCCAGGTGCCGAAGCCGATGGCATACAGCAGGAACGCGCCGATGATCAGATAGTTGACCACGCGGCACAACGTCCTGAGCTTGTCGGGCAGTCGGCTGACGACGATCTCGATCGCCATCAGGCTGTCCCTGCGCCACGCGATATCGGCGCAGAGAAAGCACGCCCACGCGAAGAACGCGGTTGC
>DATLNR010000030.1:0-20643 GCA_035536655.1 Casimicrobiaceae bacterium
CCAGGGAGCGGGCTCGCGCCGTGCTGTTCATCAGGCGCGCAGGGCGTGGCGCGGGCAGCCGGCGAGGGGCCCCACGCGCACTTTGCGTGGGGATCGCGGCGTCGCGAGTCGACACGAGATGGCCGACTCGCGGGTTGTCACGGGCACTGCCCGTCCAAGGAGGCCAGCCGTTCCAAGCGACTGATTGCACCCCCTCTGGGGGCAGCAAGCGCAGCGAGCGTGGGGTTGTTCATCTACGCTGCAAAGAGCTTCAACGCGCGCGGGCTGCCCGGCTCGATGTTGTAGCGCTTGAGCGCGACCTCGGCCGCAGCGACCTGTGTGCGGATCGCTGCAAGCCCCGCATCGTTCAGCGGCCGCCCGTTGTCGTCGACCAATTCGCCGCCGAGCGTGTGCGACATGCGCCTCGCCGCTAGCTTCATCTGATCGAACGCCTTTGCCGGATCGGCGACGCGCGGCACGTCGAGCAGGAACACGACGCCCGGCGTCGACCCCGCGCGCAGCGCGTCGGGCGTGAACGCCTCGTCGGTCATGCTCTGCAGCGTGAACAGCACGACGCCGGTGTCGTCCTGCACCCATTCGAAGCGCCCGGTCGGCGCAAGCCTGAACCCGGCCGCCTCGGCAACACCGCGCAATCGCGTCCCGGCAATGATCGCCGGTGCGACCTTGCGAACCGTCAGGCCGATCTGCATGTCGAGCTCCGCGCACAATCGATCGAGCGTTTCCGCGCGCTGCGCTTCGTCGTCCGGCGACGGCCCGCCGAGCGTTCCGGGCAGCGTTGCCGCGATGTCGGACGCGACTTTGCGAAACGTCTCGATCTGCGTGAGCGTCGCCGCGCCGTTGCGATCGGCGAGGAGCATGCATCCCGCGACTTCGCCGTACTCGCCGCGACTGTCGCTCGCCAGCCGCTGCCAGGGCCCGTTCGGGTCACGGCGTCCGTACCAACGCACGGTCTTGCCGACGCGCGCATGGAGTCCCGCGGCCAACGCGTTCGCCGTGACCGCTCGATCCGGCTTGATCGTCACGATCGTTTCGATGTCGGGGTCGGGGGCCGCCGCGGAAAACTGCGCCGGGATCGGCGCGCGCGGCGTGCGCACGGTGTCGGCAACGCCGACCGCCGCCGGTTCACGCGCGACCGCTTCATCGCTGTCGTCGTCGGAAAGCCGCACGACCTCGTCCATCGGCGGCTGCCAGCTTGCGTCGTGCGAAAGCGAAACGTCCGAACGCCCATTGCTCGCTGCACCGACGTTGCCGCGCGTCGTCACAGGCGCCGCATCGGCGTCGGCGAGCTTGAGCGTCGGCTCGACACGCGCTGTCGCGCGCTCGTCGACGGCGTTGTTTCTCGCTGCCGCGAGACGTCCGCGCACGCGCCGTTCCTGCCAGCGGTTGTAGAGCAGTACTGCGATCACGAGCGCGACGCCGGCAATGACGAGGCCGATTTGCAGCGAGCTCATGCGTTGTTATGAATCGAAGACATGACGAGGCGGTGCGCGACGCGCGGATTATAGCCCGCACGATCTCGATAACCTCCGAATGAACGACCCGCCACGCTCCCTCGCACGCTGCTCCCAAAGGGGGCGCAGTCGGTCGCTTCGGACCGTCCTGCGCGACTGACGACCGACGCGTCAGGCGGCGGCAGCAACGGCGCCGGCAATGCGCGCGAGATCGACGGCTTCGGCGATGTCGACGGCGACGACGCGCGAGATGCCGGGCTCCGGCATCGTGATGCCAACGAGCTGCTCTGCCATCTCCATCGTGATCTTGTTGTGCGAGATGAACAGGAATTGCGTTTCGCGCGCCATGTCCCGCACCATCGCGCAAAAGCGCTCGGTGTTGGTGTCGTCGAGCGGCGCATCGACCTCGTCCAGAAGGCAGAACGGCGCGGGGTTCAGTTGGAAGATGGCGAACACGAGCGATGTCGCGGTCAGCGCTTTCTCGCCGCCCGACAACAGATGGATCGACGTGTTGCGCTTCCCCGGCGGCTGCGCGACGACGGCGACGCCGGAATCGAGGATCTCGTCGCCGGTCAGCACGAGCTTCGCCGTGCCGCCGCCGAACAATACCGGGAACAGCTTGCCGAGGTTGTCGTTGACGACGTCGAACGTCTGCTGCAGCAGCTGCCGCGATTCGCGATCGATCTCGCGGATCGCGCATTCGAGCGTCGTCATCGCCTCGACGAGATCCGCTGCCTGCCGGTCGAGATAGCCCTTGCGGTCCTCGGCGGCCGCAAGCTCGTCGAGCGCCGCAAGGTTCACGGCGCCGAGCTCGGCGATCGCCTTCTGCAAGCGATCGATCTCACCGGCGAGCTGAGACTTCGGGCCGAACGCTTTGAGCGCCTCGGGCAACGCGGCGACATCGGCCTGCGCCTCGGCGAGTTGCTCGGCGTATTGCTGCTCGGCAATGAGAGCCGCCTGTTCTTTCAACCGAGCGTCGCCGATCTTCTGTCTGGCGGGCTCGAGCGCTCGGTCGATCGCGAGGCGCGCCTCCTCCGCTTCGCGCAGCGCTGCGCCGAGCGACTCGAGATGGTCGCGTGCCGACTTGAGCGCGGCTTCCGCGTCGTTGCGCAGGCCCACCTGCCGCTCGAGTGCCGTCGTCAGCGGCGAAAAATCGACCGACTCGCGCTCGCTCTTGAGCTTGCCGGCTTGCGTCTGCTGTCGCTCCGCACTCGCTGCGATCGTCGACTCGCGACGCTCGAGGTCGGCCACTCGATCGCGCGCGCGAGCGTCGTCGAAGCCGGCTTCCTGCGACGTGCGTTCGGCAAGACGCAGGCGCTCGCGGCCCTTTTCTCGCGTCACCTCGGCTTCGTTGCGCAAGTGCCGCGTCCGATCGCGCTCGGCGTACTCGTCGTGCGCACGGGACTGAAGATCGGCGATCTCGCGGCCGATCGTCTCGAACATCGCGCGCTGTTCACGCGTCTCGCCGCTTGCCTGTGCCTGCTCGTCAAGGAGCTGCGTGCGTCGCAGCTGCGCCGCTTCGGCCGCCTGTCTGGCTTGCACGAGCTCGACCTTGAGATCGTTCACGCGCCGCTGCTGCGATCCCAACGCAAGGCTTTCGGCATGCCACGCCTGCTGCTGTGCGCGCAACTCCTCGCGCAACGCATCGAGCGCACGACGCGCTTCGGCGACGACATGGCGCGCCGCGCGTGTGCCATCGGCCAGCATGACGAGCTCGCGCTGGCGCTCGAGCACGCCGTGCAGGGCGCCGTCGGGACGGAACAGCGTCACCGTCTGCGCGGTCACCAGATGCCCTTCGGGCGTGACGAACGCTTCACCGACGTTCAACAGCGACAAGTCGTCGAGCGCGGCCTCGATCGACGGCCGGCAACGCACGCCGTGCAGCGCATCGGCGATCAGTCGTGCGAGCGCCGGACGCATCAGCCGCACTTTCGCGATCAATGCGTCGTCGAAGACGGACGGCGATGGCGCGGACGGCGTGTCCGCGTACAGCACGAGGCGAACGGGCGGTGAGGCTTCGGTGCCTTCCCATGCAAGCGCGTCAGTGAGCTTGGCGACTTCGAGCGCTTCGAGACGATCGCGCAGCGTCGCTTCGAGCGCGTCGTTCCATCCCGGCTCGACGTCGAGCGCGCGCCATAATGGTGTTGCATCGGCGAGTCCCGCGTCGGCGAGCCAGCTGTCGCGGTCGCTACCATGACCGACCTTCGCCTGCAGGGCCGACAACGCCTGCTCGCGCGCATCGAGATCGGCGAGCCGCTTCGCCTTCACTTCGTAATCCTCGGCCGCCGTGCGCTCGCGTTCCTGGAGCGACTGCACGGCGATCTGCAGCACCGACAACGACTGTTCGCGATCCGCGAGCTCGTTCGCTTCCTGCGCCAGCTGATCCTCGATCGTGCGGACGGCGTCGAGCGCAGGCGCATCGAGCGCCGCAAGCTCTTCGGCGATCCCGGCAAGGCGCTTGTCGGACTGCTCGAGCGTCGACGTCGCGTGCTCGCGGCGCGTTTCGGTGACGCGAATCGCTTGCTCCGTCTCGATGACCTTGTCGGCCGCGCGAGAGAACACGCGCTCGGCTTGCGTGAGCGCATCATCGAGCGCCGGCAGCGCGTCGCGCGCATCGGCTTCCTCGCGCGCTGCGACATCACGGCGCGCGGCGGTACGTTCGAGCAGCGCATCGAGCCCAGTGCGCTCGTCGGCCACGGCGAGCTGCTGCGCGGAGAGCGCCGACAGCTCCTCGTGAATCTGCGTCAGCTCGCGAGCCAGACGCTCATCGCTGTCCCGCGCGAACTTGAGCTGCTGCTCGAGCCGCGTCAGCTCGGCATTGGTCGCATAGAAAGCGCCCTGCCGCTCGTGCAGCGCGTCGCCGGCCGCATAGTGTTCGCTGCGCTGCGTCTCGATGCGCGCCTCGGTCTGGCGCAGGTCGGCCTGCAGGCTTTCGAGCGCGACGACGAGCGACGCCACGTCGTTTCCCAGACGCTCGCGGCTGCGCACCGCGTCTTGCTGCTTCGAATACCACAGAAGCTGCTGCACGTGCTTCAGGCGCGCCTCGTGGTCGCGGTAGTCCGACGCAACCTTCGCTTGCTGCGCAAGCCGTTCGATCTGGCTCGCTAGCTCGGCGCGGATATCCTCGACGCGCGACAGGTTCTCGCGCGCGTCGGCGAGCCGGCCCTCGGTTTCCTTGCGCCGCTCGCGATATTTCGAAACGCCAGCCGCTTCCTCGAGGAACACCCTGAGCTCTTCAGGCCGCGCCTCGACGACGCGCGAGATCATGCCCTGCTCGATGATCGCGTACGCGCGCGGACCGAGACCGGTGCCGAGGAACAGGTCGTGGATGTCGCGGCGCCGCACCGGGATGTTGTTGATGTAGTAGCTCGAGTCGCCGTCGCGCGACAGCATCCGCTTGATCGAGATCTCGGCGTACTGGCCCCACTGACCGCCGATGCGGCCGGCAGCGTTGTCGAAATGGAGCTCGACCGACGCGCGGCCGACCGGCTTGCGGTCACCGGCGCCGTTGAAGATCACGTCCTGCATCGACTCGCCGCGCAACGCCGACGCCTTCGATTCGCCGAGCACCCAGCGCACGGCGTCGATGACGTTGGACTTGCCGCAGCCGTTCGGGCCGACGATGCCGACGAGCTGCCCGGGTGTCGCGATCTGCGTCGGATCGACGAACGACTTGAATCCGGCGAGCTTGATCTGCGTGAGGCGCAAGGAACGGTGCTTGTTGTTCGACGGCGCGAGCGGTGCACCGTGATTATATCGGAGCGATGTGCTCGCAGGCGATGACGCCGCGACCTTTCATGCCCGCGATCAAGGCGCGCGTGCCGTCACGACATAGTCGCCGGTCGACGACATCGGCATCGCGACGGGCGCCGACGCCGGAATGCGGCCCTCCTCGACGCCATGGCACGCCGCGTCGCCGCCGCCCTCGACCGGCTTGAGCTTCGGCACTTCGCGCCGACAGCGATCGTTCGCATACGGACAGCGCGGATGAAACGTGCAGCCGGGCGGCGGGTCGAGCGGATTGGGCACTTCGCCGGCGACCGCGATGCGCGACTTGCCGGTCATCGAGATGTCGGGCACCGCCTCGAGCAGCATTCGCGTGTACGGATGCTGCGGGCTCGCAAACAGGCCCGGCGTCGGCGCGAGCTCGACGATCTTGCCGAGATACATGACGCCGACCCGATCGGCGATGTGGCGCACGACGGCGAGATTGTGCGAGATGAAGAGATAGGTGAGCGACAGATTGCGCTGCAGGTCGCGCATCAGGTTCAGCACCTGCGCCTGCACCGACACGTCGAGGGCGGACGTCGGCTCGTCGCAGACCATGAACGCCGGACGCGTGGCGAGCGCGCGCGCGATCGAGATGCGCTGCCGCTGACCGCCGGAGAACTGGTGCGGATACTTGACGCCGTCGGCTTTGGCGAGGCCGACCTGCGTCAACAGCTCCGCCACGCGTGCTTGCACATCGGCCGCCTTCATCGCAGCGCTCGAAACGCGCAGCGGCTCGGCAATGATGTCGTCGACACGCCAGCGCGGATTCAGGCTCGCATAAGGGTCCTGGAAGATCATCTGCATGCTGCGCCGGGCGCGGCGGCGAACGGCGGCGTCGCGATTGCCGTCACCGGCGCCGGCGAGCATCAGGCCGTCGTAGCGAATGGTGCCGCGTGTGGGCGCATACAAGCCGACGATGAGCCGCGCCACCGTCGACTTGCCGCAACCCGATTCACCGACGAGGCCGAGCGTCTCGCCGCGACGAATCGCGAGGTCGACGCCGTCGACCGCCTTCAGCAACGTGCGCGACTTGCCCTCGAGCACGCGATTGAGCCAGGGCGGCGACACGTCGAACGTGCGCGCAACGTCGACGACGTCGAGCAGTACGTCGCTCGTCGGCGGCGTTGCGTCGGACGCGCTCACGGCTCGCCGGCTCCGGCCGTCGAAGCTCGCGCGCGATTCCGATCCGGATTCGGGTGCGTCTGCTCGGTCATCGCTTCACGTCTCGCGCCCGGATCGTGCAGCCAGCACGCCGCTCGGCTGGCGCCGCCGTCCATCAACTCGGGCCGTTCGCGCACGCAGCGGCCGAATGCTCGCGGACACCGGGGATGAAACGCGCATCCCGGCGGTACGGCGGTGAGCCGCGGCATCGCGCCGTCGATCTGCGTCAGCCGCGCACGACCGTCGAGAATCTTCGGGATCGAGCCCATCAGTCCGACGGTGTACGGGTGCTGCGGCCGATGGATCACGTCGGCCACCGGACCGATCTCGACAATGCGTCCGGCATACATGACAGCGACGCGGTCTGCCGTCTCGGCGATCACGCCCATGTCGTGCGTGATGAGCATCACTGCCGTGCCGTGGTCACGGCACAACCCTTTCAACAGCTGGATGATCTGCGCCTGGATGGAGACGTCGAGCGCGGTCGTCGGCTCGTCGGCGACGATGAGTTTCGGATTCGCGGCGAGCGCAAGCGCGATGACGACACGCTGCCGCATGCCGCCCGAGAACTGATGCGGATAGTGGTCGATGCGCCTTGACGCGCCGGGGATGCCGACTTCCTCGAGCAGCGCGATGGCCCGCGCGCGCGCATCGCGCTCGCCGACATCGAGGTGCGTGCGGATCGTCTCGATGAGCTGTTGTGCGACGGTGTACAGCGGATTGAGCGAGGTTAGCGGGTCCTGGAAGATCGCGCCGATCTCCCGCCCACGGATGCGCCGCATCGCTTCGTAAGGCAGCGATTCGAGGCGGCGGCCGGCCAGCGTGATGCGGCCTGCCGCAATACGCCCGGGCGGATCGATCAACCCGATGATCGCCGCGCCGGTCAGCGACTTTCCGGCGCCCGATTCGCCGACGACGCCCAGGACTTCGCCGGGTGCAATCGAGAAGCTGACGTCGTGAACGGCGACGAGCGTTCCGCGCCGCGTCGGGAACTCGACGCGCAGATTCTCCACTGCGAGGAGCGCTGTTATGGGGCCCACACGCTTGCGACCTGGTCTGCCATCTCGGCGTCGCTGCGCCGTCCCGAGGGGGCGGAGTGAGCGCCTTGGGACGGCCCTGCGACGCTCACGCGCTCCCCGCTCGCGTCGACACGCATCCGCTTCTACTTCGCCGCGACGGCGACGCCGCAACCCGCGATCGGCTCGACGTAATCGATCACCGGCTTCCAGTCGGACGGTTGTAGCGGCCCATCGAACTGGGCATTGATGTAATAGCGCTGGCAAGGCTTCGCGTCGAGCGAATACGGCTGCAGCGTTCCCTGCCAGCCGGCGCGAAGCGGTACGCCCTGCAGCGTCAGCTGATGGCGGCCCGGCTCGATCCGGGCGACTCGATAGCTGCCACTACGAAAGAAGAGGGGCGTCACGCCATCGACGTTCTCGATGATCGTCGGGCTGCGGTTCAGGTCGGTCCTGTGATAGCGGGATCCGCTCACTTCGCTCCACGTCGGCCCCCAGGTCTGGCAGCCGGCGAGAAGAAGCGGCAGGACGGCAATGATCGTCTTTCGCATCGTTGGCTCCTTGGATCGTCCGCACATGCGGCCACAGTTGGACCGCTAGCGCAGCTTGGGATTCAGCGCGTCGCGCAGCCAGTCACCCAACAGGTTGATCGAGAGCACCATGATGACCAGCGCCGCGCCCGGGAATATGGTAATCCACCACTCGCCGGAAAACAGGAAATCGTTGCCGACGCGAATCAGCGTGCCGAGCGACGGCCGAGTGGGCGGCACGCCGACGCCGAGGAACGAGAGCGTCGCCTCGGTGATGATCGCGGTGGCGATGTTGATCGTCCCCAGCACGAGCACCGGCCCGAGAACGTTTGGCAACAGGTGGCGCCGCATGATGTTGAACGGCGACACACCGATGACGCGCGCTGCCTGCACGTATTCCTTGTTCTTCTCGACCATCGTCGAGCCGCGCACGGTTCGCGCGTATTGCACCCAGTTCGACGCGGCAATCGCGAGGATGAGGACGGCGATGGCGACGTTCCCCGTCGCATCGCGCGGCAGCGCGGCTTGCGCGACGCCGCTGAACAGGAGCGCGATCAGGATCGCGGGAAACGACAGCTGCACGTCGGCGACACGCATGATGAATGCGTCGACTCTGCCCCCGACATACCCGGCCGCGAGTCCGAGCGCAACGCCGACGATCACCGCCAGGGCCACGGCGGCGAGGCCGACGAGGAGCGAGATGCGCGCGCCGAACATGATCGCCGAAAGCACGTCGCGGCCCTGATCGTCGGTGCCCAACACGAACGTCGGCTTGCCGCCTTCGCTGAAAGCGGGCGGCGTCAGCGCGTCGAGCAGGTTCAGCGTGCGCAGATCGAACGGGTTGTGTGGCGCGATCCACGGCGCGAACAACGCCGACGCCAGACAAACGAGCAGCACGGCGGCCGACAGCATTGCGACCGGCGAGCGGCGAAAGCTGTAGCTGATGTCGCTGTCCCACAGCGCGTTGACCTGCGCCTTGACGTCGGGCCGCGTGGGCGAAGTGCCGGTTGCCGTTGTCGGAGTTGCCATGTCAGTCGCGCAGGGCCGCCCCAGACGACTGACCGCGCCCCCTCGGGGGGCAGCGAAGCCGAAGGGAAATGAGGCGAGCGTGGGGGTTGTTCATCCTAGCTTTTCCTTTCGCCCAACCCGCGAAGCGCCTGCAATGCGGCGGCGCGCGCCTGGCCGTAAACCATCGCCTTCCATGCCGGCGTGTCGACGTAGAACGCGTCGCGCACCGACTTGCGTATCGACTCGCGAGCGCGGTCATCCGCCTGCGGATGGTTGATCAGCCATTGCGATCCGCGCAACGCATGGATCACGTCGACGTAGGGCTTCGTGCCGTATTCGAGCGCGATGCCGGCATACTGCGCGCGCGGACATTCGTCCAGGGCGGCGTTGAACAGCAGCCCGTTGATCCTGGCCGACGTCGACGAGCCGTCGTAGATCGACGTCACGTCAACACCCCAGATCGCGCGTGCGCGGGCGATCATCGCGGCGTCATCGGGGCCGGCGAAGATCTTCTCGCCGTGGCCGGATGGACCGAGGCCGGTGTGGATGTCGATCCAGCCAAGCCGCTCGCGCTTCGCGGCGTGTCGGCGCAGGATGTCGCGCATGATCGTTTGACTCCACGCCGGGCCTTTGCCGCCGAAGAACAGGCCGTCAGCGCGGTCCCACTGGCCGCCGGTCACGGCCTGTTGCATCGCTAGGACACCATTTCGAGCGAGGTAGGCGCCGATGGCCTGCTGGTTCTCGGCCGTCGGGGGCCACGTATCGCAAACCACGATCGGGTGAACGTCGTTGTACGCGTCGTTGCGCGGAAGATTCGCGAAATCGCAGAAGTTCCGGTTGAGGTCGACGTTCTCCTCGGTGGTCCGACACACGTGCGCGAAGCCGTAGGGGTTCAGTGCATGGACCATGATCACGGCCACGTCGCTCTTGTCGACGCTGGCAACGAACGCGTCGTCGGCCAGAAGCCCGACCTGGCAACCGCTGCCGCAGAAGCCTTCGGCGCCGTGCGTGCCCGACGTGATGATCAACGCACCTGTCACGTCGGCGTTGCCGAGCACGACGACATCGATTGCAAGCCTTTCGTTGCGAGGACCCCTGGCCTTCGGATGCTCGTGCGATTCGATCGAAACGCCGCGCCGCGATGCCGCATCACGAAACTTCGTGCGCGCATCGGCGTAGTCGGTGGCGAAGTGCATCGCCGGATCGACGTCCGAGAACGTCCAGCCGAGCGTCTGCGCAGGCGCCTGGTCGCGCGCGTTCATCGCGTGGGCATCGACAGAGGCATCGCCTTCTCGGCAAGGGAGGCGAGATAACCCGCGCCGAGCGGGATGACGTCATCGTTGAAGTCGTACCGGCTGCTGTGCAGGAAGCCGCCGGTGTGCGCGCCGCCCTGTCCGATGCGCGCGAACGCGCCCGGCCGCGCCTGCAGCATGAAGCTGAAGTCCTCGGAGCCCATCGAAGGCTCGAGATTGCGCACGACGTTCTCGCGGCCGACGAGCGACTCGGCAACGTCCATCGCGAACTCCGTCGGTCCCGGGTGGTTGATCGTCGCGGGATACACGCGCTCGTAGTGAAGCGACGCCTGCGCGCCGAACGCGTTTGCGATCGATCGCACGAGCTCGTGCAATCGAGCCTCGACCATGTCCTGCGTCGCAGGCCGGAACGTGCGGACGGTCCCGACGAGCTTCGCATGCGCGGGAATGACGCTCATCGCCTGAGGATTACCGGCCTGCATCGCGCAGAGACTGACGACCGCCGTGTCGACCGGCGACACGTTGCGCGCGACGATCGACTGCGCCGCGGTGATGATGTGCCCGGCGACGAGCACCGGATCGATCGCCGCATGCGGATGCGCGCCGTGCCCGCCGCGGCCGTCGATCGTGATCTCGATGCGGTCCGCCGCCGCCATCGCGGGCCCGGGCGTGATGCCGATCTTGCCCGGAGCCAGTCCCGGCCAGTTGTGCAGCGCGAACACCCGCTCGGCGGGGAAGCGCTCGAACAGGCCGTCGGCAATCATCGCCTTGGCGCCGGCGTAGCCCTCCTCGCCCGGTTGGAAGATCAGGTACGCGGTTCCGTCGAAGTTGCGCGTCTCGTGCAAATAACGCGCGGCTGCCAGCAGCATCGTCGTGTGCCCGTCGTGACCGCAGCCGTGCATGCGCCCTTCGTAGCGCGAGCGGTGCGCGAACGTGTTCTCTTCCTGCATCGGCAGCGCGTCCATGTCGGCGCGCAAGCCCACCGAGCGGCCGTCGTTGTCGCGTTGGCCGCGAATCACCGCAACGATGCCCGTGCGGCCGATGCCCGTGTGATGCTCGATGCCGAGCTCGGTCAGCTTGTCCGCGACGACGCGTGCCGTGCGTTCCTCCTCGAAGCCGAGCTCCGGATGGGCGTGCAGGTCGCGGCGCAGTGCGGCGAACTCCGGCTGCCAGCGCTCGATACGGGCGACGGGCGTCGTCAATGCCCACCTCCGCGTTCGATCCTCAATCGTGGATCGACGCCGTAATACGTCATGTCGACGACGAGGTTGATGACGACGAACACCAGCGCGATGAACACGAGGTACGCGGCCATGACGGGAATGTCGGCGAACTGCACGGCCTGAATGAACAAAAGGCCCATCCCCGGCCATTGGAATACGGTTTCGGTGATGATCGCGAACGCGATGATCGCACCGAGCTGCAGGCCGGTGATCGTGATCACCGGCACGAGCGTGTTCTTGAGCGCATGGCCGAAATGGATCGAGCGATCGGTCAGGCCGCGTGCGCGCGCGAACTTGATGTAGTCGGTCCGCAGCACCTCGAGCATCTCCGAGCGCACCAACCGCATGATGAGCGTCAGCTGGAACAACGACAGCGTGATCGAAGGCAGGATCAGCGCCTTGAGGCCGGTCTTCGTCAGAAGGCCTGTCGTCCACCAGCCGACCGGCACGACGTCGCCGCGCCCGAACGACGGCAGCCAGCCGAGGTAGACCGCAAAGATCAGGATCAGCAGGATGCCGATCAGGAACGTCGGGAGGCTGACGCCGACGAGCGAGGCGGCGAGAAGCAAATGCGACAGCCAGCTGTTCCTGCGCAACGCGGTGTAGACGCCGAGCGGGATGCCGACAAAGAGCGCGATCAACGCGGCGGCAAACGAGAGTTCGAGCGTCGCTGGTAGTCGTTCCTTGAGCAAAACTGCGACTTGGCGACCTTGCCGCAGCGACACGCCGAAGTCGCCTTCGAAAGCGTTGCCGAGGAAGCGGACGAACTGCACGTAGAACGGCTGGTCGAGACCAAGGTCCGCACGGAGCCGCTGCCGCTCCTGGATCGTCGCGTCCTGCCCGAGCATGAACGCGACCGGATCGCCGACGAAGTTGAACAGGCTGAACGCGATGAACGCGACGACCGCCATCACGACCAGCGATTGCAGCAGACGGCGGAGGATGAATGCGAGCATCAGTGGTTAGGAACGGCTCGCACGCATTGTGGATGGCACGGCTCGACGCATGGCGCTCGTTGTTGTTTAGTGCCGTTGCGAGCGCGCGCCGACGGGCCGCCCCAAGGCGCGCGCCTGGATTACACCCCGACGCAAAAGGCGCGTCGCTGACCTAGCATCAGCCACCGACCCCACGGCGCCTTCTGCGTCGGCTATTCCAAGGACGCGTTTTTCATCGGATCAATCGATCCGCGTCCACCGCATATCGAGCCGGTTATCCGCACGATGGAACGTTGTCACGTTGCTGCGCATCGCCCACGGAATCACCTGCTGGTGCAGCGGGATGTGACCGACGTCGTCGTAGTGGATCCGCTGCGCCTCGCGCATCAACTCGTTGCGCTTCTTCTCGTCGATCTCGATCTTCACCTGGTCGATCAGCGCGTCGGCTTTGACGTTGCTGTACTTGCCGAGATTGAAGTTGCCATCGGCGCCGCCCTTCGGATCGACGCTGCGGATCAGGCTTTGCAGCGTGTAGAGGCCATCGAACGTTGCCGTCGCCCAGCCGAGCAGATACACGCTCGTGTCGAACTTCTGGATCTTCTGGAAGTACGTGGCGCGCGGCATCGCATTGAGCTTCGCGGTGAGCCCGATCTTCGCCCACATCGCCGTGACCGCCTGGCAGATCTCCTCGTCGTTGATGTAACGGTTGTTCGGGCAGTCGAGCGTGAACTCGAAGCCGTTCGGATAGCCGGCGTCGGCGAGAAGCTTCTTCCCCGCAGCGGCGTCGTACGGCAGACGCTTGGCGAACTCTTCGAAGTATCCGTTGACCTGCGGCGCGATCATCGAGCCGGACGGCACGGCGAGACCGCGCATCGTGGCGCGACGGATTGCCTCGATGTCGATCGCCTGGTACATCGCCTGCCGCACGCGCTTGTCCTTGAACGGGTTCTTGCCTTTGACGCTCGTGTACGGCGACTCGTCGCGCCACTGGTCGAAGCCGAAGAAGATCATTCGCGTTTCGGTGCCATCGGCGATCTTGAGCTTCGGATCCTGGCGCAGCCGCGGAACGTCCTGCGTTGGCGGATCGAGCACCAGGTCGATCTCACCCGAAAGCAGGGCTGCGGCGCGCGTGCCGTCCTGCTTGATCGGCTGGTAGACGATCTCGGTGATGTTGCTCTCCGGCGCCTTGTCCCACCAATTCGGATTGATCACCAGTACGGTGCGCACATCCGCTTCCCGCGACTTCAACATGAATTGCCCGGTGCCGTTCGTGTTGCGCGCCGCGAAGCTTTCCTCCTTCTGCGCGTAGTTCTGCGGGTTGACGACGTTGTTCTTCGTCGCCCACGCGCGGCTCATGATCTTGATGTCGACCAAGCCGCGCAGCAGCACCGGGTTCGGCCCGTCGGTGACGATCTCGACGGTGAAGTCGTCGACCTTGCGCGTCTCCTTGATGCCTTGCGCGTAGACCTTCATGTTCGACGACGGCTTCAGCACGCGCTCGAACGAAAACACGACGTCGTCCGCCGTCATCGGCGTGCCGTCATGGAAGCGCACGTTCTTGCGCAGCACGAAGCGCCACTGCGTGGGCGACACGCGTGTCCACGACGTCGCGAGCGCCGCCTCCGGCTCGAACTTCCTGCTGTAGCGCAGCAGGCCTTCGTAGACATAGTCGGAGAACGTGTTGTTCAGGCTCTCGTTCTGCGCCATCGGATCGAACGTCAGGATGTCGCCCTGGCTCGTCCAGCGCAGCGTCTTCGCCGAAACCGGGGCGGCAACCAGCGCCGCGGCCGCCAGCGCGCCGATCAGATACTTGAGTCGCATGGGATGCTCCTCCCGGAGAACCGGGGAATAGAGGGGAAATAACGCCGCGGATGATGCCGCAAACGAGGGTAAAGCTCAACGCGGGGACTTTAGGCGCCACGGGCGGAGCGCGCGCGCCGCGTGGCGAAGAGGCAGATGCCGGCCGCCACCGAGACGTTCAGGCTTTCGACGCTGCCCATTGTCGGAATGCCGACCAGGCGATCGCAGTGTTCGCGCGTAAGGCGCCGCAAGCCTCCGCCCTCGGCGCCCAGCACCCACGCGATCGGTCCGGTCACGTCGGCGGTGAAAAGGCTTTCGCCTTCGCTCTGCGCGCCGATGATCCACAGCCCTGCATTCTTCATCTCCTGCAACGCCCGCGCGAGATTGGTGACGGTGACGACCGGCACCGTATCCGCGGCCCCGCTCGCCGCCTTCGCCACCGTGGCGTTGACGCCGACCGCGCGATCCTTGGGAACGACAACCGCGTGTGCGCCGAACGCATCGGCGCTGCGCAGGCACGCGCCGAGGTTGTGCGGGTCGGTGACGCCGTCGAGCACGAGCAGCAGCGATGGCTCGGGCGGATGCTCGAGCACATCGGCGAGCGTGACATGCGACGCGGTTTCGTCGACGCTCGCGACGACGCCCTGATGCTTGCCGTTCGTCGCGAGATCGTCGAGCCTGCGCTCGTCGACCGCATGCACGCGCACGCCGGCAAGCTTCGCGCGCTCGGTCAGCTCACGGATGCGGGCATCGTGGCGTCCCGCATGGACGTAGAGCTCACGGATGGACGAAGGTCGCTGGCGCAGTCGCGCAGTCACCGCATGAAACCCGACGAGCCATCGCATGTTTGATAGAATAACGGGTTCGTCGTCGCAACTTCATCTCGCGACGGCACCGGGCCGGAGTAGCTCAGTCGGTAGAGCAGCGCATTCGTAATGCGAAGGTCGGGGGTTCGACTCCTCTCTCCGGCATATGCGACGAGGAAAGAACGCGTCCGAGCGGACTGCGGATGACGTGCCGCTGTACTTGCACGTTCTTTCCTCGATTGTGACCCACGCGGTCGCCTCGGGGCGGCGCTTGGCGACCGCCGAAACGGCAACGCAACGACGAGCGCTCTGCGGCGGCCTTTCTCTGATCTCTCGCTCGTACCGCGCGACCGCCGAATGATCGACGCATGACCGGTCCACGCATCACCCGCGTCATTGCGCACGTTCTCGAAGCGGCGCTCAAGGAACCGTTCGCGTATTCGCAGGCGTGGTACGACCGTCGCGGCGCGATGATTGTCGAGATCGAGACAGACGCGGGCATTACAGGGTGGGGCGAAGCGTTCGGCCCGGCACGCATCTCCGCGGCCGTCGTCGAACATCTCACGCCGCTTCTGATCGGACGCGACGCGCTCGCCGGCGACGCGCACTGGGAAGCAATGTACAACGCGCTGCGTGATCACGGTCAGAAAGGCGGCGCGATCGAAGGCCTTTCCGCGATCGACATCGCGTTGTGGGACATCCGCGGCCGGCATTTCGGCGTGCCGATCGCCACGCTACTCGGCGGTCCGTTGCGCAGTGAAGTGCAGGCCTACGCGACCGGTCTTTATCGTCGGAGGCGCGACGATCACGCGCATTACCTGCGCGACGAGGCCGGGGGCTACGTCGCGAGCGGATTCCGCGCCGTCAAGCTCAAGATCGGGTTCGGGCTCGACGAAGACATCGCGCTAACGCATGCGTTGCGCGATGCTGTCGGTCCCGATGTCACGCTGCTGGTGGATGCGAACCACGCGTACGACGTCGCGACTGCGCTCGCGTACGGTCGCGCGTGCGCGGGCTTGCGTCTGGGCTGGTTCGAAGAGCCTGTCACGCCGGAGGACCGCACCGGCTACGCCGAGGTCCGGCGCGGCCTCTCGATTCCCGTCGCAGGCGGCGAAGCCGAGTTCACGCGCTACGGCTTCCGCGATCTGTTCCTCGCGCGTGCCGTCGACATCGCCCAGCCAGACGCGATGGCCACCGGCGGCATCACCGAAAGCAAACGCATCTTCGACATGGCCGCCGCGTTCGGGGTGCGCTGCAATCCGCACGTATGGGGCACCGGCATCGGGCTTGCGGCGTCGCTGCAACTGCTCGCCGTCGTCCCGCACGTTCCGCCGTCGCTCAATCCGATCGCGCCGATGCTCGAGTTCGACTGCACCGAGCATCCCATCAGGCAACGCATTCTCGCCGCGCCGCTCGAGCCGGTCGCCGGCCGGATCGCGATTCCGACGGGGCCGGGACTCGGCATCGACGTCGACCGCTCCGCGCTGAAACACTTCGCCGTCGATCGTCGTTGATCCGTGTCGCGACAGCGCAATCGCCCGCTCAGCGCTCGTCGTGCGAATGGATCTGCAGCGCTTCGAGGAAGCGAGAAACCATGTTGTAGGCCGCGATGGTTGCGACCAGCTCGACCGTTTCGCGCTCGCTGAAGTGCGCGCGCACGGCGTCGAACACATCGCCCGGTACCTGAACGTCGCGCGTCATCGCGTCGGTCAATGCGAGCGCCGCACGCTCGTCGGTGGCAAAGGCTTGGCAGTCCCGCCACTCGCCCAGTGCCGCGAGCTTCGCTTCGCTGACGCCTTCTCGCCGCGCGATCGGCGCGTGCTGGTCGGCCTCGTACTGCGCGCCGTTCAGCGACGCGACGCGGATGATGACGAGCTCTCTGATCGCGCCTGCAAGGCTCAGTCGCTGGCGAATCGCCGTCAGATAGACGAGCCACCCTTCGGTCAGCGGCGCGCTGTGCAGCAGCATTTGATAGAGGTGCAGCAGCGACCCTCGCTCGCTGACGATGCGATCGACCAATGGCTGGATGTCGGGTAACGAGGGGTTGGCGTACGCGATTCGGGCCATGACGAGCCTCTACGAAGAAGGTTGCAGCCGGTCACGCGCAACGAGCGATGGAAACATGCGCATCCACAGGCCGACGACGACGAGCGTACCGACCGCACCGGCAATGACGGCGCTAACCGGTCCGAGGACCGCCGCCGTTGCGCCGGCGCGGAATTCGCCGAGCTGATTGCTTGCGCCGATGAACGTCGCATTGACCGCGCTGACGCGACCGCGCAGGTCGTCCGGCGTTTCGAGCTGCGCGAGCGTTTGTCGGATCACGACGCTGACCGTGTCCGCAGCGCCGCTCACCGCAAGCGCAAACATCGACAGCAACAGCGATGTCGAGGCCGCGAAGCCGAGCATAGCGACGCCGTAGATCGCAACCGAGACGAACATGAGCCGACCCACGCGCCGTCGCGGCGGATGGCGCGCCAGCGCCAGCGCCATCGCAAGTGCGCCGATCGCCGGGGCGCTGCGCAACAGGCCGAGTCCCCACGGTCCGGTCGCGAGCACATCCTTTGCGAAGATCGGCAGCAGCGCCGTCGCGCCGCCGAGCAGCACGGCGAAGAGATCCAGCGAGATCGCGCCGAGCAGCACCGGATTGCGATGGATGAACCGAAAACCTTCGAACACCGACGCCACCGACACCGGCGACTGCGGGTTCGGCATGAATGCGGGAAACGTCGATAGCAGCGTCAAGGCAACGACGATGAAGGCGAAGCCGATCGCGTAGACGGTCGTCGCGCCGAATGCGTACAGGAACCCGCCGAGCGCAGGGCCGCCGATGACGGCAAGTTGCATCGACGATGACGACAGCGCCGCTGCGCGAGGCAGCTGATCCAGCGGCACGAGCGACGGCAGCATCGCTTGCTGCGACGGCGCCTGCAACGCACGCGCCACGCCGATCGCGACCGATAGCGTCAGGATGTGCCCGCGCGTCACCCAGTCGCCGGCGCTGCCGACGGCGAGCACCAGCGCTACGATTCCGTGGAGCACGAGGCTTGCCGCAAGCACGCGCTTGCGGTCGACGCGATCGACGATCTGTCCGGCCGGGATCGTGAGTATCAAAGCCGGAAGGAACTGCGCGAGCCCGACGAGGCCCAAGTCCCAGGCGCTCGCCGTCAGGTCGTACATCTGCCAGCCGAGCGCCACGAGCAGCATCTGCTGCGACGCGGTTCCCGCAAGCCGCACGCACAGATACTTCTTGAACACCGGCGTCAGGTCGGACGCGAACGACCGCATTCGGATGCGCATCACGGGTCTCAAGCTTACCGGGTCGGCCGCAGCCGTTCATGCGCTAGACTTCCGCCTCTTTGCCCTGCCCTGCCTTCAGGCAGTCTCCGGAGAATCCCCAATGATGTACGCACGCATCGCCGCGGCCCTTGTCGCCCTGTCGCTCACCTCGCTTGCGTTCGCGCAGGCGAAGCCCGAGCACGGCGACGAGGTCTTCCAGCCGCAAGTCGGTCAGCCCGGCAAGGACGTCATCTGGGTGCCCACGCCCGATGCGCTGGTGACGCGCATGCTGACCGCGGCGAAGGTGACGAAGGACGATCTGGTGTACGACCTCGGCTCGGGTGACGGGAAGATACCGATCGCCGCCGCGAAGCAGTTCGGTGCGAAGGCCGTCGGCATCGAGTTCAACGCCGACATGGCGGAGCTCGCGCGGCGCAACGTGAAGCGCCAGGGTGTCGACAACGCGGTCAACATCATCACCGGCGACATCTTCAAGGAAGACTTCAGCAACGCCACGGTCGTCACTATGTACCTGCTGCCCGACCTGAACTTGAAGCTTCGCCCGACGATCCTCAAGATGAAGCCGGGGACGCGCGTCACGTCGCACCAGTTCCACATGGGCGACTGGGAACCGGACGAGAAGTACAGCATCGAGTTCCGCGACGCGTATCTTTGGCACGTTCCCGCGCAGGTCGAAGGCATCTGGGCGTTCAAGGACGATGCCGGCACCGAAGGCACGGTCAACCTGACCCAACGCTATCAGCGCGTCGGCGGCACGGTGACGATGGGCGGCAAGATGCAGCCGGTGCTCGGCGGGACATTGCAGGGCGACAAGCTCGCCTTCAGCTTCGTCGACAACGAGAACAACCTGCGCAATGCGCGCGTGACGGTCGCGGGCAACAACTTCAGCGGCGACCTTTCGTGGCAGGGACGGTCGACGCAGGTTTCGGCTCGCAAGCGCTGATCCGGGCGGTCGAGCATGGCGAACCCAGCGCCCGTCGCCGAGGCCCCGCAGCCGCTGCTGTCGCCGCAACAAGCGGTCGCCATCATCGTCGGCATCGTCATCGGCGCCGGCATCTTCGGCACGCCGTCGCTCGTGGCCGGCATTGCGGGAGACGCTGGCTGGGTCGTGGTCGCGTGGGTGCTCGGCGCGGTCATCTCGCTCGCGGGCGCGCTCTGCTACGCGGAACTCGCGACGACCTATCCGCACGCCGGTGGCGACTATCACTTCCTGACGCGTGCGTTCGGTCGTCCGGTCAGCTTCCTGTACGCGTGGGCGCGCGCAATGGTGATCAACACTGGCGCGATCGCGATCCTCGCGTTTCTGTTCGGCGATTATGTATCGCGGATCGCGCCGCTCGGCGCTGCGAGCAGCGCGATCTGGGCCGCGGCGATCATCGTCGTGCTGACGGCGGTCAACATCGTCGGGCTGCAAGCGTCGGCGCGAACGCAGATCGTGCTGACGGTCATCGAAGTCGTCGGTCTCGTCGCCGTCGCGATCGCAGGCTTCGTCGCGACGCCGGAGGCCGCCTCGCCGCCGGCGTTCTCCTCGACACCCGCGTTCGGCACGCTGGCCTTCGCGATGATCTTCGTGCTGTTTACCTATGGCGGATGGAACGAGGCGGCGTATATCTCGGCCGAGCTCAAAGGCGGGCGGCGCGCCATCGTTCCGGTGCTGATCACAAGCCTCGCGATCCTCGCCGTGATCTACGTCGTTGCGAACATCGCGATGCTGAACGGCCTGGGGCTCAAAGGGCTCGCCGGCAGCAAGGCGGCCGGCGCCGACGTGATGGCGCGCGCGTTCGGTCCGCTCGGCGCGCAGATCCTGTCGCTGATCGTCGCGATCGCCGCGCTGACGTCGATCAACGCGACGATGATCGTCGGCGCACGCACGAACTATGCGATGGGTCGCGACTGGCCGGCGCTGCGTTTCATGGGCGGCTGGAGCGCCGCGAAAGGAACGCCGGTTGCCGCGCTGATCGTCCAGGCTGTGATCGCGCTCGCGCTCGTCGTGTTCGGCTCTTTCCAGAACAACGGCTTCAAGACGATGGTCGAGTTCACCGCGCCGGTGTTCTGGACGTTCCTGTTCCTGGTCGGGATCGCGCTGTTCCGGCTGCGCGCGAAGGACGCGGCGATCGAGCGGCCGTTTCGCGTGCCGCTCTATCCGATCACGCCGGTCGTGTTCTGTGCCGCCTGCGCGTGGCTCGCGTACTCGAGCATCACCTATGCCGCGAGCAGGAGCGCGGTGCACATCGCGCTGATCGTGATGGCGGTGGGTGTGGTGGCGCTGCTGATCACGCGGATGAAGCGGTCCGGCAGCGGGCCGGCGATCGCAAGCGATTAATCGGCCCCCTCATCCCGGCCCTCTCCCCCAAGGACCGGGGAGAGGGAGTTTGTGCGCGAGGCGACG
>DATLNR010000031.1:0-15641 GCA_035536655.1 Casimicrobiaceae bacterium
TCGGCGTTGGTCTGCGCGATGGGCACGGCGGGTGACAGCTGTCCCTGTGCAATCACCGCCAGCCGATCGCAAATCTCGAACAACTCGTCCAGTTCCTCGGAAACGACAAGGACCGCGACGCCCGCATCACGCAAGTCGATCAGCGCCTGACGGATTTGCGCAGCGGCGCCGACATCGACGCCCCATGTCGGCTGCGCGGCGATCATCACTTTCGGTCGTTGCCGGATCTCGCGACCGACGATGAACTTCTGCAGATTGCCACCCGAGAGGCTGCGCGCCGCCGCATTCGGCCCGCCGGCCTTTACGTTGAAATCGGCGATCGTCTGGCGCGCAAAGCGATCGACTCGCGAAGCGACGACAAGTCCTGCGCGGACCATGCCATCGCGATGGGCAGTCAACAATGCATTGTCCGCAAGCGACATGTCGGGAACGGCGCCGCGTCCCATGCGATCCTCTGGCACGAAGGCCAGGCCGAGCGAGCGCCGCGTCGCTGCGTTCATGCGGCCGGCCGGCATGCCATCGATGCGGATCGGGTTGGAATCGGCGATCGTCGCCTCGCCCGACAACGCAGCCAGGAGCTCCTGCTGCCCGTTACCGGAAACGCCGGCGATGCCGACGATCTCGCCGGCATGCACTTGAAGCGAGATCCTGTGAAGCGCGCAGCCGAACGGATCTTCGGAAGCGAGGGTGAGCCCGTCGACGACGAGCCGTGCGTCGCCGCGCTGCGCGGGACGATGCTTCGGATGCGGCAAATCGCCGCCGATCATCATGCGCGCGAGCGACGCCGACGTTTCCTGCCGCGGATCGCACGCGCCGGTCACGCGGCCGCCGCGCAGCACCGTCGCCCGTTCGCAAAGCGCACGGATCTCATCGAGCTTGTGGCTGATGTAGAGAATGCTCACCCCTTCGCTCGCGAGCGTACGAAGCGTCGAGAACAGCGTCTCGACAGCCTGCGGCGTCAGCACCGACGTCGGCTCATCCATGATCAGGAGCCGCGGATGCTGCAGCAGACATCGCACGATCTCGACGCGCTGGCGCTCGCCGACCGACATCGAATGGACATGACGTCCAGGATCGAGCGGCAGACCGTAACGCGTCGACACGTCGGCGATCCGCTGGGCAAGATCGCTTCCGCATTGCGAGGCGTCGAGCGCCAGTGCGATGTTCTCGGCGACGGTCAGCGTCTCGAACAGCGAGAAGTGCTGGAACACCATGCCGATGCCGAGTTTGCGCGCGCGCGCCGGATTGCCGATGTCGACGGTCCGGCCTTCCCAGGCGATCGTTCCGGCGTCCGGCCGCACGACGCCGTAGATGATCTTCATCAGCGTCGACTTGCCGGCGCCGTTCTCCCCGAGGACCGCATGAACCTCGCCGGCTGCCACGTCGAGCGAGATGTCGGCGTTCGCGACGACCGAGGGGTAGGCCTTGGTGATGCCGCGCAACGAAAGCCGCGGGGCGGCTGACCGGTCAGCCACCGGCAGGCTCCAGCGCCTTGCGTGCGTGGCGTTTCATCTGCACGACTTTGCCCGACCGATGCGCAGCCTGCGATTGTCGAATCGCCAGAAGCTCGCTCGCGATAGCGACGGCGATGACACCGGGTTCCTTGCCACGCAATGCACCGGCGCCGATCGGACAAGTGAGGCGCCGCAGCGCTTCGCTGTCGATGCCGCGCAGCTGCCAGCGACGCTCGAACTGCGCGCGCTTCGATTTCGATCCGATCAAGCCGACATACGCGAGATCGTCACGCGCAAGCGCTGCCGTGACAATGTCGAAGTCGAGCGCATGGCTGTGTGTCAGCACGGCCAGGTACGCGCCACGCGGCGCGTGGTGCACTTCGCCCACGGGGTCGTCGGTGGCGATCTTCTCGACGTTGGCCGGCAGCTGGGCGGGAAAGTCGTCGTCACGCGTGTCGATCCAGCGAACGCGCGCAGGCAACGCTCCCAGTACCTGCACAAGTGCGCGTCCGACGTGCCCGTTGCCGAACACCGCGACGTCGAACGGTTCCGTCTGGACGACATGCACGAACAGCGTCATGCCCTGTGCTTCGATCAACGAAGCGCCGACGGCGCCTTCATGCAGGCGCGCCCTTGCCTCGCGCAACGCAAGCGCCTCGACAGCGGGCCGGCCGAGCGAGCCGCGCACATCGTCGGCGGTCACGATCAGCCGTTGCGAAGCCTGCGCGTCGGGACCAATCAGGCCGACGATCGCACAATCGGTGCGCGAGCGCACGCATCCGTCGACCACATCGAGCCAGGCGTGCGCGCCCATATCGAGCGCCGCAAAGCACAGCGTCGCCACGCCGCCGCAGCATTGACCGAGTCGCGCGGCAAGGGGGAAGCGCACGAGCCACTGCGCACAAGGGGCGTCGCTGGACAGCGCCTCGCGCGCAAGCCGCAACGCCTCGAACTCGAGATGGCCACCGCCTATCGTGCCGGTGACGCTGCGCAGCCGCACCAGCATCGCCGCGCCGGCTTCGCGCGGCGTGGAGCCGGTGCAACCGGCCACGACGACGAGCACGCACCGCTCGGCGTTCGCGATTGCATCGCGCAACGCTTCGTTCCAGCGGACGTGCTCGATCATGTCAATGGCACAGGCCGTCGTTCATCCGGCCGATCGCCGCTGGATTTCGTCGACCGACGCGAGGATACGCTCATCGGTCGCCGGCGCGTCGAGGCGCGGCGAGAGCCGATAGTCGGCGACGCTCGCGATCGCATCGCGGATCGCGTGAAAACCCGAGAGCGCCAGCATGAACGGCGGCTCGCCGACCGCCTTGCTGCGATAGATCGTCTCCTCGCGATTGCCCTCGGACCAGAAGTCGATGCGCACACGATCGGGCCAGTCGCGCGACGTCGGGATCTTGTAGGTGGACGGTGCGTGCGTCTTCAGTTCACCCTCCGCGTTCCACCACAGCTCTTCCATGGCGAGCCAGCCCCAACCCTGCAGGAAGCCGCCTTCGATCTGACCACGGTCGATCGCGGGATTCAGCGAACGACCGACGTCGTGCAGGATGTCGACGGCGACGAGCCGATGCTCGCCCGTCAGCGTGTCGATCGCGATTTCCGACACCGCCGCGCCGTACGCGTAGTAGAAGAACGGCCGCCCGGTCAGCGTCTTTCGATCGTAGTGAATCTTCGGCGTCGCATAGAAACCGGTCGCGGATAGTGAAACACGGTCGAAGTACGCGGCCCGCGTCACCTCGGAAAACGGTACCTGACGACCGCCGCCGAACGCCTTGCCGTCGCGGAACTCGACTTGCGACGCCTCGCATTCGAGCGCTTTGGCCGCAGTGGGGACGAGGCGTTCGCGCAGCTTCATGCACGCGTCCCTCGCCGCCATGCCGTTCAAGTCGCTGCCCGACGATGCGGCAGTCGGCGACGCATTCGGTACTTTGCTCGTGTCCGATGCGGAAACGCGAACGCTGTCGAGCAGAACGCCCAGTTCGCGGGCGACGACCTGCTGCACCTTGGTGAACAATCCCTGCCCCATCTCGGTGCCGCCGTGATTCACCAGCACCGTGCCGTCGCGATAGACCTGCACGAGCGCGCCGGCCTGGTTGTAATGCGTCGCAGTGAACGAGATGCCGAACTTGACCGGCGTCAACGCGATTCCGTGCTTGATGATCGGACTCTCGCGATTGTTTCGCCGGATCATTGCGCGCCGCTCGCGATAGTGTGACGTCGCTTCGAGCCGATCGACGAGCGCCGGCGCGATGTTGTCCTCCACGGTCATGCCGAAGGGCGTCACGTTGCGCTCGTGGATGCCGTAGAAGTTCGCCTTGCGCACGTCGAGCGGATCCCGGTCCAGCGCGTGCGCGATCTCGTCGATCACGTACTCGATCGCGAACATGCCTTGCGGGCCGCCGAAGCCGCGGAACGCCGTATCCGAGACCGTGTTGGTCTTGCAACGATGCGAGTGGATGGCCACGTGCGGCAGCCAATAGGCGTTGTCGGCATGGAACACGGCCCGATCGTTCACCGGCCCCGACAGGTCCGCGGAGAAGCCGCAGCGCGAGGCCATCGTCAGGTCGAGACCGAGGATGCGACCTTCGTCGTCGAATCCGACGTCGTAGCGATAGTCGAAGGCGTGACGCTTGCCGGTCGAACGCATGTCGTCATCGCGATCGACGCGAAGCTTGACCGGGCGGCCGCTGCGTCGCGCCAGCACAGCGGCGACGCATGCGAAGAGCGACATCTGCGTTTCCTTGCCGCCGAAGCCGCCCCCCATGCGGCGACAGACGACGACCACGTCGTGGCTGTCGACACCGAGCGCGTGCGCCACCATGTGCTGGACTTCGCCGGGATGCTGCGTCGAGACGAAGATCTGCATGCCGCCCGCTTCCTCGGGGATCGCCAATGCGATCTGACCTTCGAGGTAGAAGTGGTCCTGTCCGCCGCAACGCATGCCGCCCGCAAGCCGATGCGGCGCATCGCGAAGGGCATGAACGGCATCGCCGCGCGTCACGTCGACCGACGGCAAGACGAAAGACTGCGCGGCCATCGCCTCGTCGATCGACAGGATCGGGGGCAATGGCTCGATGTCGAGCGTCGCAAGCCGTGCAGCCCTGCGCGCCAGCTCGGCGGATGTCGCCGCAACGGCGAAGATCGGCTGGCCGGCGAAGTGCACGACGCTGTCGGCGAGAATCGGGTCGTCGTGCTGAATCGGCCCGACGTCGTTCACGCCCGGGATATCGGCCGCGACGATGACGTCGGTCACGCCGCGCGCTTCGCGAACCGCGCGAAGGTCGACGGCAGTCAGCTTCCCATGCGCAGTCGGCGAGACGCCAAGCGCCGCGTGCAACAGGCCTTTGGGCTCCGGCAGATCGTCGGTATACGTCGCTTCGCCGCCGACATGAAGCATCGAGGACTCGTGCGGCACTTCAGGCGTCGCATCCGCCGCCATCTCGAGCGGAATCGCGCGCGGATCGTTCATGCCGGCGTGTTCGACATCGACGCTGCCGACGTCACGCGAGTCGTCGGCGGTCGGGCGCTGCTTGTTTCATGCCACAGCCGTCGTACCAGGTTGCCGAGCACACGACGCCGATAGCCGGCCGACGCCCGCATGTCGTCGATCGGCTGGAACTCACCGGCCAACGTCGTCGCGGCCGACTCGGCGGTCGCTTGATCCCAGGCACGACCGATGAGCTCACGCTCAGTCTTGCGGGCGCGCATGGGGATCGGCGCGACGCCGCCGCAGCCGATGCGCGCATCGACGACGTTGCCGCCGCGAAGATGCAACGCAAAGCACGCGAACACCGCCGAGATGTCCTGGTCGAATCGCTTGCTGATCTTCCACGCGCGCAACGTGAGATTGTGCGTCCGCCGCGGGACCCGGATGCGCGTCAGCAACTCACCGCGTTGCAGCGCGGTTGTACGGTAGCCGAGATAGAAGTCTTCCACCGGCAACGCGCGCCGGTCGTCGCCATGGCGCAGCTCGACGGTCGCGTCGAGCGCGATCAGTGCCGGCATCGAATCGCCGATCGGCGACCCGTTGGCAACGTTGCCCCCGAGCGTCGCGCTGTGCCGGATCGGAATCGACGCGAAGCGTACCCATGCCTCCGCAAGCTCCGGGTACTCGGCGTCGAGCACGGCGAAGACGTCGACCAATGATGCGCCGGCGCCGATGTCGATCGATGCCGCTCCGACGTCGACGCGCGCGAAATCCTTCGCTGCGAGCGTGGAGATCATCGTCCCGAGATCGCGATGCTCCTTGGTGATCCACAAACCAACGTCCGTTGCGCCGGCCACGAGTCGTGCGTCTTGATGCGCCACACATGCATCGGCGAGGGCCGCCGTGGTGGTGGGCGCAAGCCACCGCTGCCCGGCAGCTTCGTAGTCGTCGACGTGCGGCAGCGCATCGAGCGCGTGCGCCAATCGCGCTTCGTCGTCGCTCACGATGCGATTCCCGCAGGCGTCGCGCCCCGGACCGCGCCAATCGTCAGGGGCCGGCAACGTCACCATTTTCTGACCGGCCAGGAGGATCGGCCGATAGCCGGTGCAGCGACAAAGGTTGCCGGAGATCGCGTTGTCCACGTCCTCGCGCGACGGCGTTCGGTTCTCCTTGTAGAGCCCGAACAAGCTCATCACGAAGCCCGGCGTGCAAAAGCCGCATTGCGAGCCGTGACAGTCGACGAGCGCCTGCTGCACGGGGTGCAGCGTGCCGTCGGCGGCTTTCAGACTTTCCACCGTGAAGATTGCCTTGCCGGCGACCGACGGCAGTGGACGGATGCACGCATTGATCGGTTTGAAGGCGAGTCCTTCACCTTCCCGCTCGGCGATGACGACGGTACAGGCGCCGCAGTCGCCTTCGGCGCAGCCTTCCTTCGTTCCGGTCAGCTGTCGATCCTCCCGCAGCCACTGCAGCAACGTCGTCTGGGGGGCAACGTCGCGGACTTCGACCGGCGTTCCGTTGAGCAGAACGTGCAGGACGGGACTGGGCATGGTGGCGGTCCGGGAAGCGTTCCATCGTCGCGCCGGCTGCGCCGGATGTCAAGCGGGTTGCATACCAAAACGTTGCAGAGTCCCTCTTGGCAAATAGCGTCGGGGCGGGCGCGTACCGAAATTCTTGTATACATGATTCGTGCGCGGAGTTGCCGGTACCATCGGCGTGCTACCAATGTTTGCTCGATCGAGACTCGACGATGACCCCTCGCTCCCGCCGTCAGGAGTCCGCCGAAACGCGGATCTGCAACGCGATCCGCGCCGCGATCCTCGAGAGGAAGCTGCTGCCGGGCACGAAGCTGCAGGAAGTCCCGCTCGGCGAGTACTTCGGCGTGTCACGCACCATCGTGCGGCAGGCGCTGCGCCGACTCGATCACGAAGGCATCGTCAGCCTCCGGACGAAGCGCGTCGCCGTCGTCGCGCGCCCGTCGCTCGCCCACGTGCGGCAGGTGTTCGCGGCGCGGCGCGTCATCGAGAAAGCGGTCGTATCGGTCGTGGCCGAAGCAATCACCGCGACCGAGCTGGCTGCGCTCAAACGTCTGGTTCGCGAGGAGAACGCCGCGTACGCCCAGGATGACCGGAAGCGCGGCCTGACGCTTTCGCTTGCGTTCCATCACCGGCTCGCTTCGCTCTCCGGCAATGCGTTGCTCGAACGCTATCTGCGGGAGCTGGTCCTGCAGTCTTCGTTGGCGATCGCGCTGTACGAGAGGAGCGGCGTCGCGCACGAGCGCGCGGATCATGACGCGCTCGTCCTCGCGCTGGCGCGACGCGACGGCCGTCTCGCTGCTCGCGTCATGGAACGCCACCTGTCCGAGCTCGAGCGCCGGCTCGCGCTCGATGATCGGGACCGCGCGCCGACGCTCCAGTCGATCTTTGGTGCACCCGCGTGAAGCGTCCGGTGCAGAAGAAATCGCGTGCTACACTCGCAGAGCACCTTCAACGCAATCCGTTGCAGCCCTTGACGCTCGCTTCGCGCCGCGCTCGCGGCGCCGCCGACTCCTGATCTGACGCCGCACGGCGAACGGATGGCGGCCCTTACAGTTCACGATACGGCCAGCGAGCGCGTGCTGGCGCTGTCCGGGCGTCTCGATGCGGCGTCGCTGAACGACGTGTGGGACCGCGTACGCAATGCGGTCGCCGATGCGCCGAGGCGGGCGATCGTCGTCGATGCAACCGGCGTCGACTATTGCGACGGCGCCGGCGTGGCGCTGTTCGTCGACCTGTTGCGCCAGCCGCGTGAGCCGCAGGTCGAAGTTCGCAATCTGCGCCCGCCCTACGATGCGCTGCTGAATTTGTTCGATCCCGAGCGCCTTTCGCACGACCTCGATCCGCCGCCCCGGCCGACACGCGTCGTCGAGGAGATCGGCCGGGCGGCCGCGCACTTATGGCGCGACACCAAGCTGCAGCTCGCGTTCGTTGGCGAGGCGACCGCCGCGTTGGCGCATGCGGCGTCGCATCCGCACCTTGTGCGCTGGAAAGACGTATGGCGAATCGCCGAGCGCGCAGGTGCCGACGGATTGCCGATCGTCGCGCTGATCTCGTTCCTCCTCGGCATGATCCTCGCGTTCCAGTCCGCCGTGCCGATGCGGCGCTTCGGCGCGGAGATCTTCGTGGCCGACCTGATCGGCCTGGCGATGCTGCGCGAGCTGGGCCCGTTGATGACGGCGATCCTGCTCGCGGGCCGCTCGGGCGCGGCGTTCGCGGCGGAGATCGGGACGATGCGCGTCAATCAGGAAGTCGACGCGCTGACGACGATGGGGCTGAATCCCGTGCGCTTTCTCGTCACGCCTCGGATCCTCGCAGCGCTGTTGATGACGCCACTGCTCACGTTGTTCTCTGACGTGCTGGGTCTTTTGGGCGGCGCCGTCACGATGCAAACGTTCGGCATTCCGTTCTCGACGTTCTTCCGCGAAGCCGACAGCGCGGTGAACTTCGCCGACTTCATGGCGGGCTTCGTCAAGTCGTTCGTCTTCGCGATTCTCGTCGCTGGGATCGGCTGCCTGCGCGGCCTGCAAACGCAAGCGGGCGCCTCGGCCGTGGGCGAGGCGGCGACGCGCGCCGTCGTGTCGGGCATCATCCTGCTCGTGATCGTCGACGGCCTGTTCGCGCTCGCGTACTACCTGCTGGACATCTGATGCCGTCGATCAACGCGTCCGAAGCACCGGTTCGCGGCGAGCCGGTGATTCGCGTCATCGATCTGGACACCGGGTACGACGGCGTTCCGATCCTTGCCAACATCACGTTCGATGTGCGGCGTGGCGAAGTGTTCGGCATCCTCGGCGGATCAGGCTCGGGCAAGAGCACGGTGATGAAGAACATCATCGGGTTGCATCCGCCGATCGCCGGGCGGATCTATTTCGGCGATCTCGACATCGTCTCGGCAGACGACGATGCGCTCGGCACGATCACGTCGCGCTTCGGCGTCATGTACCAGTCGGGGGCGCTGTTCGGTTCGATGACGCTGCTCGAGAACGTCAGGCTGCCGCTCGAGACCGCAACCGATCTTCCCGACAAAGCGATCGACCTGATCGCGCGCATGAAGCTCGAGCTCGTCGGGCTCGAGGCGTTTACCGGTCGTTTGCCGGCCGAGCTTTCCGGCGGCATGCAGAAGCGTGCCGGCATTGCGCGCGCGATGGCGCTCGATCCGGAGATCCTGTTCCTCGACGAGCCGTCGTCGGGCCTGGATCCGATCACCGCAGCGTCGCTGGATGAACTGATCCGCAGACTCTCGGATTCGCTCGGCGTGACGTTCGTCATCGTCACGCACGACCTCGCAAGCGTGTTTACCGCGCTCGATCGCGTGATCCTGCTCGACCGCGGCGCGAAGGGAATCATCGCCGAGGGCGACCCGCGGCAGTTGCGTGACGAGAACGACGATCCGCGCGTGCGCGCATTCTTCCGCCGCGAGCCGCGTGTAGAAGCCACAGTCGCATGAGAACGGACAGCCCTCCGAAGAGCCGCCTCGAGGAGGGCTTGCGCCCCCTCGGGGGGAGCGAACGAGAGTGAGCGTGGGGGCTCACCGATGAGAGCAAACTACTTCAAGCTGGGCGTGTTCGTCATCGGCGCCGTGATCTCGATGGTGGCGATACTCCTAATCGTCGGCAGCGGCCGCTGGTTCACGCCGAAGCTGACCGTCGAAACCTACTTCAACGAGTCGGTGCAGGGACTCGACATCGGCAGCAAGCTCAAGTATCGCGGCGTCGAGATCGGCTCGGTGACGCGGATCACGTTCACGTATACGCGCTATCAGCTCGATCGGCCGATTTCCCAGCGCGCTCGCTACGTGCTGGTGGAGTCGGAGATTCGGCCGCGGCTCTTGGGCGGCCGCGCAGCGGCGGGCGACCTTACGGAGCCCACGAACGCAGCTCTCGAAGTCGACCGTGGCTTGCGCGTGAAGCTCACGCCGCAGGGCATCACCGGCACGAACTATCTCGAGATCGACTATGTCGAGCCGACCAACAATCCGGTGCTCGCGATCGACTGGGCGCCGCAGCACATCTACATCCCCAGTGCGCGCTCGACGCTCACCGGGTTCGTCGACGCGGCAAGCGAGATCGTCGACCGCCTGCGTAACCTCGACGTCGAATCGACGCTCGCGAGCCTGAACAAGCTGCTTGGGACGACGAACGAGCGTATTGCTGACATCGACACGAAGGCGCTCGCGAAGCAGACGGAACGCACGCTGGCTCGCATCGAGACGACGATGCAGGGCATCGCCACGAAGGACATCAGCAACGAGGCGATCACGCTCTTGAAGGAGCTGCGCACGACGAACCAGGAGTTGAAGGCGACGATCGGCGATCCGGCGTGGCGGCAGGTGCCGAAGGATGCGTCCGCGGCCGTCGCCGATCTGCGAAAACTCGTCACCGATCCCAAGCTCGCCTCGACGGTGACGCATCTCGAGCGCACGCTCGGCCGGCTGGACCGGATTACCGGCGGCGGCGCCGGCGACCTGACGTCGACACTCGAGAACCTGCGCCAGATCACCGACAACCTGCGGCAGTTGACCGAGGATGCGAAGCGCTATCCGTCGAACCTGCTCTTCGGTCAACCGCCGCCGCCCACGCCGTTGGAGCGCCTGAAATGAGATCGTTCGCATGGCTCGACGCTGCGAAGCTTGTCGCCGCGATGTCGCTCGCCGCGGTGCTCGCCGGATGCAACCTGACGCGACCGGCACCCGTGAAGGCAACGTTTCTGCTCGATCCGACGACGCCTCCGGTTGCTTCGGCGACCAAGCAAGCGACGCTGCGCATCGGAACGTTCAACGTCGCGGCACCGTATCGCGATCGGGCGTTCACTTATCGGACCGGCGACGTCAAGTACGAGTCCGACTTCTACAACGAATTCTTTGTCGCGCCGGGTCCGATGGTCGCGCAGGCGACGACAAAGTCGCTCGCCGCCGCGAACGTTTTCGCGCGCGTCGTCCCGGCCGGAACCGCGCCGGAGGAAGGCACGTTCGTCCTCGAAGGCTTTGTCAGCGATTTGTACGCCGACGTGCGCGAGAAGCCCGCAGCCGCGGTCGTCGGCGTCAACTTCTATTTGAGCCGCACGACGTTCCCGGCGGCCGTCATCTGGTCGAAGGATTATCGCGAGCGCGTGCCGCTGTCCGCCGCAACGCCGGAAGCGCTCGCAACGGCGTGGAACGAGGCACTCGGCACGCTGTTGCGCAAGCTCACGCAGGACCTTGCGAACAGTGATCTCAGGGCCGCGGCTGCGCCCTAAGGTCGTGTTCGTCCGCTGCGGTGATCGTGACGTCGGCGAACGTTCCCGCGACCAGATGCCCGCCGTCGTCGATGCGAACGACGCCGTCGATCTCCGGCGCGTCGGCAGCGCTGCGGCCGGTTGCGATCGTTCGCTTGCGCGCGCCGCGTCCCTTCGATTCGTGGCCGTCGATCAAGACCGTTTGAACCGAGCTTACCTTGCGCGCAAGTCGTGAACTGCTGATGCGCGACTGTGTCGCCATGAAACGCGCGCGGCGCACTTCCTGGATCTCCGGCGCGACCGGATCGGGCAGCGCGTTCGCCGCGGCGCCGTCGACCGGCGAATACGCGAAGCAGCCGACGCGATCGAGTTGCGCCGCGTCGAGGAATGCGAGCAGCTCATCGAATTCCGCTTCCGTCTCCCCCGGGAATCCGACGATGAACGTACTGCGCAACGTCAGGTTCGGCTTTGCCGCTCGCCAGGCGTTAACCCGATCGAGCACGCGCTCCGGCGCGGCAGGCCGTTTCATCAGCTTCAGGATTCGCGGGCTCGCATGCTGGAACGGCACGTCGAGATAGGGCAGCAGGCCGCCGCTGGATCCGTCGTCGCGCATCAGTTCGATCACGTCATCGACGTGCGGATAAGGATAGACGTAGTGCAGCCGAACCCACGCGTGATGCGCGTCCGCGAGCGCGTCGAGCTCGCGGGCAAGCTCCGTCATCCGCGTCTTCACCGGCCGCCCCTGCCAGAACCCGGTCCGGTAGCGGACATCGACGCCGTACGCGCTCGTGTCCTGCGAAACGACGCACAGCTCGCGCACACCGGCTCGCAACAGACGCTCGGCTTCGGCCATCACCTCGCCCAAAGGCCGCGACACGAGATCGCCGCGCATCGATGGAATGATGCAGAACGTGCAGCGATGGTTGCAGCCTTCGCTGATCTTCAGGTATGCATAGTGCCGCGGCGTCAGCTTGATGCCCTGCGGCGGCACGAGATCGACGAACGGATCGTGCGGCTTGGGCAGCGCGGCGTGGACGTGCGTTAGCACTTCGGCGGTCGCGTGCGGCCCGGTCACGGCCAGCACCTTCGGATGCGCGCTGCGCACGAAATCGCCGCCCGACTTCGCGCCGAGGCAGCCGGTGACGATCACGCGGCCGTTCGCGTCGAGCGCTTCGCCGATCGCCTCGAGCGATTCCTTGACGGCACTGTCGATGAAGCCGCACGTGTTGACGACGACGAGGTCGGCGCCTTCGTACGTCGGCGAGACCGCGTAGCCTTCCGCCTTGAGCTGCGTGAGAATCTGCTCCGAGTCGACGAGGGCCTTCGGGCAGCCGAGCGAGACGAAGCCGACCGAGGGTGCCTTCAACGCTTCTCGTCGTCCGAAGGCGGCGCCGCGAAGTTCGGAAAGGGAAACGCCGAGAACATGCCTCGCGTCTGGTCCTGCATGCGCTGCTGCATGTCCATGAACAGGCGGGCGCTCTGCTCGAGGTAGTTGCCCAGCATGCCCTGCATCGCAGGCGCTTGCATCTGCATGAATTGCTTCCACAGGTCCGGCGTCAGCATCATGCGGTCGCCGTAGATCTGCTTGGCCTGGTCCTGCAGCTTCTTCTGGATCGACAGGAACGCCTTGACGTTCTGCTCGATGTACTGGCCCATGATCGTCTGCTGGGCGGTGCCGTAGAAGCGGATCATCTGCGCCAGCATGTCGGAGCTGAACATCGGCAGGCCGCCTGCCTCCTCGTCGAGGATGATCTGCAGGAGAATCGCACGAGTCAGATCCGCGCCGCTCTTCGCGTCGACGACCTGGAACTCGATGTTGTCGAGCACCATCTGCTTCACGTCGGCGAGCGTGATGTAGCCGCTGTTCGCCGTGTCGTAGAGCCGACGGTTCGGGTACTTCTTGATGGTGCGGCGCGTGTCGGCCATGGCGGACGAGTTGAAAGCCGGGCGCAGATTATAAGCCTCTGATTCTTCGGCAGATTGGCTTTTTGCCGCGCAGCATAGTGCGGTGCACAAAAAATCCTTGACTCGGAGGTTTTCCGTCCCTATACTGCGTCTTGTGCGGTGCAGCAAAGAAGCGCTGCAACGAGACCTTCAGACGGGGGTTTCTAGCCCCCTCGAGCGCCCGTTCCGCCCCATCCCAAGGAGACAACGATGTACAACGCGACCGAGCAGTTTGTTGAGATGAACAAGACGAACATGGCGCAGGCCTCGAAGGTCGCCGCCATTACGCTGCAGAACGCCGAGAAGCTGTTCAACCTGAACCTCGCGGCCGCCAAGTCGGCGATCGAGCAGGGAATCGAGAACGCGCAGGTCGTCGCGTCGGTAAGGGACGTGCAGGAGCTGTTCGCCGTCCGCACCCGCATGGCCGAGAGCGGCGTGCAAAGCGCGCTGGCCTATTCGCGCACGCTCTACGAGCTCGCGTCGATCGCCCAGGCCGAGTTCTCGGCCGTCTCGGAAGAGACCTGGTCGAACTACAGCAAGGGCATGGCGACGTGGGTTGACACCGCCGCGAAGTCGGCGCCGGCCGGGTCGGACGTTGCCGTGAACGCGCTGAAGAGCACGTTCGCCGCGACGACCGCTGCGATCGACCAGTTCCAGCAAGCGACGAAGCAGGTCGTGAGCCTCGCCGATGCGCAAGTGCGCGCGGCAGCCGCGACGGCATCGAAGGCCGCTGTGTCGACGAAGGGCCGCAAGGCTGCCTAAGCAAGGGCGAAAACGCTTGGGCGGCTACGCGCAGCCCTTGCGATCGACGCATCACCGAAAGCCCCGGTCGTAACGCGAGCGGGGCTTTTTTGTTCGACGCGGTCTTCGCACCGTTGCAAGTTCGCGACGAAGAGCGGAATGGAGGGGACGAACGGCCGCTTTGCCGACCCTTCTTTGCCGAGTGAAGCGGGATAATGCTGATCGTTGTCGAACGCTTTCGGGCGCGACGACTCTGTATCCCAACCTCCTCCTTTGAGATACAGCCTCGGCCCCGGCGCATATCTGCCGGGGCTTTTTTACGCCGAGGAAAAACGCGGCCGTGGGATCAGCGGACGCCGCAGGGTTCACGGCGCACGTTTTTTCTCGGATGCAAGTCAGGCGAGCGCCTTCGGGCGGCCGGGCGGCGCTCGCGAAAGCACAAAGAAACAACGCCAACCGTGCGGCGAGCGCGTTGCTCGTCGACACTTCAGTACATGTGCTGCCCACCGTTGATGGAGATGTTCGCACCGGTCACGAACGCCGCCTCCTCGCTTGCAAGATAGGCGACAAGCCCGGCCACTTCCTCCGGCTTTCCGAGGCGGCCGGTCGGGATCTGCGGAATGATCTTGCCCTCGAGAACGTCCGACGGAATCGCGGTGACCATCTTCGTGCCGATGTAGCCCGGCGAGATCGTGTTCACGGTGATGCCTTTCTTCGCGACCTCGAGCGCGAGCGCCTTGGTGAATCCGTGCATGCCGGCTTTCGCGGCCGAGTAGTTGGTCTGGCCGAACGCGCCTTTCTGTCCGTTGACCGACGAGATGTTGATGATGCGGCCCCAGCCGCGGTCGAGCATGCTGTCGTAGACCTGCTTGGTCATGTTGAAGACCGAATCGAGATTGGTTTTCATCACGGCGTCCCAGCTCGCCTTGTCCATCTTCTTGAATGTCATGTCCCGCGTGATGCCGGCGTTGTTAACGAGCACGTCGATCGGACCGACTTCGCCCGCGACCGCCTTCACGCACTTGGCGCAGTCGTCCCAGTCGGTGACGTCGCAGGAATACGCTGCGAAGCGGTAGCCCTCCCTCTTCATGCCGTCGAGCCACTCCTGCGACCGCTTGTTGCCTGGCGAGTACGTGGTGACGACGGTATCGCCGAGCGCGGCGAGCTTGATGCAGATCGCTTCGCCGAGACCGCCCATGCCACCGGTCACGAGCGCAACGCGGGAACTGTTGCCAGCCATTGCCGTCCTCCTTCGTTGTCTACTGTGCTTCTTCGATCACATAGCTTCCGGGCGCGGGCATGATTGCCGAAAACTTGGCGTTGCCCGGCACCGCCGGAGCCTTGCGTCGTCGACCCGCCAACGGCGACAACCACGCCGCCCAGTTCGTCCACCAGCTGCCGGGAACGCTGCGTGCGCCGGCAAGCCACGCGTCGGCATTGTCGCTCATGCGGCCTCTCGGTTGGGTTCCAACCCAGTGGTTGCGCTTGCCCCCCTCAACCGGATTGACGACCCCCGCGATGTGTCCGGACGCGCCGAGCACGAAGGTGCGCGCTTCGGGCAACAGCGTCGTGGTCTTGTACGCCGATCGCCACGGCACGATATGGTCGTCGTGCGTTGCCACGACGTAGCTCGGCAGTTCGATGTTGCCGAGATCGATGCTCTCGCCAAGCATCGTCAGCGCGCCGGGCTCGCATAGCCGGTTATGCAGATACATCTCGCGCAGATAGTAGGCGTACATCGGGCCCGGCAGGTTCGCGGAGTCGCCGTTCCAGTGCAACAGATCGAACGGCGGCGGCGTCTCGCCTTTCAGATAATTG
>DATLNR010000032.1:0-16750 GCA_035536655.1 Casimicrobiaceae bacterium
CGGCCGAGGCTCGAATCAGGTCACATCTACTGGGGGAACAGTGTCGGGCGGCCAGCTGAACCTCGCGGGTTTTTATGCAACCGTCCCCGGCGGTATCGGAAACGAGGCGAGCGGCGCCTATAGTTTCGCAGCGGGACTACATGCCAGAGCGAACGCAAGCCGATGTGTTGCTTTCTCCCTGTGGAACTCCATTCTTCCAGGGTGCATTGCTTCGGCATCGACGGACTTTTCATCATCGGCGCGCCGGCGGGATTCTCCATCGATTACGACACGAGGCGATCCGATGGCGGCGGTACGCGATTCGTCGGCATCGGCCGCGTCCCGCTCAGACGATCGGACCTGGACGGGTGCCTTCCTCACCGACGGCGGCGTCTGGACCAACGCCTCGGATGCCAACGCGACGCACGCGTTCGAGGACATCGACAAGGCTGCCATTCTCGACAAGGTGTCTGCCCTGCCGGTCAGATATGGCGATATAAAGCTGAAGAAGAGAATGTTCGCCGCATCGGTCCGACGGCGCAGGATTGTCGCGCCGCGTTCGGACTCGGCACCGTTGACAGAACGATCGCGACCGTCGACGCCGACGGTATTGCGCTCGCCGCGATCCAGAGGTTGCATCAGCTGCTGCGGGAAAGAGAAGCGCGCCTCGCCGTCCAGGAAGGACGGATCGCCGTCCTCGAGCGGGCGCTCGACGATCTGATACGACGCATCGAAACCGTGCTGGCACAGCGTTGAACCGACCGGCAGACAAGACCGACTTCGGCTACGAGCGCGTCGACATCGACGACAAGGAGCGCCGCGTTCGCGGCGTCTTCGACTCGGTCGCATCACGCTACGACCTGATGAACGACCTGATGTCGGCCGGTATGCATCGGTTGTGGAAACGCTTCGTTGTCGAGACCGCCGGACTTCGCCCGGGATCGAAGGTTCTCGATCTTGCCGGCGGCACCGGCGACCTCGCCCGCCTGTTCACAAAGTCGGTCGGGGCGACCGGACGCGTCGTCCTCTCCGACATTAACCACGCAATGCTCGCCCGGGGCCGCGACAAGTCGATCGATCAGGGCGTCGCGCTGCCGGTCGTGCAATGCAACGCCGAATTGCTGCCGTTCCGCGACCGCAGCTTCCATGCCGTGTCGATCGGGTTCGGGCTGCGCAACGTCACGCGCAAGGACGTCGCCCTCGCGGAGATGCGCCGCGTTCTGAAACCTGGCGGCGCAGCCATCGTCCTCGAGTTTTCGCGTGTGTGGGCGCCGATCGCCCCCATCTACGACTGGTACAGCTTCAACGTGCTG
Organism: Casimicrobiaceae bacterium; assembly: GCA_035536655.1. Lineage (GTDB taxonomy): Bacteria > Pseudomonadota > Gammaproteobacteria > Burkholderiales > Casimicrobiaceae > VBCG01. The sequence continues at coordinate 1,293 of DATLNR010000032.1, forward strand.
CCGCGGCTGGGGGCGGCGGTCGCCAAAGACGAACCCAGCTACCGCTATCTTGCCGAGTCGATTCGGATGCACCCCGACCAGGAATCGCTAAAGTCGCTGATGGAACAGGCCGGCTTCGATCGGGTCGAATACCAGAACCTAACCGCAGGTGTCGTCGCCGTGCACGTCGGCTACGTATACTGAGGGTCCGCATCGCCGCTTTACTGGGAGAACCATCGATGAAACGCTTCCTTGCCCTCTCGCTTACCGCGCTCGCCGCCACGACGATCGTGGCCGCGGACTTCGCCGACGCCCGCCGCTTGGGAAGCGGTCGCAATCTCGGCGCGCAACGCCAATCGGTCGCCCCGCCCGCGTCGCCGTCCGCGCCGGCCGCCACGCCGGCCCCGGCCGGTCCGACCGGCGCAGCAGCCAACCCCGTCATGCCGGCTGGCTCTCGCGCAACGGCGGGCGCTCCGGCCACGGCCGCAGCTGCCGCACCGGCCGCTGCCGGCGCCGCCGCACGGACCGGGATGTCGCGCTGGATGGGACCCGTCGCCGGGCTGGCCGCGGGCCTTGGTCTCGCCTGGCTTGCTCACAGCCTCGGCTTTTCCGAAGCGCTGCTTTCGGCGCTCTTGATCGGCCTCGGCATCGTCGTCGTGCTCGCGCTGGTCCGCGCGTTTCTCGTTCGCCGCAACGCGACGCAGCAACCGTCGTACGCCGGCGGGCCGACCGGACGCGTTGACGCGCGAAACACGCAGCGCACCGGGTCCGAACCACGCTTCGGGGGAGGCTCGACGCAAGTCGCAACCGAGAACGCCAGCGGCCGCTTTCCGCCGGGTTTTGCCGCGAGCGCGTTCCTGAACCAGGCGCGCGGCCAGTTCACCCGCCTTCAGGCCGCGTACGACAAGGGCGATCGCGATACGCTGGCCGACGTCATGACGCCGGAGCTCTTCGGCGAGGTCTCACGCGATCTCGACACGCGTGGCGTCCATCACGCAACCGAGATCGTTTCGCTCAATCCCGAGCTCGTCGAAGTGACGACCGAAGGCGATCGTCACTGGGCGAGCGTGCGTTTCACGGGTCTCATCCGCGAGGACGGCGCGACGTATCCGAAGCCGTTCGACGAGATGTGGAACCTGACGAAGCCGGTCGACGATTCGTCGGGATGGCTTTTGGCCGGCATCCGGCAGCTCGAGCCGTCCACGTAACGCAAGCGCGACATGCGCGACCCGGCCAGCGCCCTCACCGAGCGGGTGGCGAACCGGCTGCTTGAGGACGAAGCGTGGGCACGCGAGAAACTTCGTGCCCACGCGAGCGAGAGTTTTCTGGTCACGTGCGGGCCGATCGCGACGTTGTTCGGCGTCACCGCCGACGGAACGCTCGAATCGCTGTCGCTGCGCGACAAAGTGCCGAGCGTCACGATCCGCATTTCGCCGTTCGACGTCCCCGCCTTTCTCGCGCATCCGGAGCGCTGGCCCGAACTGACGTCGACTGCCGGCGACGCGAAGCTCGGCGAAACGTTGCGCGAGCTCGCCGTTACGCTGCCATGGTTCGTCGAGCGCGGCCTTGCGAACGCATTTGGTCCGGTGATCGGCCAGCGTCTTGCCGATACCGGCCGCGCGTTGCTGACCTTTCCCGAGACGGCGACCCGCAAGCTCGTCGACAACGTCACGAGCTATGCACGCGACGAAGCGCCGATGCTCGCCCGTGGTGACGAGGCGCGCAAGTTTGCTGCGGAGAACGACGACATCGCGAAACGCGTCGAATCGCTGAGCGACCGCATCGACCGGTTGTAAGCGAGCGCAACTCGCTCCACTACAATCGCCGCCATGCGCCTCACGCGCCTGGCCCGCATCTTCCTCGTTTCGCAACGCTACGGGCTGGACGAATTCCTGCTCGGCCACGAGCGCGTCCGAGGGCTTCGGCGGATCGTCCAGCGCACGCTGTTCTGGCGCGATGTCTCGCAGCCGCGCGCCGTGCGCCTTCGTCTCGCGCTCGAAAGCCTCGGCCCGATCTTCGTCAAGTTCGGCCAGGTGCTCTCGACGCGCCGCGATCTGCTGCCGCCCGACATCGCGGATGAGCTCGCGCTCCTGCAGGACCGCGTTCCGCCATTCCCGTTCGAGGAAGTCGAGGCGACGCTCAAGCGCTCGTACGGAAAACCGATGCTGGACGTGTTCCGCTCGTTCGACATCAAGCCGACGGCCAGTGCATCGGTCGCGCAGGTGCACTTCGCCGAGCTGCCCGACGGCACGCCGGTCGCCGTCAAGGTACTGCGCCCGGGCATCGCCGCGGTCATCGACAAGGACGTCGAGCTCCTGCGGACGGGTGCCGCGCTGGTCGAGCGGTTGTGGTCGGATGGCAAGCGCCTGCGCCCGCGCGAGGTGGTCGCCGAGTTCGAAAAGTCGCTGAACGACGAGCTGGATCTCACACGCGAAGCGGCGAACTGCTCGCAGCTGCGACGCAATTTCCTTCGCTCGCCGCTGTTGCGCGTCCCGGAGGTCTACTGGGACTACTGCACGACCGACGTGATGGTGATGGAGCGCATGTCCGGCATCCCGATTGCGCGCGTAGACCGCTTGCGCGAGGCGGGCGTCGACCTGCAGACACTGTCACGCGCGGGCGTCGAAGTGTTCTTCACGCAGGTGTTCCGCGACGGGTTCTTCCACGGCGACATGCATCCGGGCAACATCTTCGTCGCCATCGATCCGCCGCATGTGGGCAAGTACGTGGCGCTCGACTTCGGCATCGTCGGCACGCTGTCGGAGCGCGACCAGGGCTATCTCGCGCAGAACTTCGTCGCGTTCTTTCGGCGCGACTACCGCCGGATCGCCACGACGCACATCGAATCCGGTTGGGTTCCGCCGGACACGCGCGTCGACGAGCTCGAGACCGAGATCCGCGTCGTATGCGAGCCGATCTTCGATCGACCGCTGGCCGAGATCTCGCTCGGGAAGGTGCTGATGCAGCTCTTTCGGGCTTCGCGGCGCTTCAACGTCGAAGTGCAGCCGCAGCTCGTGCTGTTGCAAAAGACGCTGCTCAACGTCGAAGGGTTGGGGCGTCAGCTCGACCCGGAGCTCGACCTGTGGGTCACGGCGAAGCCATTCCTCGAGCGCTGGATGGAGAACCAAATCGGCGCGGCGGCGGTGAGCCGTCGTTTTCTCGCCGAGGCGCCGTACCTCGCGACCGCGCTGCCCGAGCTGCCGCGGCTCATTCATCGGCGATTGATTGCGCCCCCGGTGTCGATCGAGCTCGCGCACATCGTGGCGAATCAGCGGAAGGTAATGCGATGGCTTCCTGTCCTCGCGATGCTGCTCGCGGCGATTCTGGCGCTGCTGCTATTGCGCCACTAGGCAAACGATGGAAGCGTGCTGTTCCGACAAATCGCACGCGCTCGACAAGCTTCGCGAGCGCCAGTCATCGACGCTTCGAATCGTGCTCGCGATTAACGCGGTGATGTTCGTCGTCGAGTTCGCGTCGGGCGTGGTTGCGGGTTCGCTGGCGCTTCTCGCCGACTCGCTCGACATGCTCGGCGACGCGCTCGTTTACGGCTTCAGCCTGTACGTCGTCGGGCTCGGTTTGGTGTGGAAGATGCGCGCGGCTCGTATCAAGGCCGCGGTGATGGCCGCGTTCGGCTTGCTCGTGCTGGGCCAGATCGTCTACAGGCTGATCCATCCCGGCTTGCCGTCGGCCGAAACGATGAGCGTGGTCGCTGTAGTCGCCTTGGTGGCGAATGGCATCTGCTTCGCGCTGCTCGTGCGACATCGCAGCGAAGACATCAACATGCGCTCGGTATGGTTGTGCTCGCGCAACGATCTGGTTGCGAATGTCGCCGTGCTGATCGCCGCCGTCGGTGTTGCGCTGGCCGCGTCACCGTGGCCCGACGTCGTGGCCGGCGCGCTGATCTGCGCGCTGTTCCTGCGCTCGTCGTGGGTCGTCGCGCGCGAGGCGCGACTCGTTCCCGCCTAGCGGACGCGCTGCGTCTTCTCGACGCGGTAGACGACCGGTTCCTCGATCACATCCTGCTTCTTGCCGGCCCCGACGCCCGACAACGGCGCGCGATGGAGGAACGCGTTCGATTCGCCGAGCACCAGCCGAACCAGATCCTCGAGCGCGGTCTCGTCGAGTCGCTCGGGCTTGAAGTCGAGGTGCACGGTCTCGAAGCGGTCGACGTTGGTCAGTCGCACCGCGACCTCGTGACGTCGATAGTCCGGGTCGAGCCGTATCGACGAGGTTACCGTCGGCGTGAGCTCGAAGCGGCCCGCCGTGATGACCTTGCGTTCGTCCTGCTGCACCTCGTAGCGAAACGGAATGCCCGCATTGCGCAGCCGCGCCTCGAATCCGCTGACGGCGGGAGGCGGCACGCTGGCCTTCACTTTCTCGGAGCCGATCAGCCGGTAAAACGCCTCGACGTAATCGAGGAGCTCATGGCCCGCGAGGTGCCGGCGGCGATACGAGATGAAGCCTTGCTCGAGCTTCAGGCCTGAAAGCGTGAACAGCGACTCCACCCTGAACGTGTGCCCGACGACGGGCTTGATGATCGAAAGATGCGCCAGCGCTTCATCGAGCCAGCGATACGCACGCCAGAGTCGCTGGTCGATGTCGAGGAGCACTTCCTCGGTCGATCGGCGCGGCGTCTCGGTCGCGCGGACCGCGTCCGACTGCCTGCGCAATCGGTCCAGCATCGAGCTCTCTTTCGGCTTCGAGCTAACCGCCATGTCAGTGCGCAGGGCCGCCCCAAGCACTGACTGCGCCCCCCTTGGGGGCAGCGAGCGAGGCGAAGCGTGGGGGTCGTTTCATCTCAGCCCTTCGGCTTGCCCGCATCGTACAACGCTTCGCCGTAGATCATCCGCGCAACGCCCGCTGCGGCCGCCGCATGCTCGCATCGGGTGCAAGGACGCGACGTCGAATAAAGCACGCTGTGCGGAAGGTGGGTGCGCGCGAGCTTCCTTTGCGCGTCGCGGATCGCCTCGCGTTCCGCGTGCGCTGAAGAGTCGCCGCGCTGCACGACACGACTTGGTCCTTCGCCGACGATCTTACCGTCGATGACGAGCACCGCACCATAGGCTTGGTCGCCCCACGATTGCGCGAGCTTGCGCTGTGCGTCGGCAGCTCGATAGAAGCGCTGCGCCGGCACCGTCTTGTCGTGATGCCCAAGGACATCGCGCGCCCCAACGAGGCCGATGGCCGCAACGATGCGGCCAAGCGTCGCCCTTCGCGCGAGCGTCTTGACCATCATCAATTCACCTGCAATCCACGGCTCTTCACGACCTTCGCCCAGAGCTTCGACTCCTCGCCGATGGCAGCGGCGAATGCGGCCGGCGCATTGCCAACCGGAGCCATGCCATGCACGGCGAGCCGCTCGCGCATCTCCTTGCGCTCGAGGACCTTCACCGTATCCGCGTGCAGCTTTGCGACGACCGCAGGCGGCGTGCCAGCCGGCACGACCAGGCCGAACCAGCCGGTGTTCTCGAAGCCCGCGACGCCGCTTTCGGCGACCGTCGGCACGTCCGGCATCATCGGCGAGCGCGACGTGCTGGTGACGGCGAGCGCCCGGATCGTGCCGTTGGCGACGTGCGGCGCCGCGGCCGCCACGTTCGCGACGACGAACTGAATCTGGCCGGCGATCAGATCGGCCAGCGCCGGACCCTCGCCCTTGTACGGGACGTGCGTTGCCGAGATGCCCGCCGCGTCGACGAAGTTCTCCGCCGCCATGTGCGTCTGGCTGCCGATGCCCGCCGAGCCGAAGTTGACGCTGCCGGGCTTGGCCTTGGCGAGCGCGATCAGCTCGCGCACGTTCTTCGCCGCAACACTTGGATGCGTCACGACGAGCTGCGGACCGCTCGCGACGTTGGTGACCGGAATGAAGTCCTTCTGCGCGTCGAACGGCATCTTCGCGTAGATGTGCGGATTGACCGTCAGGATGCTGCCCGACGTCATCAGGATCGTGTAGCCGTCCGGCGCGCTCTTCGCGACGATGTCCGCGCCGATGTTGCCGCCGGCGCCGCCGCGGTTGTCGATGACGACCGGCTGTCCCCACAACTCGCCCAGATCCTTGCCGAGCGCGCGCGCAACGACGTCGGTCGCGCCGCCTGCCGCGAACGGAACGACGATGCGCACCGGCTTCTGCGGCCACGCATCCTGCGCGCAGACGTGCGCAATGCCGCCGAACGTCGCTATGCCGGCCACAAGCGACACGAGGAAACGACGTCTTGCCCGATCCCTATGCATGCTCGATCTCTCCATCGATTCGTCGAAAATCAGCCCACCAGCGCCAGCGCGAAAGCGAGCCCGCCCGCCATGCTAGCGACAAGCGTGGCCGCGATCCATCGCTTGCGCAATCCCCGCCACGGCATGAACTCGATGACCAGGATGCGCAACCCGCCGGCGAGATGGGCTGTCAGGAGCACGACGAGTCCCCATTCCGCCGCCTTGACCAGCGGGATGTCGGCGAAGCGCAGAAAGCCGTCGAGCGCGTCCGCGCCGCGGATCGCCGTGCCCAGCGCCCAAAAGTGGAGCGGCAGGAACGCGGCGAGCGCAATACCCGATACACGGTGCACGACGAACGCCCAGTAGGATGGGTGGTTGCGCGCACGCATCGCGTCAGCGGCGCCGGGCCGTCCCAAGCCGCTGATTGCGCCCCCGCTGGGGGAAGCGAGTGCAACGAGCGTGGGGGTCGTTCATCTATCCGGCGAATACAGCGTAGACCGCGCGGCCCCCGCCGATGACGAGGCCCAGACCGACGACGGTCGCGACTGCGAGGCTCAGGTGCGTGCGCCAGCCGAGCCATTCCTCGGCGATACGCGCCAAGCCGATCGGCGCATGCACGGCGGCGACGACGACGAATACGCCATAGAACAGCGCTGCCATCGCGTTGCCTCTTGTGCGCGCAAGGATCTCCTCCGCGGTCAGCCCGCCCTGCACGGCGTAGATCAACGTCACGAGATGGATCGCGACGCAGATCGCGAGCACCATCGCGCTGGCGCGCTGCCAATACCAGAGTTGCGCCGCCACGCGTGCGGTCGACATCACAATTCGCCGCGCATCGCAAGCCGCGCCGTCATCCGCTTCAGCGCCGCAATGCCCGCCGTGGGCTCGAGCGCGCGCGGGCAGCGCTCGGTGCACGAGCCCTGCGTGTGACACGCATGCGCGCCCGCGTCACCGGCGACCGCCGCCATGCGCTCGTGTGAGCCCGTGTCGCGTACGTCGTTGACCAGCGTCCAGGCGCGATTGAGCGCTGCGGGGCCGAGAAAGTCCGCGCGCCAGCGGACGACATCGCACGCCGCGTAGCAGATGCCGCAGCCGATGCACTCGATGCCGGCGCTCGCCGCCACGCGTTGCGAGGATTGCGGCGTGACGCGCGCGAAGTCGTCGTAGCGCGTGCTGCCTGCCTCGAAGCGGCCTTTCGCGCGCGCCCACTTGTCGAAGAAGCCCTGCATGTCGACGGCGAGATCGCGCACGATCGGGAAGTTCTCGAGCGGCGCAATCTGCAGCACGCCGTCGGCGGCCACATTGGCGACGTGCGTGCGGCAGGTCCAGCGCGGCACGCCGTTCACCGTCATCGCGCAGGTCCCGCACATGCCGACGCGACAGCTGAACCGATAGCTCAGGCCCGGCTCGATCGTCCGCTGGACCCAGGTCACGACGTCGAGCACCGTCTGGCTCGGCTGGCGAGGAACGTCGTAGCGCGTGTAGGCGCCGTTCGCGCCCCCGCGCCAGATGCGCACGTCGAGCGTCGCATTCCGCGTCATCGCGCGATTCTGAGCCGCCGAAACGGTGAAGAAAATCTATTTATACTTGTGGCAAGGTAAAGGATTACTTTCCCTATGCCCTCGATTCGCGTGTTGAAGACGTTCCTCGCCGTCGCACGGCACGGATCGTTCGCCGCGGCCGGCGACGAGATCGGCCTCACGCCTGCCGCGGTCGGCCTGCAGATGCGCGCGCTGGAAACGGCTCTGCGGACGCCGCTTTTCGATCGCAGCCAACGCAAGGTCGTGATCAATCCGAGCGGGCGTGCGGCGCTTCGCGAGATCGAGGACCTGGTGATCCGCTACGACGCGCTCGCCGCAACGCGCACCGGCGATGCGCTGTCCGGCACCGTCGTGATGGGCGCGCTCGTGTCGGCGCTGATGGGCGCCTTCGCGGATGCGCTGTGGTCGATCAAGCGCAACCACCCGCGCCTCGACGTGAAGCTCTTCGCCGGCCAGTCGAGCGACTTCGCCTACAGGGTCGAGCACGGTGCGCTCGACGCAGCGATCGTGGCCCGTCCGCCGCGTCCCCTCCCCTCGTCGATGACCTGGACTTCGCTGTACGACGAGCCGATGGTGATGATCGTTCCCCGCGATCCGCCATTCCCGCTGCCGGCGAATCCGCTCGACGCGCTGCGCGAGGCGCCGTTCCTGCGCTTCGATCGCGACACGTGGACGGGACTGCTGGTCCGCGACGTCCTCGTGCGCTGCGACGTTCGTCCGCGCGACGCGATGGAGCTCAATTCCGTCGAGGCGATCCTCGCGATCGTTCGCCAGGGCTTCGGCGTGTCGATCGTGCCGAAGCTCGCGAACGTGCGCTGGTCGAGCGATCGCGACCTGCGGATCGTCAAGCTGCCGGACGTCGACGTGCAGCGCCACGTCGGATTGCTCGAGCGCTCGCGACACGGGCGCATGCGCTTCACCGACGCGATCAAGCGTTATTTCCGCCAAGCGCGGACGACGCGCGGCTTTCGCGCTTCGCGGCGGTGACCGGTTACGCCGAACGCTGGTTCCGGGCCCTCGTCGCGACGCGGATCGCTTCGTCGAGCGACGCTTTCGATCCACTCGACCACGCCGCGTCGAACGCGGCCCCGAGCGACGCTCGTGTCGTCGTCAGCAACGCGATCCAGCGCTTCTGACTGCGCGGCGGCCGAGCGATGGAAAGCCGCTCGCGATGCACGTCCACCGTGGCCAGCAGACGCGCGGCGTCCGCACCGTCTCCGATGGCGAGCGCGAGCGCCGCGTGATCCTCGAGACAGCCGAGCGTCTCGGCGTTCATGCCGAACGCCTTGAACGCCGCAAGCGCAGCGGTGAATCGCTCGCGGGCTCGCACCAGGTCGCCGGCGGCGACATCCGCCTTGCCCATCCACCACAGCGACGCCGCCTCGTCGCGTTTGTCCCCTACGCCGCGACACGCCTCGAGCGAGCGCTCGAACCAGCGCCGCGCTTCGTCGACGTCCCCGGCTTCGAGAGCGATCTCGCCCAGCATGCGTTCGCTTTCGCTCTGGATCTCGCAGTGTTCGAGATCGCGGCCGATCGCGAGGCATTGCCCGAAGTACGCAATCGCCTGCGCGTCGTCGCCGGTGAACATCGCGACTTGTCCCAGGTGCAACAGTCCGATCGCTTCGCCCATGCGATCGCCGAGCTTACGGAAGATGGCCAACGCCTCCTCTTCGCCTTCGCGAGCGCGCGTTGCGTCGCCGGTTCCGAGGCGCACGAACGACAACGTGGAAAGCGTCGCCGCGATATCGACGTCGTTGCCGACCTCGCGCCGGAGCTGAAGGCACTTCTCGAGGAACGCGGCCGCCTCGGCGAGGTCGCCCTGTGCATGAGCGAGCGCCGCACCGACGTATAGCGCGTGCGCATGCCCCACCGGCGACGCTTGCACCGCCGGCTGCGCGAGCGAAGCGCGGACGTAACCTCGGCCTTCGGTCGAATAGCCGCGGTACATCCAAAACGCCTGCAACGCCACTTCGAACTTGACCGACAGCACCGAATCCACGTGACCGGCGAGCGAAAGTGCGATAGCGGCGCGCAGGTTATCGAGCTCGGATTCGAGGCGCTGCGTCCACTCCGCCTGCGCACGTCCCCGGAGACCGTCCCCTCCCGCCCGCGCAATGTCGAGGAAGTGAGCGCAATGCCGCGCGGCGGTTGCGAAAAAGTCGCCCCGCGCCACCAGCCGATCACGCGCATAGTCCCGGATCGTTTCCAGCGTCCGATAGCGTGACGTGTCGCCGGTGGAATCGACGATCACGAGCGACTTGTCGACAAGCGACGTCACGAGATCGAGAATGTCCTCGGGCGACAGCGCGTCGACGCCGCAAACCTTCTCGCACGCCGCGATCTCGAACCCGCCGGTGAACACGCTCAACCGATCGAACAACAGGCGCTCGTTTTCGCTCAGCAGGTCGTAGGACCAGTCCACGAGCGCGCGCAGCGTCTGCTGACGCTCGAGCAGCACCCGGCCGCCACCGGTCAAAAGCTTGAAGCGGTCGCGGAGCCGCGCGTTGATCTCGGCCACGGTGAGCGTGCGCATGCGCGCGGCGGCAAGCTCCAACGCCAACGGAATGCCTTCGAGTCGTGCGCACAGCTCGGCGACGGCGGGAGCTTCCTTCGCGGTGAGCGCGAATGTCGGCTTGTGCAGCCGAGCGCGATCGATGAACAGGACGACCGCATCCGATCGGGCCAGCACGTCGACGTCGGACGCGTCGGAGAAGGGCAGCGGCAGCACCGGATAGGTCGCCTCGCCCGGAATGCGCAGGGCTTCACGTGTCGTCGCAAGGATGCGCAGGCCGGTACTCGCCCGCAGCAACGCATCAACGAGCTCTGCGCACGGCTGCACCAGATGCTCGCAGTTGTCGACGATGACGAGCAGCGTGCGATCGCGAACGTGCGCGCACAGCGTTTGCAGTAACGCCGTTCCCGGCTCTTCATGCACCGCAAGCGTCTTCGCGGTTTCGGCAGCGACGAGCGAAGCGTCACGGATCGGCGCGAGGTCGACGAACCAGACGCCGTCCGGAAAGCCATCGAGCGCTTCGGCGGCGATCTGCAGCGACAGCCGGGTCTTGCCGAGACCGCCCATGCCGAGCAGCGTGACGAGTCGCTCTTTCGTAAGAAGCTCGCGCGCTTCGGCAATCTCGCGCTCCCGTCCGACGAACGACGTCAACTGCTGCGGAAGGTTGTTGGGCGTCGCTTCGAGCGAGCGAAGCGCCGGAAACGCCTGGCGCAGCGCCGGGTGAAGCAGCTGAAAGACCCGCTCCGGTGCGGTCAGGTCCTTGAGCCGTATCGCACCCAAGTCGCGCAGCGTCACGTCGGGTGGAAGGCGGTCGCAGACGCTTTCGACGACCGCGTGTGAGACCAGGATCTGCCCGCCGTGTGCGGCGCTCATGATGCGCGCCGTGCGATTCACCGGCCGCCCGAAGTAGTCGTCGTCACGACGCTCCACGAGCCCGCGGTGCACGCCGCACCGCGCGCGCAGCTCGATGCCCTCGGTCGTCGATGAATCGGCCAGGCCTTGCTGCAGCTTCAGCGCGGCATTGATGCCGTCGACGGCATCCGCGAACGCTGCATACAGGCCGTCGCCGATCGTCTTGACGACGATCCCGCCATGATCCTCGACCGCTGCGCGCGCAATCGCGTCATGCACAGCGAGCGCACGCGACATGCGCTCCGGCTGCTCCTCCCAGAGCCGCGTGCTCCCTTCGATATCAGTGAAAAGGATCGTGGTGTCGCGAGCGCCACGCAATCGATGCCCCACGCGTAATTCTGTGGAGGTCGAGTCTAGCGCGCGATGCGCGACGGATCGATGCTTGCTTACACCGCCTTCACATCGCCAACGGATTCATCCCCGCACGGGCAATGCGTTCCTGATGCTCCTTGGGTAGCAGCGCCTCGACCTCGAAGGTCGCCGGTATGTGTTCGGCCCACTGATTGACGAGCTTGTGCAGCGTCTCATGCGAGTCGACATCGAAGATGATCACCGCGCCGCGACCGAGCTTCGTGTAAACGTGCTTGGCGGTGCCATTCTTGACCAGCGGATCCAGCCAGTCCCACCAGGTCTTCTGATTCTCGCGAGCGGCGGAAGGCTTGTCGGCGCGCGGCGTACTGATGACAAGAAAGTGCATTTGATCTCCTAAGCGGAAACGGCGGCCGCGAGCGCGCGATCGTTGAGCGGCAATCCCGCACGCGGCCAGTCGATCTCGATCAAGCGGCCCGCATACGATTGCGTGACGTACGCCTTGCGCAGGTCCTTGCCGCCGAAGCAAAGATTCGTGCAGTGCGTGTCGCCGGGAACCTCGACGAACTCCGCGGTGTTCGTGCTCGGATCGATGACGGTGATGCCGCCGCGATCGAGCGTCGCCACGCAGATGTTGCCGCTGGCTTCGACGGCGAGCGAGTCGAAGCGCTGGTAGACGGAAGACGCGTAAACGAGTCGGCTGCCGTGCGGGGATGTGTGTGAGGCGGTCGCGGGCCTGGCCAGCTCGCCCGGGCCCTTCAAGTCCCACGCCCAAAGCCGCGCCGTCTCGGTTTCCGCGACGTACAGCGTCGTGCCGTCGGGCGAGAGACCGATACCGTTCGGCTTGTGGATCGGAAAGACCATTTCGCGCACGAGCGAGCCGTCGCACCGCGCATAGCAAATCGACCCCCGATCCCAGTCGCGATGGCGCGTCTTCCCGGGATCGGTGAACCAGAAACCGCCGTGCGCATCCATCACGAGGTCGTTGGGACCACGAATGGCGTGCGTGCCGATCTTGTCGTAGAGCACTTCGCAATTGCCCGTCTCGATATCGACGCGCTCGATGCGGCCGGTGACGTAGTCGTCTGGTGTTCCCGTGGTGACCCAGCGTCCATCCGCACGCTGCGTGAACGCGAACCCGCCGTTGTTCACGACGTAGCAATAACCGTCGGCGCCCATTGCTGCGCCGTTCGGACCGCCGCCCAAGTTCGCGACGATCGTCGTGCGGCCGTCGGGCCAGCAGCGCGCCAACGTCTTGCGGCGGATCTCGACGACCAGCACGCTGCCGTCGGGCAGCGCGACCGGGCCTTCGGGAAACTGCAGGTCTTGCGCGAGCACTCGCATTGAGATGCGCTCCAGAGTCGAAATCAAGCCTCGAGCTTGCGCAGCATGCCGGCGCGCTCTTTCGCCGCGGCCAGCATGAACGCCCACTCGTTGCCGGCGGTCACGAACCGCACGCCGAGCCGGACCATTTTCTGCATGACGTCGGTTGCCGATCCAAGGCCGCCGGCTCCCGCCACCTTGCCGTGACGCCGGCATGCGTCAACGACGCGCTCGAACGCGCGCTCGATGGCCGGATCGCCGTATTTGCCGGGCATGCCCATCGCGTCGCAAAGATCGGTCGTGCCGATGTGCAGGATGTCGACGCCGGGCACCGCGGCGATCGCGTCGGCCCGCTCGACCGCCGCGGGCGTTTCGAGCATGACGACGACCGTCGTGGTCTCGTTCAAAACGCGACGCACGCTGTCGGCCGGCCACGCCTTGTAACCGAGATGCGGCCAGTTGCCGGCGACCGAGCGCTCGCCGAACGGCGCGAACTTGCAGGCGCGGACGATCGCGCGCGCCTGGTCCGCGGTGTCGACATGCGGCGCGACGATGCCCATCGCGCCCGCATCGAGAATGCGGTTCGCGTAATAGCCATCGTGGCTCGGAATGCGCACGAGCGGCGTGATGCCGACATTGAGCGCGGTGATCGAGATCTGCGCGGCCGCCGATTCCGAAATCACCGAGTGCTCGAGATCGACGTTGATCGCGTCGTAACCGCAAGTCCTGGCGGCGACTGCGATATCGACGCTTTGCACCTGCTTGATGATCATTGCGAGGCCGAGCTTGCCGGCCTTGAGCTTCTCGGCAAGCGGATTGCGCAGCGTCGGGCCGGATTCGGTCGAGGTCATCGCGTGGCCGGGAGGATGACGTCCGCCGGTGCCAGCGGCTCGCCGTGCAGAAAACGCACGATGTTGCCGAGCGCGTGCCGCGCGACGTTCTCGACGTTGTCGAACACCCCGCCACCCGCGTGCGGCGTCACGACGACCTGGTCGAGCGTGAGCAGCGGATTGTCGCGCGACGGGGGCTCGGGATCGAACGCGTCGAGACCGGCGCCGCGCAGCTTGCCGCGAACGAGCGCATCGTAGAGCGCCGCTTCGTCGACCAGCTCGCCGCGCGCCGTATTGATGAGCACCGCGCCGTCCTTCATCGAGGCGATCGCGTTCGCGTCGATCATCTTCGCGGTCTGCGGCGTGAGCGGCGCATGCAGGCTGACGATGTCGCTCTGCGCGAGCAGTTCGCTCAACGCTACATGACGAGCGTTCAGCGCCTGCTCGGTTTGCGCATCCGCGCGGCGCGCGTCGAAGTACACAATGTCGGCGTCGAACCCCGAGAGGCGACGCGCGAGCATGCGGCCGATGTTGCCGAAGCCCACGACCCCGATCGTCTTGCCGGCGAGCTGGAAGCACGACTCCCGCATCTCCGCTTTCGGCCAGTGTCCGCGCCGCATCGCCTGCGTCGTATACACAACGCGCCGATAGACGGCGAGCATCAGCGCAATCGCGAGCTCGGCGACCGGTCCCGCATTCGAGCCGGCGGTGATCGCGAGACCAATGCCTCGCTTGCGCGCCGCCTCGACGTCGATGCGGTCGTAGCCGATGCCCCACTTCTGGATCATGCGCAGCTTCTTCGCCTTCTCGAGCATCGGCTCGGTCACCGCAGCCCACCCGGGAAGCAGAAAGTCGGCGTCCTCGACGAGCGCCATCTGCTCGCCCTCGTCGTACGACGTCGCGAAGCGCAATTCGAGCTCGGACGGCGCGGTCCCGCGCACGACGTCGCGGACGGCCGGCGCCCATACGTCAAGGCATGCCACGCGATGTTTCATCCCGGCAATTCGATCGTGAGCATGAGGCTGCTCAGCGACTTGCCGTGCGCATCCTGCGCGAGCGAGCGCGTCACGCCACCGCCGAGCGCGCCTTCGATGACGAAATTCAGTGCCTGAAGCTTCGGCAGCTCGTAGCGCCGCACCGGCCCCTTCGCGATGTGTGCGAATGCCTCGGTGACCCGTTCAACGGTCAGCTGGTTGCGCAGGATCTCCCATCCGGATGCGTCGTACGCGATCACCGAGATGTTCGACGTGTCGCCCTTGTCCCCGGCCCGGCTGTGCGCGAGATCGTAGACGCGCACCATCAGAGACGCTCGACTTCCACTTGCGGATCGACCTCTTCGCGCGGCAGCAGCACCGACTGCACGGCGAGCACCTCGCGCACGATCGGATCGGAGCCGCCGCCGCCGCTTCCCGGACCATTAACGTGCAACGCACGTACCTCGAACCCGACGGCCTCGGCCGCCTTGCGATCGGCCGTCCGCATCGCGAGGCGCATGCGAACTTCATACGGCTCGGGACGCCCTTGCCCCATGCCGTGCACGCTCGACATGCCGATCAGGTCGACGCGCGCCTCGCTGTACGTGAAGCCGCGATCCCTGAGCCGTTGCTGCACGATGTCCGCGGCCCACTGCGCTTTGGCAACGGCGTTGATGCCGGCGTAGGAGATCTGGCCTTCGCCGATATAGCCGTCGTGGTAGCCGACCGTGACCTTGTAGGTCGCTGTGCGCGGCCGCGCTTTCGCGCCCGCGATGCGTACCCGGTCCTTGCCGTCCTGCGCCATCTCGAGGCCGGTGATGTCGAGCACGCAGTCGGGGGTAATGTACTCGGCGGGGTCGTGCACTTCGTA
>DATLNR010000033.1:0-31111 GCA_035536655.1 Casimicrobiaceae bacterium
GTCGTGCTGGCAACGCCGGAGATCGGCGGTCTGCCGTACGTCATCTCGGGTCTCGTCGCCGCGGGCGGCCTTGCGGCTGCGTTGTCGACTGCGGACGGCTTGCTGTTGACGATCGCCAACGCGCTGTCGCACGACCTGTACTACAAGATGCTCGATCCGAACGCACCGACGGCACGCCGCGTCATGATCTCGAAGATCCTGCTCTTGGTCGTCGCGATTCTCGCTGCGCTGGTGGCGTCGCAGAAACCTGCCGACATCCTGTTCCTCGTGTCTGCGGCTTTCTCGCTCGCCGCCGCGGCGTTCTTCCCGGCACTCGTCCTCGGCATCTTCTGGCAGCGGGCGAACAAGTGGGGCGCGACGCTCGGCATGATTGCGGGGTTGGGCATCACGTTCTATTACATGTCGACGACGCAACCTTGGCTTAGAAGCATTTTCGGCGTGTCGGGGACGATCGCGGAGAACACATGGTGGGGCATCTCGCCGATCTCGGCCGGACTGTGGGGCGTGCCGCTCGGCTTCGCGGTGATCATCATCGTGAGCCTGCTCACGCCTGCGCCCGGCAGGGACACGCAGGAATTGGTCGAGCACGTGCGCTACCCGAACCTGACGGGCGATACGATGAACACTGTCGGCACGTAGTGGTCGCCGTCCAACCTTCGTAAACGAGAAGCCCGCTCATCGCGGGCTTCTTCGTTTCTCGAACCTCGATCGTGTCAAACGGTCACGGCCCCTTGCCGGTGAAGATCACATCGGCGCCACGCAGCTTCCCGGCGCTGTCCGGCTGCAGGATCACGATCGTGCGCGCGTCGACCTGGTTCTGATTGTCAGGATCGAACGTCTTCCTCGTGTAGATCCAGCGCGGCGCCTTCGGGTCCTTGGTGTCGATCGATTCCGGCTTGCCGATCTTCCCTTCGATTTCTTCCGCGGTCGCGCCGACGACGTAGCCTTGGAAAAGGCCACGCTGGTAGCCACCGGACGGGCCGCAAGCGGCAACGCCAAGCGCAACGATCGCAAGCGCGGCGGCTCGCGTTCCCTTTTGCAGCATTTACATCCTCCGAACGTGAACCGGTCGTTTGCCGGCGATCGATTTTATCAAGGCGCCCGGCAACGCTTTCTCGGAAGTTGAAGTCGACAAAGCACTCGTCGGCGTGCCCCATCCGACGGCCTGTGCAACAACGTCGACATGTGGACTCGACAAGACCAGGCCGTGTCAGGCATAGTATGCCAATGTCATTGAATTTGCGGAACTTGACTGCGGCCGCGGTCCTGACGAGCGCTTTTTTGTCGACTACGGCAGCGTCGGCGGTTGAACTCGTCGAGTACTACCACAAGGATCTCGATCACTATTTCGTCACGGGCTACGGGCCCGAGATCAAGGCGCTCGACGACGGCGTGCACAGGGGTTGGTCGCGCACCGGACTCACCATTCAAGTCGCTGATCCCGGCGTGACGAACGCCGTGCCGGTGTGCCGCTTCTACGGCAATCCCACGCGCGGTCTCGACTCGCATTTTTATTCCGCGTCGAAGGCCGAGTGCGACGCGGTCAAGCAGAAATGGCCGCAGGATTGGCTGCACGAGTCCGACGACGTGTTTCGCGTCGTACCGGTCGCCGCAAACGGCACGTGCCCGGCGAACACGAAGGCTGTCCATCGGCTTTTCAACGCGCGGGCCGACATCAATCACCGCTACACGACCGACGCCGCCGTGTTCGACGCGATGGTCGCCAAGGGCTACACGCCCGAAGGCGTCGGGAGCGCGCAGCGGCCCGCGGTCTTTTGCGCGACGAGCACGACGACGGCGCAGCCGGCGGGTGGCCTTCCGGTCTGCGCGGTGACCGCGTCAACGCCGTTCCCGGTCGTGAACACGCCCGTCACGTTGACCGCGACGTGCACCGAGCACCCGACGACGTTCGCGTGGAACAACTGCGTCGGTGCAACCGGCAACACGTGCACGGTCAACGCGAGCGCGGCGGGACCGATCAACTACTCGGTCGTCGGTACGAACGGACGCGGCTCGAGCGCACCGGCGGCGATCACGCTCAACTGGCAGGCGCCCGCGTCCGCCGGTCCGACGTGCACGGTCGCGGCGAGCAATGCGACGCCCATTCTCGGGACGCCGATCACGCTGACGGCGAATTGCAGCCATACGCCGTCGCGCTTCCAATGGGTCAGCTGCTCGGCGCTCTTGGTCGAGGCGTGCAATGCGTTGAGCGAATGCGCGCAGAGCACGACGACGTGTTCGCCGGTGGGCAATCAGGTCGGCGCCGTCCATTACGCGCTGATTGCGAGCAATAGCGCCGGCTCGAGCCAGAAAGCGGGCGTGGCGGTCGATTGGCGCAGTTCCGCGCCAACGGCGCCACCTCCTTCGCCGCCGAGCCCGACACCCTCGTGCGTCGTCACGCCAAGTTCGACATCGCCGGCCGTCGGTACGACGCTGACGTTGACCGCATCCTGCACCAGCAGTCCCACCGGCTACGTGTGGACCAATTGCACGCAGTCGGCGAACAATCCGCACACTTGTACGGCCACCGAAACGTCGCCGATCACGCGCATCTACCGCGTGCAGGGCCGCAACGCCCAGGGTGTCGGCGCGCCGTCCGAGACGACGGTGAGCTGGAACCAGCCGCCGACCGCACCGCCGGTCTGCACGGTTTCAGCGAGCTCGCCGAATCCCTATGTCGGCGGCAGCGTGACGTTGACGGCGAACTGCACGCAATCACCGACGTCGTACAAGTGGAGCAACTGCGCGAGCAGTGGCCCGACGTGCCACGCGGCGGCCACCACGGTTGGGCCCGCGACTTATTCGGTGACGGCCGGCAACGGCGTTGGCGACGGCGCAGCGGCGCCGATTACGGTCAACTGGGGCAATCCGCCGCCCGCCGGCGCCGACTTCTGCGGTTCTTACGACCGCGTTACGCGCGTGTCGCTGCCTTGGGGCGGATTCATCGATTCGCACAACGAGGGCGGTTTCCCGGGCGATGGCGTGCTCGTCGCGAGCTTCACCGTGCCGCAGGACGCGACCGGAACCAACGTGCAAGGCTTCATTTCGATGGTCGAGTTCATCGATTCCCCGACGCGTCGCATCCTGACGTTGTCGCCGTCGGCGTGCGACTTCCGGGGCTTCGTACCGGGTCAGGGCGGGAACGTGGACGCAACCGGCGCCGCAGCGCCGCTGTCGTGGGGGTTCGGCATCAATCCGCAGGTCTTCTATTCGTTGTCGAACATGCCGGGCGGCGGGCCCAAGGTCGAGCCCGGCCGCACGTACTACGTCAACGTTCGCAACATCGACTTCGACACCGGCGGGAAGAGCTGCCAGGGATCGTCGTGCAATGTGCGCATGACGATCCGACGTCCGCAATAGCCGGTTACGCCGAGAAGCGCGGCCGCCTGCTGCGGACGTTCGCTATTCCCGCGGGATCGTGTCAGCGAAGGATGCGCGACGCCCGAGCTTCTCGGCGTGCTTGCCAAGGTTCGGATACTGATCGCGCCAGTCGATGTTCGGATGGCGGAAGTCGAGATAGCCGAGCGCGACGCCAGCCGCGATGTCGGCCAGCGAATACGCTTCGCCGTTGCACCAGCTTCGCTCGCCGAGCTCTCGCGCCATCTCGCGCAAGGCCCGGCTGACCTTCTGCTGCTGACGCTCGATGTGCTCGAGGCTCTGTTGTGCTTGCGGCCGCCGTCGCTCCAGCACGATGCCGACCGCGGCGTCGCAAATGCCGTCGGCGAGCGCTTCGAGCCGCCGCACGACGATGCGCTGTCGCACCGGCTCGGGTATGAGCCGCGCAACGGGGCTCACGTTGTCGAGATACTCGACGATCACGCGCGAATCGTAGAGCGCGGTGTCGTCATCCAGCATCAGCACGGGAATCTTGCCGAGCGGGTTGTAGTTCGCCACTTCGCCGCCCGGCGCCCACGGCGACATCTCCACCGGATGCCACTCGATGCGCTTCTCTGCGAGCACGACGCGCACTTTGCGCGCATAGGGACTCGTCGGGGAATAGATGAGCTTGAGCACGCTTGCGAACGACCAAAACACGATGCTAGAGAGCGCTGGATTATAGCCGAGCGACTGTCTGCGACCGTTGCGCGCGCGTGCTACACTCGCGCGGCCTTTGACATCCTCTCGCGTGATCATGCGACCGTCCGGGCACACCGCGCTCACCGCGCTTTCGTCGCTCGACGGACGGTACGCCGACAAGGTTGACGCGCTCCGCGAGCACTTCAGCGAGTACGGACTGGTACGCACGCGCGTGCGCGTCGAGATCGAATGGCTTCTCGCGCTCGCCGACGAGCCGTCGATCAGTGAGGTTCCTCCGTTTGCTGGCAGCACGCGCGAGACACTGATCACCGCGTGGCGCGAATTCAGCGTCGACGACGCCGTGCGCGTGAAGGCGATCGAGCGGACGACGAACCACGACGTCAAGGCTGTCGAATACTGGCTGAAGGAGCGCTTCGCGAGCGATCGCGACGTCGTGCCGGCCGCCGCGTTCTTCCATTTCGCGTGCACGTCCGAGGACATCAACAATCTGGCGTATGGCGTTGCGCTGAAATCGGCCCGCGACGATGTGTTGCTCCCCGCGATCAATGGGGTGCTCGCCGATTTGCGCTCGCTCGCCCACGCGCAAGCCGGCACGGCGATGCTCGCTCGCACGCACGGGCAGGCGGCGACGCCGACGACGCTCGGCAAGGAGATCGCGAACGTCGTGGCCCGGCTGGCGCGCGCGGTCCACACATTCGAGCGCGTGCCGATCAAGGGCAAGATCAACGGCGCGGTCGGCAACTACAACGCGCACGTCATCGCCTATCCGGACGTCGATTGGGAAAAGCTTGCCGCGCGGTTCGTCGCGTCGCTCGGTCTGGAGCTCAACCCGTACACGACGCAGATCGAGCCGCACGACGCGATGGCCGAGTACTTCGACGCGCTCGCGCGCATCGACACGATCCTGATCGACCTCGATCGCGACCTCTGGGGCTACATGTCGCTCGGCTATTTTCGCCAGAAGTTGGTCGTTGCCGAAGTCGGGTCGTCGACGATGCCGCACAAGGTCAACCCGATCGACTTCGAGAACTCCGAAGGCAATCTCGGCCTCGCCAATGCGCTGTTGCGCCACCTCGCCGACAAGCTCCCGATCTCGCGCTGGCAGCGCGACTTGACCGATTCGACGGTGCTGCGCAGCGTCGGCACGGCGCTCGGTCATGCGCTCGTCGGCTGGCTCTCGTTGCGCCGCGGCCTGGCGAAGCTCGACGTCGACGAAGCGCGGATCGCTGCCGATCTCGACCACAACTGGGAGGTTCTCGGCGAAGCGATCCAGACGGTGCTGCGCCGTCATGGCGTGCCGGACGCTTACGAGCAACTGAAGACGCTGACGCGCGGCAAGCACGGAATGACGCGCGAGGCGCTGCATGCGTTCGTCAACGGGCTTGCGTTGCCGGACGAGGCGAAGCAAGCGCTGTTGCGGCTTACACCGGCGAACTACGTCGGCCTTGCGCCGAAGCTCGCCCAGAGAATCTAATGCGTTTTAAGCCGAGCGCCGTTGTTCCCGGCGCTCCTTCGCGAACGTCACGACCGCCGGCAGGATCGACACGATGACGATGCCGATGACGATCAACGTCAGATTGCTCTTGACCCACGGGATGTTGCCGAAGAGATAACCGGCATAGACGAGCGAGCTGATCCAGATGATGCTGCCGGCCACTTCGTACGCCAAGAAGCGCGGGTAGCGCATGTTCGCGACGCCGGCCAGGAACGGCGCGAACGTCCGCACGATCGGGATGAAGCGGCCGATCATGATCGTCACCGGCCCGTAGCGATCGTAGAACGACTGCGTTCGCAGCAGGTACGCGCGACGGATCCAGCGCGAATCGCCCTCGAAGATCTTCGGTCCGATGTAGCGACCGATCGCGTAGTTCGTGTTGTCGCCCAGAATCGCGGCGCAAATCAACAGCGCCACGGTGAAGTGAACGTCGAGCGCTGCTCCGGCGCCGGCGACGACGGTCCCCGTCACGAAAAGCAGCGAATCGCCGGGCAGGAACGGCGTCACCACGAGTCCCGTCTCGGCGAAGATGACGAGGAACAGGACGACGTAGATCAGGCGACCATGCTCGAGCGCAAGGCGCGCGAGCGTCTGATCGAGCGCAAGGACCGCCTGGACGAGCGAGGTGAGCGTCTCCATGGCGACGCCCGACTACGGCAGGATCTTCTCGCCTTCAAGAGCCTTCTTGCGCTCGGCCTTGACCAGGTCCTCGCGCGAGACGCCGAGCCAGCGCACCAGCGGCGCCATCACCAGCACCGACGAGTAGATGCCGAACAGGATGCCGATCGCGAGCGCCAGCGAGAAGTAGTGCAGCGTCTCGCCGCCGAAGAAGAAGATCGACAGCACCATCGTCAGCGTCAAGCCGTGCGTGATGATCGTCCGCGACATCGTGCTGGTGATCGCGTTGTCGATGACGTCGCTGACCGTCGCCTTGCGCATCTTGCGGAAGTTCTCGCGGATCCGGTCGGCGATGACCACCGACTCGTTGACCGAGTAGCCGAGCACGGCCAGGATGGCCGCCAGCACCGGCAGCGAGAACTCCCACTGGAAGAACGCGAAGAAACCGAGAATGATGATGACGTCGTGCAGGTTCGCGATGATCGCGGCGACGGCGAATCGCCACTCGAAGCGCAGCGCGAGATAGGCGACGATGCCGACGACGACCAGCAGAAGGGCGAGCGCGCCGCTTTCGTAGAGCTCGCGGCCGACCTGTGGGCCGACGAACTCGACGCGTTTCAGCGTGACCGACGGATCATCGGCGCGCAACGTCTGCATCACCTGCTCGGAGAGCTGCGCGCTCGACACGCCTTCCTTGAGCGGCATGCGGATCAGCGCCGTGTCCGAGCTGCCGAACGCCTGCGCCTGATACTCGCCGACGGCGAGCTTGTCGATCGCGCCGCGCAGCCGGTTGAAGTCGACCGCATGGTTGTACGAGACCTCGATGACGGTGCCGCCGCGGAAGTCGACGCCGAAGTTCAAGCCCTGCCACGCGAGGAACAGCACGGCGAGCAGGAACGTGACCAGCGAGATCACGTTGAACACCAGCGCGTGCCGCATGAACGGGATGTCGCGCTTGATCCTGAAGAATTCCATGAGCGTCTTCGCCTGTTATCGGGCCGCTGCTACTTCAGTGCCGTCGCCGGCTTCCATACCTGCCCGATCGAGATCCGCTCGAGCTTCTTGCGGCTGCCGTAGATGAGGTTGACGATCCCGCGCGAGACGAACACCGCGGAGAACATCGACGTCAGGATGCCGAGGCAATGGACGACGGCGAAGCCGCGCACCGGGCCGCTGCCGAAGATCAAGAGCGCAACGCCGGCGATCAGCGTCGTGACGTTCGAGTCGAGGATCGTGTTCCACGCGCGCTCGTACCCGGCCTGGATCGCCGCATGCGGCGTCGCGCCCCAGCGCAGCTCTTCACGTATTCGCTCGTTGATCAGAACGTTGGCATCGATTGCCATGCCGAGCGTGAGCGCGATAGCGGCGATCCCGGGCAATGTCAACGTCGCCTGCAGCATCGAGAGCAGCGCGACCAGCAGCATCAGGTTCACGGCAAGCGCGATCACCGACACGATTCCCATCAGCCCGTAGTACAGGCACATGAAGATCGCGATCGCGATGAAGCCGTAGAGCACCGAGTTGAAGCCCTTGTCGATGTTCTCCTTGCCGAGCGACGGGCCGACGGTGCGCTCCTCGACGATGTCCATCGGAGCCGCCAGCGCGCCGGCGCGCATCAGCAGCGCGATGTCGTTGGTTTCGCGCGGCGTCATCCGCCCGCTGATCTGGAAGCGGGAGCCGAGCTCTTCGCGGATCGACGGCGCGGTAATGAGCTCCGTCTTGCCCTTCTCGACCAGGAGGATGCCCATGCCCTTGCCGATGTTCTCGCGCGAGATGTCGCGGATGATGCGGCCGCCGGTGCCGTCGAGCGTGACGCTGACGATCGGCTCGTTGTTGCGCGAGTCGAAGCCCGGCTGCGCGTCCTGGATGCGATCGCCGGTCAGCACGACCTGGCGTCGGATCAGCACCTGGTTGCCGTTGCGATCGCTATAGAGGTCCGAGCCGAACGGAACCTGTCCGGCGATCGCCGCCTCGCGCGCGCCAGCGTCCTCGTTGACCATGCGAATCTCGAGCGTCGCCGTGCGGCCGAGGATGTCCTTCGCGCGCGCCGTGTCCTGCACGCCGGGAAGCTGCACGACGATGCGATCCGCGCCCTGCTGCTGCACGATCGGCTCTGACACGCCGAGCTCGTTGACGCGGTTGCGCAGGATCGTGATGTTCTGCTGGACCGCGCCGTCCTGAATGCGCTTCTGCGCTTCGGGCTTCAGTGCGGCCACGAGGCGCATCTCGCCCCCGGCGCCCTCCTGGGTCCGCACGACGAGGTCCGGAAACGCCTTCTCGATCTCGGCGCGCGCCTTGCCTCGCTCGCCCTCCTCACGGAAGCGAAGCACGACGTTCTGGCCCTCGCGCGCAACGCCGCCGTACTGAATGCGCTTCTCGCGCATCAACGAGCGGATGTCGGTCGTGTAGCGATCGGCCGCCTTGTCGAGCGCGCCCTTCATGTCGATCTGCAGCAGGAAGTGCACGCCGCCGCGCAGGTCGAGCCCGAGGTACATTGGCAGTGCGCCGAGCTGCGTGAGCCACTTCGGCGACGAGGAGAGCAGGTTCAGCGCGACGATATAGTCGTCGCCGAGGCGCTTCTGCAGCACGTCCTTCGCGCGAAGTTGCGTGTCGGGGTCGGCGACCCGCACCTTGACGCCGGTCGCCTCCAACGTTGCGCCGCTGTAGTCGATGTTGGCGGACTTGAGCGCGCTCTCGACGGTCGCCAGCGTCGACGTATCGATCTTGATGCCGGACTTCGACGTCGACACCTGCACCGCCGGAACTTCGGGGAAGAAGTTCGGCACCATGTACAGAAGCCCGACGCCGAGGGCGACGGCGATGAGGATGTACTTCCAGAGCGGATAGCGGTTCATGTTTCGGCAGTCAGCGGTCAGCGGTCAGCAACAGCGCGGGGTGATTGGCAATGCCTTTGCTGAATGCTGACAGCTGAGAGTTGCTATATAGCCTTGATCGTTCCCTTCGGCAAAAGTTGCGCGATCGCCGAGCGCTGCATCTTGGTTTCGACGCCAGGCGCGATTTCGA
The DNA here is from genome assembly GCA_035536655.1 of Casimicrobiaceae bacterium. Lineage (GTDB taxonomy): Bacteria > Pseudomonadota > Gammaproteobacteria > Burkholderiales > Casimicrobiaceae > VBCG01. The sequence continues at coordinate 9,176 of DATLNR010000033.1, forward strand.
CGCTCGCGTACTGCTCGGTCAGGTTCGTCACCTTGCCGACGAGGCCGCCGGCGGTGACCACCTCATCACCCTTCTGAAGCGCGCCGAGCATCGTTCGGTGCTCCTTCGACTTCTTCTGCTGCGGGCGGATCAGCAGGAAATAGAAGACGACGAAGATCAGGATCATCGGCAGGAAAGCCATCAGGTCGCTGCCCGGGGCAGCGGCCGGCGTTTGGGCGAATGCGTTGCTGATCAACACTTGGTCCTCCTGACGTTCTTCAAGGCACGCGAAACGCGGGTGGGGAGCCGCCGTCGCGGTACGGGGCAGCAGGGAGAAAACCGATAATTTTACCAAACGGCGTAACCACAAAGGGTCGACATGACCCTGTTGCACTTTCGACGTGGAGCGAGACCAGACGTCGCTTACCCACTCGTAGGTTCTTGTTTTCCGCGGCGGTCCGCGTGGAACGCCGCGGCGAGTGCATCGAACCTATGATCCGCGATCGCCTCACGCAATCCCGCGAGGAGGTCGAGGTAGTAGTGGAGGTTATGGATCGTCGCAAGCCGCGCGCCGAGGATCTCGTTCACGCGTTGCAGATGGTGCAGGTAGGCCCGGCTGAAGTTCGCGCACGTGTAGCACCGGCACGAGGCGTCCAACGGCGACGTGTCGGACCGGTACCGCGCGTTGCGGATGCGGATGTCGCCGAATCGCGTGAACAAATGGCCATTGCGGGCGTTTCGCGTCGGCAGCACGCAGTCGAACATGTCGATGCCGGCCGCCACGCCGGCGACAATGTCCTCGGGCGTGCCTACCCCCATCAGGTAGCGCGGATGCGCAGTCGGCATCCGCGGCGCAACATGGTCGATGATCGCGCGCATCGTCTCCTTGGGCTCGCCGACCGACAGACCGCCGATCGCGTAGCCGTCGAAGCCGATGCTGCCCAGCATGCCGAGCGATTCGTCGCGCAGATCCGCGTGCATGCCCCCCTGCACGATGCCGAAAAGCGCATTCGCATTGCCGGCATGGGCCGCCTTCGACCGCGCGGCCCAGCGCATCGAAAGTTGCATCGATGCCGCCACCTCGTCGCGTGCCGCGGGGAACGGCGTGCACTCGTCGAACGCCATGACAATGTCGGAATCGAACGCGCGCTGAACCTGGATCGAGATCTCGGGCGTGAGGAACAGGCGGTCGCCGTTGACCGGCGAGGCGAAGCGGACGCCTTCCTCTTCGATCTTGCGGAGCGCCCCGAGACTGAAGACCTGAAAGCCGCCCGAGTCGGTGAGGATCGGCCGATCCCATCCCATGAAGCGATGCAATCCACCGTGCGCCGCGATGACGTCGGTTCCCGGTCGAAGCCAGAGATGAAACGTGTTGGCGAGAACGATCTGCGCGTTCAGTTGGCGGAGCTCGTCCGGCGCCATCGCCTTGACCGTCCCATACGTGCCGACCGGCATGAAGATCGGCGTGTCGACGACGCCGCGGGCGAGCGTCAGTCGACCACGGCGTGCCCGGCCGTCCGTTGCGAGGACTTCGAATGGCATGCGCGATCGCGATCAGGTCGCAGCGGCGCGATCGAGGAGCATCGCGTCACCGTAGCTGAAAAATCGGTAGCGCTGCCTGACGGCGTGAGCATAGGCGTTACGGATGCGATCGAAGCCGGCGAACGCGCTTACCAGCATCAGCAGCGTAGAGCGCGGCAGGTGGAAGTTCGTGAGCAATCGATCGACGACGCGAAAGCGAAAGCCGGGGACGATGAAGAGCGCCGTTTCGTCGGCGCCCGATCGAACGTTGCCGGCGCCGGTCGCCGCGGATTCGAGCGCTCGCAATGTCGTCGTGCCGACGGCGACGACGCGGCCGCCACGCTCTCGCGCGGCCCCGATTGCGGCCGCGACGTCGTCGGAAATGACATACGACTCACTGTGCATTCGATGTTTCGACAAATCCTCGTCGGTGACCGGCTGGAAGGTTCCCGCGCCGACGTGCAGCGTGAGAAACGTCGTCGTCACTCCCCGTTCGCGTAGCGCTTGCAACAAGGCTTCGTCGAAGTGCAATCCTGCCGTCGGCGCCGCAACGGCACCGGTTTCACGCGCGAACACGGTTTGGTAGCGGTTCGCGTCTTCGTCGCTCGCAGGGCGCGCGATGTACGGCGGCAGCGGAACCTCGCCGTGCTGTTCGAGCCATGCGTCGAGGCTCGTCACGCCGTTGAAGCGCAGCTTGAACATCCGCTCGTCCCGCTCGAGAACTTCGGCCGAAGCGCTCGCCGTCAGCGCGATTGTCGAGCCGGGCTTCGGCAAATGGCTCGCTTTCAGCTGAGCCCACGCCTCCTCGCGCGAGACGATTCGCTCGATCAGCATCTCGACGCGTCCGCCCGACGTCTTCGTGCCGAACACGCGTGCCCGCATCACGCGCGTGTCGTTGAGAACGACGACATCACCGGGCTCGACAAGCCACGGCAGATCGGTGAAAGACCGGTCGGCCAGCGCGTTTGCCGACACGTGCAGCAGGCGGCTCGCACTTCGTTGCCCGGACGGGCGCTGTGCGATCAGCTCGTCGGGCAGCGCGTAATCGAAGTCGGAAAGCGAATAGGGTCTGCGCACCGCGTTGCCTGGCTGCTTCACCGCGAGCGGCTTCCTGTCGATGCGAAACTGGCCGTCGTGACCATCGCGATTCTAGACGAGGCAAAGCGGCACGACTGTTGCTGAGGGATTACAACAACAAACGCACAGCCTGTCGTCGCTTCCGCAAGCGGACTATTTACGGCTCGAACTGACGTTGGCCGTTCGCCGGACGATGACGATCCTAGGACCGTTATGCCGCGCGGTGTTCGGGCAAGTCGGTTGCGACCCCGCCGTGCCGGCGCGGCACGTACGCTCGGCGCGCTCGCCTTCGTCGCGATCACGGCGCTCGGGACGATCGGGGCTGCGCTCGCGAATCCGTTCCCGCCGCTCTGGGGCTCGTCGGCGGTTCACTATCCGCCCGTGGCGTGGCCGGTCGAGCCCGCCGATCCGACGCAATGCGGGGCGAACTGCGGACAATGGCTCCCCTACACGCGGTTCCAGAGCGGCATCGCCGATCCGCGTACGCAGGATCCATCGAACGGCGGGACTGCACCGCAGAACTACGTCAACATCGCCTCGTCTTGCGTCGACAAGACGTTCCCCAGCACGTACTACGCGCTGCGGCAGGGCGCGGCACCCGATGGCAGCCAGGACGTCATCATGTTCCGCTGGCGCGTCGAGCAGATCGCGAACAATTACGCGACCGGTCCTTCGGCCGGCCCGTATGGCGCTTCGGATCCGTGGAGCTCGGCGCTGTGGAGCGTGCTTTTCGACGTCAACGGCGACGGCTTCATCGATCTCGCCGCGCATCTCGATGGCTCGTCGGGCACGCCGTCGATGTCGATCGATCGGCTGCTCGGCCTGTGGAGCCGGCTGCCGACGCAATCGCTCGACTATGTCGGCGATCCGACCAATGTTCGACAACTCGGGCACAACCCGACGGCGTTCGTCGATCCCGTCACCAGCCGCATCCTGAACTTTCAGGGCAGCGTGACGCCGTCGCCGATCTGGCCGAACGGCGCGGTCGAAACCCAGTGGGATTACGGCACGACGCGCTCGAAGCTCGTCACATCGAGCCCGTGCAACGAGTACTTCATCGACTACCAGATCCCCGTCGCGATGCTCGACGCGTCGAGCCAAGGGGGTCCGAAGATCACGCGCGCCACGCCGATCTCGATGCTGTTCTGCACGGCGAACAGCCTGAACGACCCGTTCCAGAAGGACTGCGCGTTGAACCGGACATGGACCGGCGCGAGCGGGAAGCCGGCGCCGTTCGGCGACTACGTTTCGTTCAATCAGTCGGCGCCTTATTCGCAGCCGATCGTGTCGAGCGTCACGGCGTCGCCGCCGACGAGCTGCCCCGGAAGCTATGCGCTTTCGGCGATCGTTCAGGACACGCTGGCGGTCGTCAACGGCGTCGTCGTGCCGTCGGTGAAGTCGGTCCGCTTCTTCTACTACTACGACGCGAACGGCAACGGTGCCGCCGATGACGGCGGTGCATGGACGCTGGCCGCCGCGGCAACGCGCAAGCCCGGCACGCTCAACACGTGGACGGCGAGCTGGAACGCAACCGGACTGTCGAAGGGCCAGTTCCTGATCGGCGTGCAGGCCGTCGACGACAACGCGATGGTCGACGACGGCGTGGCGCCCAGCGGCGTCGACAACCGCACGTTCTCGTACGTCGCCGGCGATGCGCAGAACCGAATCCACGTCGGCGGCGTTACGTATGTCGCGCTGCCTTCGCATTCGCCGGGTCAGACACCGACGTCCGGCGAGAACTGGTGGGGCAACCCGAGCGTGACCGGGACGCAAACCGCGCTCGTCGGCGTCGCGAACAATGCGTGCGGATTTGCACCCGCCTTCGCGAAAACCGCAAGCGCAGCGAACGTCGCGCCGTCCGCCGACGTCGACTTCACGTTGACGCTGACCAACCCGACGACGAGCGCGATCACGCTGAGTCGGATTACCGATGCGTTGCCGGCGGGGTTCACGTTTGCGGCCACGACAGGCGGCAGCCTGACGCCGTCCTCGTCGCCGTCGGGCGGTGCGACGGGCACCGTGTCGTGGAGCTTTTCGCCGGCCGTCGTCATCGCTGCCTCGGGCAGCGGCACGCTGCAGTTTCGAACGACCGCACCGACGGTCGCCGGCAGCTACAACAACACGGCAACCGCGACGACGAGCTTCGGCTCGATAGCGAGCGCGCCGGTCGCCGTTGCCGTGGACAGCGCGCGACTTTCGTTCACCAAGACGCCGAGCACGTACAACGTCAGTCCCGACGGCACCACGCAACTCGTCTACACGCTGGTGTACGCGAACGCTTCGACGGTGCCGATCGCTGCCGCCCAGATCTCCGATACGCTCCCCGCTGGCGTCACCTATGGTTCGTGTGCGGGCGGCACGGGCTGCTCGAACGCAAGCGGCACGGTGAGCTGGACACTCGGCACCCTTGCCGCCGGCGCATCCGGCAGCGCAATGCTGACGGTCACGGTGGATCCGGGCTACGCCGGCGCCTCGCTTACCAACAATGCCACGGTTTCGGGAACCGATCCCGGCGGCAATCCCGTGATGCGCACCGCGACGTCGACGATCGCGATCAACCAACCGCAGCCGGTGGCACCGGCGTTCACGCTGGCCAAGTCCGCGAGCGCGACGCAGATTGCGCCCGGCGCGTCGGTGACGTGGACGCTCGCGTATCGCAACTTCGGGACTGCCGGCGCAACCGGCGTGACGATCAGCGATGCGCTTCCTGCCGGATTCACGTTCGTCAGCTGTGCCGGCGCGCCGTGCGCGCAGAGCGCCGGCACGGTTACGTTCAACGTCGGCGCCGTCGCAGCCGGGTCGACGGGGACGGTGACCGTCACGGCGAGTGCAGCGAACCCATTCACCACGCCGAGCCCGGCCGTCAACAGCGCAAGCATCAATTGGACGCAAAACACCGGACCGCCGGTCACCGCGACAGCGCAGGTCGGGATCACCGGCCAGTCGTGCAGCAACTACTACTTCCGCGCCGCGACCACCAACGTCGGTGCTGGTCCGGATGGTGGCGTTCGCTCCATCGCGAACACGACGGCCCCAACGAGTGCGACCGCGTCAACGATCTCGTTCAACGCCACGACGACGCCCGCCGAAGCGGCGCGCTTCTATCAGGACCCTCCGGCGAACGGCACGCTCGCGTTCTCCGGAAATATCACAACGTCGTTCTACGTCTCCAAGGTCAACGGGCCGCAGCTGCGGATGGACGTGTTCGTCTACGACTACGACCCGGTGTCGGGGGGGAAGACGCTGCTCGGATCGCAGAGCTTCGCGCAGACCGGCGGCGGCACGAACGTGCTGTTCACGTTCGCGCTGCCGCTCTCGGGGACGCTGCCGATCAATCACCGGATTCTGTGGATCTTCGCCGCGTACTCGAACAACAACACGACGTTCACGTTCAACTACGACGGCGCCGGCAGCCCGAGCCGCGCGTCGTTCTGCGCGACGCCACCGGCGAGCCTAGCGATCACGAAGACCGCCGATGTGCCATCGGCGCCGGCCGGAAGCGGGACGCCGATCCAGTACACGATCTCGTTCGCGAACAATGGCGGCGTCAAGTCGACAGCGACGCAGATCGTCGATACGCTGCCGGCAAATGTAACGTTCGTAAGCGCCACGTTGAACGGCGCGTCGGTGACGCCGTCGCAAAGCGGCCAGCAGCTGACGTTCGCCAACGTTCGCTCGTCGACCGATGCGGTCGCCGGTGAAGTGTCGGCGGGTGCGTCCGGAACGCTCGTCATCAACGCGACGATCGGTGCGGCGGCAACCGGCACGCTGACCAACACCGCGAGCATCTCAAGCAGCGAGACGACGCCGGTCGCCTCCACTGCGACGACAACGATGACCGGGGGCGGCGGTGGAGGCGGCACGCCGGCGCTCGCGGTAAGCCTCATTGCCGATCGCGCCACTGCGCAACCCGGCGACACGGTGACGTATACGGTGACCGTCGTCAACATCGGCACCGCCAACGCAGCATCGGTGCAGGTTGGCGACGTACTTCCGCTATTCAGCTACTACACGTTCGGCGCTTGCAGCGGCGGTTGCACGAACACCAGCGGTACGCTCGGCTGGAATGTCGGGACGCTCGCTCCCGGCGCCTCGGCGACGTACACGTTCACGATGATCGCCGGTGGCGCGGGATTGCCGGCCGGCGTCACTGTCGTCTCCAACGCGGCTAGCGCATCCGCGACGTCGGTCCCACCGGTTGCAAGCGGCACCGTCAACGTTGCGTTGAACGGCAATCCGCGTTTGACGATCACCAAGGCAGCCACGCCGTTGAGCGGTCTTTCGCCGGGTTCGACGATCAGCTGGTCGATCACCGTGACCAACGCGGGCAACGTCGCGGCGCAAAGCGTTGTCGTGACCGATGCCATACCGTCGCGAACCGTTTTCGCGGGCAGCCTCGCGGCATCGACGGGCAACGGCACGTTCGACGCAGTGAACAATCGCGTCGTGTTCAACGTCGGTACGCTTGCGGCCGGCGCAAGCGCAACGCTGGGATTCGATACGACCGTCGGTTCGCTCGCGCCGGGATCGACGACGCTGGTCAACACGGCAACGGCCACCGCAGGGAACGCCGCTGCGGCGGTTGCGACAAACTCGGCCAGCGCGAGCGCGGCGCCGGTGCTCGTGCTGCAAAAACAGGGTCCGACACGGATCGCGTATCCGGCGGCAACGTTGACGCAGGCCGCGAATGGCACGACGGTCGCAGTCAACGACTCGACGCAACTTTCGATCGGCGATTACGTCGCGATCGGCGCAAGTGTCGTGCAGGTCGTGTCGGTTCTCGGCAACGCCATCGTCGTGTCGGCACCGGTCGTGGCGCTCGCGGGTACGCCGGTCATTGGCGGTATCGTCTACTCGCTCGCCGTCAGCAACACCGGCAACGCGGTCGCGGCGAACGTGACGCTGACCGACACGTTGCCGGCGGGCGCCACGTTCATCGTCGCTTCCGACGGCGGAACGTTTGCCGCGGGCACGGTGACCTGGAGCCTGGCGGACATCGATCCCTCCGAAAGTCGCACCGTCTCGGTCACGATCATTCCCGGCGGTCCGGGTGCACTTCTCAATAGCGCAGCGGCGACGTGCTCGGCGTGCGGGGCGCCGGTCAATGCCGCCGCGAACTCGTTCGCGGGCGGCTTGCGCGTCACGAAGCGCACGACGACGCCGATCCGTGCAGCCGGCGGAACCGCGACCTACATCATCGACGTGCTCAACACGTCCGCGTCGACGATCTCCGGCGTGACGGTGAACGACACGCTTCCGACGGGCTTCAGTTACGCATCGACGACGTCGGTCGTGAATGACGGTGTCGCCGTGCCGCTCTCCGTCGTTCCCGTGCCTGGTGCCACGGTTCTCGAATGGGGGACGCTATCGATCGCCGCCAATAAGGTTGTCACCGTCACGTTCGTCGCAAACATCGCCGCGACCGTCGGCGCGGCGACCTATCACAACCCGGCTGGCGCAACGCCGGCTTCAAGCACCGTCGACTACGATCCGCTGACCAGTACGGCGGACGACGTGACCGTGCTTGCGGCGGGCACGGGGCTCGTACAGGGCCGCGTATTCCGCGACAACGACAACGACGGCGCCTACGACGCCGCCCTCGATACGCCTCTTTCCGGCGTCGGCTTGACGATCACCGACGCGGCATCGACTGTTCATACGCTCGCCACGGATGCGAACGGATGGTTCTCTCGCGTCCTCGCGCCCGGCATCACGACGATCGATGTGGCGAACGCCGACATTCCCGCGGGCCTCGCGCTACGCGCGGGTTCGAATGACCCGAGCTCCGTCGTGGTGCCCGCCGGCGGTGCGGGCACCGTCGACACGGTGTATGTGATGTCGGGCACGGCTCCTGATCTTGCAGTCGCGAAAACTCACACGGGCAACTTCGTCCAGGGACAGACCGGTACGTACATGATCACGGTGAACAATGTCGGCGCCGGGCCGAGCGTCGGCCAGCTGTCGGTCGTCGACACGCTCCCGCCGGGACTCGCGGCCACCGCGATGAGCGGCAGCGGCTGGACCTGCAACGTGTCGACGACGACGTGCACGCGAAGCGATCCGCTCCCGGCCGGTACCAGCTATCCGCCGATCACGCTCATCGTCAACGTCGCTCCAAACGCCTCTTCGAGCGTCACGAATACGGCGACCGTTTCGGGCGGCGGAGACGGCACCGCGGCGAACAACGTGGCCCACGATCCGACGACGATTACGTCCGTGACGGTTCCCTCGGCCGATCTCACGATCGCCAAGACGCACGTCGGCAACTTCGCACAGGGACAGATCGGGGCGAGCTACACCATTGCGGTCACGAACGTCGGCAGCGGCTCGACGGCGGGCGCGGTCACTGTGACCGATGTCCTGCCCGCTGGCCTCACCGCTACGGCGATCAACGGGCTCGGCTGGAGCTGTGCGCTGAGCACGTTGAGGTGCACGCGCAGCGACGCGCTGGCAGCGGGTGCCGCGTATCCGTTGATCACGCTGACGGTCGACGTTTCACCGGGTGCAACGTTGGCGCTCACGAACCAAGTCAGCGTTGCCGGCGGCGGCGACACCAATACGTCCAACAACACGGCGAACGACGCGACGGTCATCACTGCGGCGCCGCAACCCGATCTGGTGATCGCGAAAGCGCTTGTCGGTACGCTCACCCGTGGCCAGATCGGCGCCGTGTACTCGATCGTCGTGACCAATCAGGGAGCCGCAGCCACATCGGCGAGCGTGACGGTCGTCGACGTGCTGCCAGCGGGCCTGACCGCCACGGCAATCGCGGGCAGCGGCTGGTCGTGCGTGCTCGCGACGCTGTCGTGCACGCGAAGCGATGCGCTCGGTCCCGGCGCGAGCCATCCGGCGATCACGCTCACCGTCGATGTCGGCACGAGCGCGCCTGCGCTGATCACCAACATCGGACGCGTCAGCGGCGGCGGCGATGCGGTGCTCACCAACAACGAGGCGGCGGACGCGGCCCAGGTTCAAGCGGCCGGACCCGGCTTGTCACCCGAAGCCATACCAACGCTCGCCGAGTGGGCGCTGTTGCTTCTCATCACGATCGTGGGCTTCTGCGGAAGCGCCGCGTCCGTGCGGAGACAGCGGTTCTAGGCGGCGGTCGTACTGCGGCAGCCGGAGCATTGCGCCGTTTCAGCGGCCCTTAAAAACCGGCTTGCGCTTCTCCATGAATGCCCTGCGGCCTTCGGCGTAATCGTCGCTCTCGAAGCAATCGAGGATCAGCCGCCGGCTGAGTTCCGCATCGAAGTCGGGCGAGAGCTTCAATACTTCCTGCATGATCCGCTTGCCCGCCTTGATCGTCAGCGGTGCGCCCGTCGTGATGCCGGTCGTGTACTCGGCAAGCAGCGCGTCGAGACCCGCTGCGTCGGCGACGCGGTTGACGAGGCCGATGCGCAATGCCTCTGTGGCATCGAGCCGGCGGCCGGTGAAGAAGATGTCCTTCGCGAACCCCGGGCCGACGAGCTGCGTCAGGTTCTTCATCGCCGAAAAGCGGTAGCCGAGGCCGAGACGCGTCGCCGGAATCGAGAACACCGAATCGGACGACGCGACGCGGATATCGCAGCTGATCGCGACATTCAATCCGCCGCCGATGCAGTAGCCGCGGATGCAGGCAATCGTCGGCTTGGCGAACTCGTAGATGCCCTGCAGCGCGGACTCGGCCACTTGCTCGTAGCGCTTGACCGCCTCTTTTGCCGCGCGCAGATCTTCGAACTGCGAGATGTCGGCGCCGGAGACGAACGCCTTGCCGCCTTCGCCGGAAAAGACGACGACCCGCACGTCGTCGTCTTCGGCTGCCTGCTGCAAGAGAACCGGCACGGACTCCCACATGTCGATCGAGAGTGCGTTGTGCTTCGCGGGATTGTTGAAACGAACGTGCAGCGCCCGTCCATCGAGCCACGTCTTGACGCGTTCCGTGGGGGACGCGATGCCTGTTTTGTCGCTGACCGCATTGTTCATTCAGAAGACTCCTCGAGCTTTGAGGCGGGAGAGGGCAGCGGGGTCGTAGCCGAGCTCGGAAAGCACTTCCTCGGTATGCTCACCGCGCCGCGGCGCTGCACGCGCGATCGTCGAAGGCGTGCGGGTCAGCGTCACCGGCTGGCCCATCAGCTTCTGCTCTCCGAGATGCGGGGAAACGACCTTCTTCAGCATACCGATGTGCCTGACCTGCGGCTCTTCGAACACTTCCTTGACGTTGTTGATCCGCCCGCATGCGACACCCGCTTCGTTCAGCGTCGCGATCCAGTGATCGCTGGTGTTGCGCATCAGCCGTTGTTCGATCTCGGCGTTGAGCCAGTCGCGATGCGCGGACCGAGCCTTTTTCGTCCTCGAACGATCGTCGGTGATCCATTCCGGCGCGCCCATCACTTCCGCGAACCGCTCCCAGATCTTGCCACCGAACACCGCGATGTTGATATGGCCGTCGCTCGTCTTGTAGACACCGGTCGGAATGCTCGTCGGGTGGAAGTTGCCGGCCTGCCCCGGAATCTCGCCATCGATCGTCCAGCGCGCGACCTGGAAGTCCATCATGTAGAGCATCGCTTCGAGGAGCGACGTGTGCAGCCACTGGCCCTTGCCGGAGTGTTCGCGCTCCAGCAGAGCGACCGTCACGCCATACGCCGCGAAGATGCCGCCGCAAAGGTCCGCAATCGGGATGCCGACGCGCAGCGGTCCGTGTCCCGGAAGCCCTGTCACCGACATCAACCCGCCGATGCCCTGCGCGATCTGATCGAAGCCGGGCCGCTTCGCATAAGGGCCGCTCTGCCCGAAACCCGAGATGCTTGCGTAAACCAGGCGCCGATTGATCTTCGACAGCGCTTCGTAATCGATGCCGAGGCGCGTCTTGACGTCCGCGCGGAAGTTCTCCAGCAGCACGTCGGCCGTACCGACCAGTTTCTCGAGCACCGCAATGCCTTCGCGCTGCTTCAAATCGAGCGTGATGGATCGCTTGTTGCGATGCGTGTACTGATAGTCGGAGCCGTCCTGGCCGCCGAGCGTGTCGTCGCCGCGCATATGCTCGGGCATCTGGACCTGGATCACGTCCGCGCCCCAGTCGGCGAGCTGGCGTGCGGCGGTCGGACCGGCACGCACCTGCGTCAGGTCGATGACGCGAAAACGGGCGAGGGCTTGCGAGGCGGGAAGATGCGGCATCGTCGTTCTAGGGGATCGAAAGCAATCGCGTCAGCTCGTTCACATCGTTCAATTTTTCGATGCGCCACACAAGATCGAGGACGGCATCGATGCGCTCACGAGAAACGCCGCCCCATGCGGCGCACTGGCGGAATTTTTCGGACAGCTCGTCATCGGTCATCGGATCCGCGGGGCTCCCCTTGCCGAAGTCGGCCTGTCCGTTGACGAGCGTGCCGTCATCGAGCTCGATCTCGATGATCGTCGTCATCTTGTCGAAGCCCGCTGCCTCGGCTAGCGGATGAACGCCGAAGTGCACTCTGCGAATCATCGCCTGCACGTCCGGTCGGTTGACGACCTCGTCGGTGAACTGGGAAAGGCCACCCTCGCGTTCGATCAAGAGGATCGCCATGCAGAACTCCATGCTGAACTTCGCCTGCAGCTCGTTCGTCGGCCGGTGATGAATCAACGCGTTCGGCATGTTGTGGTTGGTGCCGACCGACACACGTCTTACGCGCTCGGGCCGGATGTCGTGCCGCTCGATCAATTGCATCATCACCGCCATGCCGGGATGCGTGAGCGACCCGGACGGGTGCGGCTTGATCGAGACACCCGGAAACGCGAACGTCCACGGCGTGCCCAGCTTGTCGTGAATCATCTCCGCGCTGAAGCCGCCGCCCGCGGCGCGGAAGAATCCGCGATCGGCTTCGAGGCCGTTGGGCGATGCAGTGAAGCCGAGCGCGGCCATTTCCGCCGCGACGACGCCGTTCTCGGCGGCGCGACCGGCGTGAAACGGCTTGGTCATCGTGCCGAAGTTCTCGCGAAGTCCGCCGGCCTGCGTCGCGCCGAGGCTGATCGCACGGCGGACCGCTTCGTGCGACAGCCCGAGGAGCCTGGCCGAGCCCGCCGCCGCGCCGATCGAGCCGCACGTCGCGGTGCTGTGAAAACCGTGCTGGTAATGGCGCGGCATGATCGCTTCGGCGACCTTGCACTCGACTTCGACGCCGACGTGATACGCGAGCATCAGATCCGCGCCGCTGCGGCGGTCGCGTTCGGCAAGCGCTAACACCGGCGGAAGCGCCGGTGCCGTCGGATGCGTGAGCAAACCGTAGACGCGGTCCTTCGCGACAGCGAGCTGCGTATCGTCGTAGTCGTCGGCATGGATCGCAAGTCCGTTGGCGAACGCTGCGAAGCGCGCCGGCAATCGCTGCCGCGTCCCGATGACCGTGCTGCCGCGATCCGACCCGATTTCGAGTTGAGCGAGATAGCGCTGCGCGATCGCGGCGCACGTCGACGCGGCGCCGGCAAGCGCGAGGCCGACGCCGTCGAGCACTGAACGCTTGCCGAGATGCATGACGTCGCGGGGAATGTCGCTCAGTTGGGTCGCAACGACAAAGCCGGCGACCTCGTCGGTGATTGCCGGCACATCGGGATGCAACGCGGTCGGGCTAGCTATGGACATGGCGCAATTCGGTTGACTGCAACTTGCGGTTGGCCGCAAGCCGCGCGGCCCATCGGATCGCCTGCTCCAGTGCGCCGGTCGATGCGACGCCGCGGCCGACGATATCGAACGCCGTGCCGTGCGCGGGCGTGGTGAAGATCGTATGCAGTCCGGCCGTGACGGTGACGCCGCGGTTGAATCCCATCAGCTTGGTCGCGATCTGACCCTGGTCGTGGTACATCGACAGCACGCCGTCGAATTCGCCGCGGAAGGCCTTGAGAAACACTGTGTCCGACGGGTACGGGCCGCGACATGCGATGCCGCGCCGCGCCGCCGCGGCCACGGTCGGCGCGATGACGTCGATTTCCTCGCGACCGAACAGTCCGTTCTCGCCGGCGTGCGGGTTGAGCGCACACACGGCGATGCGCGGCGCATCGATGCCGGCCCTGCGCATCGTGTCGTCGGCCAGCGTCAACGCCTCGTCGATCCGCTCGGGTGTGATCTGGTCGAGCGCCGTGCGCAACGACACATGCGACGTGACGCGCGACATCCACAGGTTGTCGAGAACGTTCATCTCGCCGAAGAACCCGCGATGCCGGGCGAGCGCGGCGAACATCTGGTGCTCGTCGTTGAACTTCCATCCGCCCGCATGAAGCGCTGCCTTGTTGAGCGGCGCAAACGCAATGCCGTCGAGGCGCTCGTCGAGCGCCAGATCGATCATCAGCTTCAGCGTTTCTCCGACGATGCGTCCCGCGTCGGGCGACACGGCGCCGCGCGGAATCGACGAATCGTGATTGGCGAGATCGACGAGCGGCACGCCGGCGCGCGACCAGTCGATCGCTTCCACGTCCGCGTAGACGCGCGTGCGCAACGTGACGCCGGCATCGCGCGCGCCCTGCGCGAGCACGCGTGCGTCGCCGACGACGACGAGCCGCGCGACGTCGCTCAATCGCCCGTCGGACAGAACGCGCGCGCATAGCTCCGGACCGATGCCGGTCGGATCGCCGAGCATCAGTCCGAGCAGCGGCAATGGCGGATTCATGCGGCCTTTCCGGGAACGCGCGTAAGCCTTCGCCACGCGCGTGCGATCAGCGGCGCCGCGAGGCCCGCCGCGGTGATGGCGAACAGCACGACGACGACCGGTCGCGAGAAGAACATGAGCCAGTCGTGATCGAAGATCAGAAGCGACTGCTTCAGCGTTTCCTCGACCATCTTGCCCAGCACGAGCCCCATGATCAGCGGCGCCGGCGAGAAGCCGTAGCGCCGGAACAGGAATCCGACGACGCCGAACAACAGCATGATGATGACGTCTTCCATCGACTGCTTTGGCGCATACGCGCCGACAACCGAGAGGATGAACACAGAGGGCCACAAGAACGCATCGGGAATGAGCGCAATGCGCGCGAAGATCTTCGCCGCACCCAGCCCGAGCACCAGATACAGCAGATTGGCGGCGAACATCGAGCCGAACACGACATAGAGCAGCGTCGGCTGCTCGTTGAACAGATGCGGCCCCGGTCGAACACCCTGCACGAGAAGCCCGGCGAGGATGATCGCGGTCGTCGTGCTGCCGGGAATGCCGAGTGCGAGCGTCGGCACCATCGCACCGCCGACTGCCGCGTTGTTCGCCGCCTCGGGCCCCGCTACGCCCTCGATGGCACCCTTGCCGAACTCCTCGCGATGCTTCGACCAGCGCCGCGTCTCGTTGTAGCAGATCAACGCCGCCGTCGTCGCGCCGAGCGCCGGCAAGACGCCGATGAACGTGCCGACGACGCTGGAGAGGCTGATCGCTTTGGCGCACTTGCGGAAATCGGCGAGCGTCGGCAGCTTGACGGCGACGAGCTTGATGTACTCCTGCACGACACCGCGTTGCGCCGCGCGCTCGAACAGCTCGGCGATCGCGAAGAGACCAATGAGCACGGGGATGAAATCGAGCCCGTCCGACAACGCGGGCACGTCGAACGTAAAGCGCTCGATGCCTGTGGTCAGATCCAGTCCCACGGTCGCGAGCAGCACGCCCGAGGCGCCGGCCATCAGGTTCTTCACCGGCGAATCGCCGCCGACGGCCGCAACCATCGACAGCCCGAACAACGCGAGCGCGAAATATTCAGGCGGACCGAACTGGTAGGCGAGCCGCGCCAACAGCGGCGCCGCGACGATCAATACGATGACGCTGAAGATGCCGCCGATGGCGCTCGCGACCGCCGACATGCCGAGTGCACGCCCCGCCTCGCCGCGCTTGGCGAGTGGATAGCCATCGAATGCGGTGGCCGATGCGGAAGGGTCCCCGGGCGTATTGATCAGGATCGCAGTGATCGAGCCGCCGAAGTTGGCGGCGCAATAGATCGATCCGAGGAATGCGATCGCCGCGTTCGGCGACATCGTGATCGTGAGCGGCAACAGGAGCGCTGTCGTCGTGCTCCCGCTGATGCCGGGCAATGCGCCGACGATGATGCCGACCAGCGTCCCGGCGACGACGAGAAACAGAATTTGCGGATCGGCCAGCGCCGAGAATCCCGCGAGAACCGCATCCATCGCTTCAGGACCAGAGTCGGGCGATCAATCCGTCCGGAAAGTTTCCGCGGAGCACGCGCACGAACAACACGTGCAGAACCGCGCACAGCGCGACGGCGCTCAAGCTCAGCTTCCACAGCTTGCGCTCACCCCAGAGGCGACCCAGACCGACGAGCAACAGGAACGCGGCCGGCCACATGCCGATCAGCGCGACTGCGCCGACGAACGCGAGCAGGACCGCGGCCGTGATCCCGACCATCGGCGGGATCGGCGCTGGTGCAGCCATCGGCGGATTGCCGATGCCGAAGGCGGCAAGTACGGCAAGCAGCGCGATGACGCCGATGACGAGGCGGGGAAACGCCTCCGCGCCGAGGCCGCTCACCATCGCCGCCGGCATCGTCGCGAATCGGTAAGTCAGCGCAAACGCCGCGACGCACGCGCAAAGCGCGACCGCCGCCACGACCACATCCGTTCGGCGCACGACTATTTGAGCAGGCCGAGCGCCTTCAGCTCGCTTTCGCCTTCGCTATAGAACCTGTCGAGCTGCGCCTTCCACACGGCACGGCCGGCGACGCTGTCGGCAGCCTGTCCGGAGGTCTCGATGTAAGTGGTGTACATCTGGCCGCGCATCGCCTTCAGCAGGCCTTCCTCGAGGATCTTCAGCCGATCTTCGGGCACGCCGTGCAACGTGACGAAGCCGCGCACCGTCGAATAGTCGGCGTCGATGCCAAGCTCCTTCGCCGTCGGCACGTCGGCAAGCACCTTCATGCGCTGCGTCGTCAGTACCAGCAGGGCCCGCGCATCCCCGGCCTTGATCTGCGACTCCGCCTCGGCGTAGTTCAGCATGCCGACATCGATGTTGCCGCTGACGGCGTTGATGATGATGTCGCCGCCGCCGCGAAACGGAACCGCGGTCGGCGCCTGCAGCCCGGCCTTGCGCGCGAACCCGAGCAACGTAAGGTGGTCAACGCTGCCGATGTGCGTTACGCCGGTCTTGAGCTTGCGGGCCTTGGCGCCGCTGATCAGGTCCTGCGCTGTCTTGAACGGGCTGCCCTTGCCGACGATCAGGATTTGCGGATCCGCCGTCGCGCGCGCGAGCGGGACGAGCTCTTCGTATTTCACCGGCGACTTGCCTTGGAGGATCGTCAGCAGATGCGATTGCGTGACGAGCAGGATCGTATGGCCATCGCGCGGACGGCCTTGCGCATAAGCGAGCGCCGCCGCGCCGCTGCCGCCGACGCGGTTTGCCACGACGAGCTCGGTCCCGAATTCGCCCGGCGCGTGCACCATCATCATCCGCGCGGTGATGTCGGTCCCGCCACCTGCGCCAGAATGCGTGACCACCTCGATCGGCTTCGAGGGAAATTTTTCCTGCGCCCAGGAGGGCAGGCTCCAGAGGCCCGTTGCGGCTGCGGCGCAGGTCACGAACTGGCGACGCGTGAACGCGCGACGCGATGCGTGGCTCGACTTCATATGTCCTCCTTATGAACTACGCGACCGACGTGATCGTGCCGCTATCGTGATGAGTTTTCCGCAGTTAAACTCAACTGACGCGAAATCGTCAACACTTTTAGGAAAAAGACGCTTGACTGTCATCAGCGGCAGACCGACGATGGGTCTGAAGGACCGCATCGGCGTCGATATCGGACGTCGTGCAAAACTCGAAGACGGCATCGAGTGGGCAGCGAAGAACGGCGTTCGCTTCATCGACATCCAGCTCGACACGGCGGCCAACGCGCTCACTGCGTTCGACGACCGGCGTGCCGCAGGCGTGCGCACCGTTTGCGAGCGACGCGGCATCCATCTCGGGCTGCACACGCTTTCGGCGGTCAACGTCGCCGAGTATTCACCGTACGTCGCGGATGCGGTCGACGCGTACCTGAAGGCCTACATCGACCTTTATCCGAAGCTCGGGGCGAAGTGGATGGTCGTGCATGCCGGCTATCACTTCACGTCAGACAAGAAGCTGCGCATGGAAGCCGGGCTCGATCGCTTGAAGCGCATCGCCGCGTACGCGGAACAGAAGGGCGCGCTGATCCTGCTCGAAAACCTGAACAAGGAGCCCGACGACGCCGAGGTGCACTACCTCGCCCACACGATCGAGGAGTGGCGCTACTACTTCGAGCGCATCGATTCACCAGCGTTCGGCCTTTCGTTCACGGCGAACCACGCGCATCTGGTGCCCGAGGGCATCGCGGGCTTCGTGGGTGCCCTCGATATGAGCCGGGTCCACGAAGTGCGACTCGCCGACTGCTTTCGCAACGGCTTCGAGGTGCACTTGCGACCCGGCGAGGGCGACGTCGACTTCGGCGACCTGATTCGTCGCGTCGAGGGCAAGGGCTTTCGCGGTCATTACACGAACGCGTTCGCATCGCTCGACGACATGCTCGAAGGCCGCGAGCACATCGCCGAGGCGGCGCGAAGAGCCGGGGTCGCGGTGTGAGCGGTCCAGCGCCGGATCGGCGCAGCGAATCGTTCGTGCTGCGCGTGCAGCGCGAGCTCGAGCGCGCGATCGCGGCCGGCGAATTACGCGGCGGCGATCGAATCAACGAGAGCTCGCTCGCAATCAAGCTCGGAATGAGCCGCGGTCCGGTGCGCGAGGCGTGCAGGACGCTGGAACAGACCGGCGTATTGCGCTCCGCGATCAACCGCGGATTTTTCGTGCGCGAGATCACGACCAGGGAGGCGCTCGATCTCTACGACCTGCGAGCGAAGCTCCACGGAATGGCCGGCCGTCTCGCCGCCGGCTCGGTCACGGGCGCGCAGCTCCATGAACTCGACGCTCTTGTCGACCGCATGGACGAGGCGGTCGAAGGCGAGGACATCGGCGCGTTCTATCCGCTCAATTGCGAGTTCCACACGCTGATCGTTGCCTGTGCCGACAACCACAAGCTGACGCAGCTGTGGCCGAACCTAGAAAGCGAGCTTCATCTCTTTCGCCGGCGCGGACTGGTGCTGCCGGGCTCGCTGCGCATTTCGAACTACGATCATCGCGCAATGGTCGCAGCGCTGCGGGCGGGGGACGCGGCGACGGCCGAGCGCGTGATGGAACAGCACATTCAGTCGGGGAAGGCGCGGTTGCTGAAGACGCTGGGGGCGCACGACAACGGAGCCGCGAAAAGACGCGCCGCGAACGTGTAACAACATGGTGCCGGGAGGGGGACTCGAACCCCCACGGTATCGCTACCGGCAGATTTTGAGTCTGCTGCGTCTACCAGTTCCGCCATCCCGGCTCGGGGAACCGCTCGAGGGGGAGCGGTTCGCAAACGAGTATAACGGCAGCCTTGTCCCGGCGGTTTTGTTCGCCAGTAGCGCTCCGGATCACGGCAGGCTTGCTCTCGGTGCCCGTGAGTAGTGACGCAATCGTGAAGCGGAGGTCTCGAGCCGAACTCGTCAGCACGCGACGTCTTGACGGAATATTTGACAAGCTTTCCGTCGACAACGCCGTCGCGCTCAACGAGGTTCAACATAAACAAACGTCTTATCAGAACGGCATGAATCGTGCGTTGGCGGGCGATTGCACCATGGCCGCAACTAAGGGTCGCGCGCCACCGCAGGCTCGGTTTCAATTCAGGGGGAATTCCATGAAGAAGTCTGTATTCGCCGCGCTGGTGCTTCTTCTGGGCGCAGCGTCGATGCCGTTTACGGCTCAGGCCCTGATCATCTTCAGTGAGAACTTCGAGGATGGTACGGTCGATCCCGCTATCACGTCCGTGTCGACGTTGGCCGTCGATACCGCCCCGTCGGGGCAACAGTTCCTGGGCCTTGCCGACGGCTCCAACAACACCGAACCGAGCAACCGCGGGCTTAGCAATACCACGGTCTCGCTGTCGCTTCTCGGACTGGCGGCGCATTCAGCGGTCACACTGAACTTCAGCCTCTACGTCATCAATTCGATGGATGGGAACGAGTTGTTCACGGTCAGCGAGGCTACTGCCGGCGTGCTGCTGGCGGCAACCTGCTCGAACGTTTTCAACGTGCACCAGTGCACGTTGTCGGCGCCGGCCCCGGGGATCAGGGCACCTGACTCGACGAATACGCTCGGCTTCACGCCGCTCAACCCGGGTGTGACGGCGAGCGACTCCATTTACAATTTCGCCTTGCCGTTTGCACATTCCGCGACATCGCTCGCGCTCACGTTCACCTATACGAACCAGCAGGGGATACCCGACGAGAGCTGGGGCCTCGACAACATTTCCGTGGACGTCAATGGCAGGACGCCTCCGCCCGGCAAAGTTCCCGAACCCGGTTCGCTCATGCTGCTCGGTTTGGCACTGGCCGGTTTGTGGGTCGCCCGACGTCGTCGCACACCTCTCGGCTGATTCGATCGCGGATCGTGCGACTCGATGTCGCATGATCCGGCCCGCCGCAAAGGCCCCGCTCCGGCGGGGCTTTTTCTTGGTGCGCCCGGCACGGCGCACGTGCTTGAGGTGAAAGTCCTTTGCACGCTCGGCAAGGAGAAGTGTTAACGAGCAGGCAAGGGTGTCGCGGGTGACTCCGGTTCCTCTCCGACGACGAGCGGACAAAGCTGCTCGGTGCGTGCAAGGCGAGCACCGATCGCAACATCTATTCGCTGTGGCGCTCGCGCTTGCGACTGGAGCTCGGTATTCGAACGTGCGAATGCTGCACATGGGGTCAGTACGGTACGCTCGGCTTTGGGGGCGTGCCTTTCCTTCCTTCGCACCATTTCTAGCTGTTCGACGTGCCCTGCCCGCTGATCGACTTGGGCAGGGACATCATCCGCACCATGCAGCGAGCCTTTGGGTCGCAGGGCCGGGATTTGCCATGGTGAGCGATACCTCGGCCGGTCCAGTCGTCGGTCGCCTCGCGGCTAAGGGGGCTGCGCATCGCGCGTCGTCGGCCAACTTCCTGTGGCTCGATCTCGGCCGCTACAACACGCCGGTGCACGAAGCCTGCAGTGCCGCCTACTCATCGCCATAGCCTGGAGAGACCGGCCTCGAGACTTGCTTACCGGGTTTGGATCGGCAAAAATGAAGGCGGGCCGTCAAGGGTGTGCGACGTGTAGCGCGGCGGTGTGGCCACGAAGCTTCGTCCGTGGCCACGAGCGCGTCGCCGAGCTCTCACGCTAGTCAGTGCGCTGCCGACGTGCGGACAATGGGAGACGAGATCGCCCCCACGACGGCAGAAGCCGGGTTGTTCGACTGATTGCGGCGCTGTGCATGCTGTTCCCCTTGCAGCGTGAGTGCTTCGGCCAGAACAGCTGCAGGGCCCGTCGCCAGCGGTTGAACAGGTGGGAAGCCGCGTCGGCTGATTCACCAAACACAGGGAAGGAATGCATATGGCTCAAATGACGAGATTGGTATTGACTGCCTCGGTTGGCTTGGCGCTATCGGGCAGCTTGTTTGCAGCTGCACCGACCGTCTCGACGGAAGACGTCGTCGACAAGCTCGATTCGCCGTGGGACATGGCGTTCATGAAGGACGGAACCATGTTCTTCACCGAGAAGTGCAAGGGCCTCTCCGTTCGACTTCCTTCAGGCGCCATCAACAAGCTGCACGGCGTTGGAACCACCACCGGGTATTCCTCCGCGAGTGCGGACCTGTTCTGCGACGGACAGGCCGGCATGATGGGCGTTGCGATCGACCCGCAGTTCGCCAGCAATCGCTTCATTTACGTGTACTCGAGCTCCAATATGGGGGGGAAACTCGGCAACCGGGTCGTTCGGTTCAAGCTCAACGATGCGATGACCGGCGTTTCGGATCGCACCGACATCGTCGCTGACATCGGCTACAAGCCGAAGGCCACCAAGCACCCGTTCGGCGGCCCAGGGGCGCACAACGGCGGCCGACTTCGATTCAGCCCGGGCGATGGGTTTCTCTACGTGACAACGGGCGACAACCACCTTGGCACCGGGCCGCAGAGTCCGACGTACATCGGCGGGAAAGTTCTGCGTGTCGACAGGGATGGCAAAGCCGCCCCCGACAACAAGCCTCCGACCGGTTTCGATCCGCGCGTGTTCACCTATGGTCACCGCAATCCGCAGGGAATCGCGTTTCGTCCGGGCGACAACCGTCCGTTCACCGCTGAAAACGGCCCGTGGCACACCGATGAGGTGACCGCATTGGTCAATGGCGGCAATGCCGGCTGGGATCCGCGCCCTAACGTGGGCGGCCGGAAAGACTGCTCCGACGACTACTGCGGCTACTCACCCAATCAGATGGGCGCCTTGGATCCCAAGCAGCGCGCGGCCTTCATGCCCATGACCGATCTCAAGACCTATCCTAAGGCGATGAAGCCGGCGTGGACTAACAAGG
>DATLNR010000034.1:0-2191 GCA_035536655.1 Casimicrobiaceae bacterium
CGCACGAGCACGAAGATCTTCCCGGGCCGCGCGAGCAGTTTTTCGATCAGATGACGCCCGACGAAACCGGTACCGCCCGTCACGAAGTACGTCATGGCGCCTGCCCCCGATACGCGAACCCGGAGGCTACGATAGCCGTGCGCGACGCGCGAATCCACGCCGCGGCGTTCGCGTTGACCCTCCGAATGGCTGCGTGCTACAAGCCGGGCGATTGCACGGGGAGCAAGAAACCATGGCGAAAGTCGACCTCAAGTCGCAGTTCGACAAGGCCGCCGCGAGCGCGCAGAAGCTGCCCGAGCGGCCGGACAACGACACGCTGCTGAAGCTCTACGCGCTCTACAAGCAGGGCACGGAAGGCGACGTCAAGGGCGACAAGCCCGGCTTCTTCGACTTCATCGCGACGGCGAAGTACGAGGCGTGGGGCCAGCTCAAGGGCACCGCGCAGGATGACGCGCAGCAGAAGTACGTCGAGCTCGTCAAGAAGCTCGGGGGCTGATCGACACCGACGCCGCGCGTCGTGTGAGAGGATCGGCCCGATGGCCGCCGCATCCGAAAAGCCCAAGACCCGCGAGCGCATCCTCGACTTGAGCCTCGTGATGTTCAACGAGCGCGGCGAGCCGAACGTCACGACGAACCACATCGCCGACGAGCTCGAGATCAGCCCCGGCAACCTCTACTACCACTTCCGCAACAAGGACGACATCGTCGAGCACCTGTTCGCGCGCTACGTGGCGCGCATCGACCAGGTGCTCGTCACGCCCGACGACCGGCTGCCGACGCTCGAGGACATCTGGCTGCAACTGCACCTCGCGTTCGAGGTCATGTGGGAGTTCCGCTTCATCTTCCGCGACCTCGTCGACCTCACGAGCCGCAACCGCAAGCTGCGGCTGCATTACGCACGGACGCTCAAGCGCGCGATCGCGAACGCGTCGATCGTCATGAACGGCCTCGTGCGCGCCGAGGTCATGCGCGCGAGTCGCGCCGAGATCGAGGCGACCGCGAACAACATCCTGCTCGTCGCGACGTTCTGGCTCAACTTCAACACCGTGCGCGGCGCGAGCGCGGAGAAGAACGCTGAGGACCTGACCCAGGGGATCTACCAGGTCATGATGCTGCTTGCGCCGTTCATGCGCGACGCCGAGCGGCTGCACCTCAACACGCTCGCGCAGGCCTATATCCGCTGAATCGGCGGATCGGAACCGGCTGCGTGCCGGCTCCAGACCGCGGCGCTACGACGTGGCGGCCCCTGCGGTTATCATTCGCCCGGGCCGCCCGCGATGCGGGCTCGTGGGGAACATCGATGGTTCGGTACCTGACCGCAGCGACATTCGTCGTCGCTTCGTTGTGCGTATTTCCGGCAGCTGCACAGACCGCTGCCGAAGACGAGGCGCGGATCGAGGAGTTGATCCGCCGGGAGCAGCGTGCGCCGGCAACCGGGGCCGCCTCGCCGCCGCGAGGCACCGCGCCGGGCGGAGTCGAGGCAGCTTCGACAGAGTCGCCCGAAATCGCCCCCGCGGCGCTCGAGCACGAATCGTTCGCTGAAGCAGCGATCGGCGCCGAGCCGGCCGAGGCGCCAGCGGAACCCGCCCCCGTTGCGGACGCGCCGCTCGCGGAGCCGACGATCTTCGGCGACGACGTGATGCCGCGCGATCCCGACGAGATCGCACTGGCCGACATCGGCGCGCACGTCGGCAAGAACGTACGCGTGCGCAGCCACGGCGGCCGTGCGCGCGTCGGCCGGATCGAGTCGGTCGGCGACGCCGGCCTGACGCTGACGACGCCGATGGGCGGCGGATTCGCGAAGTACACGCTGCCGTACTCGCAGATCACCCGGATCGAGCGGCTGTGAGGTTCCCATGCTGATCGCACTGCTCTGGATCGTTTCGCTCGTCTGCTGGCTCTGGCTCGTCGTTCGCGTGTTCCGCGCCTCGGGTGCGCTGTCGGGCATCATCGCGTTCCTGCTCTGGCCGCTCGCGATCATCGACGTCGTCAGGCACTGGAAGGACGACACGAACAGCGTCGCGTGGCCGTGGTTCGCGACTCTGCTCGCGAGCGTTGCGCTCTACACATTCGCATTGCGCGGCTTCAACGAGTTCGTCGCCGAACAGGACGCACGGCTCGTGAAGGCCGCCGGCTCGCCGATGCAGTCGTTCCAGGACGAGGACGATCCGGTCTCCGACGAGATCCGCCT
>DATLNR010000035.1:0-5654 GCA_035536655.1 Casimicrobiaceae bacterium
TTGGTGGAGCCCACGACGACATCGCGCGCGTCGTTGATCTCGCCGCCACCGTCGAACATGCCGTAGAGCACCGGCGCCTCGGGCTTCGTGATGTCGACGATCGCGACGCCGTCGCCGGCGTTCGCGACGTAGGCATAGGTGCGCGCGAGGTGCAGCTTCTGCGCATTGCCGAGCCTGACGAGCGCGCCTTCGACGATGCGTGGCTCGCGTGGGTTCGTAACGTCAACCGTCTGAAGGCCGTCGCGCGTCGTCACGAAGAGATACCGGAACTGGCGCTGCGCGGCGCGCACGTCCGGCAGCTCGATCGTCGCGACGTACTTCGGCTGCGTCGGGTCGTCCATGTCGAGCACGACGACGCCGGCCGGCGTCGAGACGTAGAACCACGTGCCCGCGATGTGCAGATGCCGCGCGCCGTTGAGGACGCCGCCCTCGTTCCACGTCACCTTGCGCGTGAGCTTGTTGTTGCGCGGTTCGAAGTCGTGGAGCGTGTCGATGTCGACGAGGATGAGGCCCTCCTCGGAATCGGTGATGAAGAGGTAGTCGTAGATCGCGTGCATCGGCTGCTCGAGGTTGACCTCCTGCATCATCGGCTTGCGCGAACGCGACGGCTGCACCGGCTGCGTCGTCGCAAGCTGCGCGCAGGTCGCATTTTTCGAGGAAACGCGGATCGACTGGTCGAGCGGCGACACGGGCGCCGAAATGATGCGCTGGCTGAAGCCCTTGTTCGCGACCGAAGCGATGTCGTAGACGCGCGTGCCTTTCTCGCCTTCGGCGACGTAGAGGTACTCGCCGCGATGCTGCAGGCACGACGCGACGCCGGCGCGATGCGAATAGCCTTCCTTCAGCACGCGGCCGTTGCCCTCGTGGCGCTTGTAGTTCGCGGGATACGCGAAGCGCTGCAGGTACGAGCCGATGACGGCCTGGGGCTCGTCCCATTCGGTGACGACTGCCGCCGTCACTTCGCCCTCGCCGCCGACGTAGGCGTTGAAGCCGACGAAGTCGACGAACTTCGTTCCCTGCAACAGGAGCTGCGCCATGATCGCGTTGTTGTCGTTCTGCTTCGACAAATGGCAGTCGGTGCAGGTCTTCGTCTCGGTGCGCCGCTCGGTATGCGGATAGTGTGGCGCGAACGCCTGCGACGAATAGCCGGCCGCCGAGATCGGCGGCTGCTGGATGTAGATGCGCTCGCGGTTGATGTTGGTCGAGGACAGGATCAGCGCGGAGGACGAGCGCACCGGCGCGATCTTGCCGTCCTTGATCTCGCCGTGCAGGCCGAGCTGGAACATGTCGTCGCGCGCGACCTGCGGGTTGTACGTCGCGAAGTTGCGGGTCGTGCCGCCCTCGTAATGAAGCCGCTCGGTCTTCCAGTTCGCCTGGATCGGCAGATGGCAGCCGCCGCAGCTCGTCGTCCACGAGGTGTGGCAGGTGTAGCACATCATCTTGTCTTCGCTGTGCGCGCGCTGGTCCTTCGGCACGTCGGCGCCGAACTCGAGCGTCGCGGTGTTGCGGCTCTTCGTGTGGGCGCGGTCCGCCTTCGCGTTGTACGCGCCCGACACGCCGTTCGAGACGTCCTTCAGCAGCGAGATCTCCCACTCGAGGTCGGCGTTGACGAGCGAGCGCTGGATCAGCTTGTCGCCGACCCACTCGAAGCGTCGGCGTCCGTCGGGGTTGCGGATCAGCGCAAGGTTGTTGCCGTACTTCGACGCCATCGGGCCAGACGTCACGAGCGTCGGATACGCATCCGCTGTGCCGTGGCAGTCCTGGCACTGGATCTCGACGCCGGCCATCACCTCGCCGACGATGTGGCCGTTCGAATGGTTGTCCTGCGCGAAGTGGCAGTCCGCGCAGTGCATGCCGACGTCGATGTGGATCGACGAAAGATGCACGGCCTTCTCGAACTTCTTCGGATCGTCGTCGGGCACCGGCGCGCCGCCGGCGTCGAGCAGCGTGCCCTTGCGGTCGCGCTTGAACACCGCGCGGAAATTCCAGCCGTGGCCGTGGTAGTCGGCGAACTGCGTGTCCTTGAGCGTCGGGTTGAGCTCGGCGACCGCGTTCAGGAAATCGGGCTGCGACCACAGACCGCGGATCGCCGCTTCCTCGGGGTTGCGCTTGTTGATGGCGCGAATCTGC
Source organism: Casimicrobiaceae bacterium (assembly GCA_035536655.1). Lineage (GTDB taxonomy): Bacteria > Pseudomonadota > Gammaproteobacteria > Burkholderiales > Casimicrobiaceae > VBCG01. The sequence continues at coordinate 2,131 of DATLNR010000035.1, forward strand.
GATGCGCTCGGATTCGCCTGCTTCTCCGGGAACATGCTCGGCGCGTCGGACTCGTAGTCCCACATGATGTAGCCGAGCATCGTGTTGATGAACATGTTCGGCTGGTGCATGTGGCAGCTCATGCACTGCGAGGTCGGGATGCGCCGCGTGAATGCGTGGGCGAGCGGGTGCCCCGGCTCGTTCTTCGGGATCGTCGGGTCGGACTGCTGCGACTCGCCCTCGTTGCCGAACGCCGCATACGGGCCCGAGTGCCGCGGATCGCGGTCGTTCGCGTACGGGACGTGGCATGCGCTGCAACCCGACGAGCGGAAGTCGCCAGGGTTGTCGTTCGTTCCGAGGAACCACAGGTGCGGGTCGTTCAACCGCGTCTTGTGGATGTTGAGCACGGGGATCGCGACGCGCGAGCCGGTGCCGAGGCCGCGGTTCGACTGCCGGATGTCGGGCCGCCCCGGCTCCTCGAGCCGCTGGATCTGGCCGAGCGAATTCGGCAGGCCCGTCTCGGGGAACGTCGTGTTGATGTTTCGGCCGCCACGCTCGAACACGCGGAACACATCGGCGACCGGCGTGATCTCCCACGCGGGCAGGGGATAGAGCTGGTCGAGCACGCCTTTCTTGCGCATCTCGGGCGTGACGGGCACCGGATTCTTGAGCGAGCCCCACGACGCGTCCTTGTCGTAGTACTCGCCGAGCATGTAGCGCTTGTACGGCAGGATGCCGTTGTTGTACGACGCGCCGCCCCACAGCATCGCCGACGTCGCCATCAGCGAGGTCTTCGTCGCCTTGACGATCGGCAGGTGGCAGCCGCCGCACGATTCCTCGGCGACGCGCAGGTCGCCGGGGTTGATGAAGCGCACGAAGGCCTCGTGCTCGGATCCGAGGTGTGCGAACGAGCCTTCGGGGTTGCGGCTCGCGGGATAGGACCAGCGCGACGGGTAGCGCGGCAACACGTGCGCCTTCTCCATCGCATGGAGGTACGACTCGCTGTACGGGCCCTCGTGGTGATCGCCCTCGTGCTCGCCGCCGTGGTCGTCCTCGAACGACGTCTTCTTCGTCGGGTCGAAGTGGCCGATCGGGGCGCGCTGGTGGAACTCGCCGGCCGGTCCCGCGACGCTCGCGTCGCCGCCGTGGCAGTCGACGCAACCGAGCACGACCGACTTCGCGGCGTGCATCGTCTTCTGCTCGCTGTCCGTGTGGCAGGTGACGCAGCCGTTCGATTTCGCGTTCGCCTCTTCCCAGCTCTGGAACGACGGCGCCGCGGGCGCCATGACGTAGTCGCGCTCGACCGGCTTGTCTTCCTTGGCCGATACGACGGCCGCGATCGAGGCCAGTGCCGCTGCGGCGAACCATCGGACGGTTGTTGCGCTACGCATCGACTCGCTCCCCTCTACGCGCTTGCCCCTCGGGCGTCATCCCGGCGCAAGCCGGGATCCAGCGCCTTTCGGCCGCTGGTACGAGTCACTGGATCCCGGCCTTCGCCGGGATGACGCCTGAAACAAATACTCAGTACGACAGGATGATGTTGCCGAGCACGGAATAGTACGTATCGTCGTCGCCGTAGAGGTCTGCGAGACCGTCGCCGGGCTCGAGCACCGCGCCGGACAGGCGCACGACGACGTTCTGCGTATTGAACGGACGCCAGATCCACGCGACCGACAGGTCGGTGCCGATCTCGTCGTCGATCTCGCGCTGGTTGCGCGCGGCCTCGAGCGTCGCGGTGTCCTCGAACCAGAGCTGGTTGAGGTTGACCGACACGCGATGTTCCGCCGCGATGTCGAAATCGGCGCCGATCCCGAGCAGGATGATGCCCGGGTTCTCGAAGTTCGACTGGCCGAGCTCGCGCGACGAACGCAAGGACGGCAGCAGCGAGTTGCGTCCCGAGAGGAACACGCCGCCGCCGCCGATCAGCGGAATGTTCTGGCGGATCCAGTAGCTCGTGTCGGCGCCCGCGAAGATCGGGTTCTCGAAGATCGCGTCGTAGCCCTGCGACTCGTCGTCGAACGGATCCGAGTCGCCGGTCGCGAACGCGGCCGAGGCGCGCGCGCGGATCCAGTCGAAGTCGATCGAGCCCTCCGCCGCGAAGAAGCCCGCCTCGATGTCGGAGTCCTCGCCGGTGAACGTGCCGTCGTTCTCGCCGAACGCGTAGTACGCCGAAACCGTGAGGTTGTAGCGGCCGAAGTGGCCGTCGCCGTTGTAGCCGAGGTAGGTGACGTCGTACTCGCGCGGCTTTTCGGTGCCGATCGACGCGGGGCGCGCGATGAAGCCGTTCTCGTCGAAGTAGAACTCGTCCTCGCGGTTGCGGTTGTGGACCGCGGTGACCTGCGAGGTGAAGCCGATGCGCGGCCAGTCCTGCCGGTAGAGGTTCGCGATGAACGTGTCGTCGTCGCGGAAGCCCGCGAACACGTCGTTCAAGCCCGAGTTCGTGTCCTTCTCGGCGCGGCGGAACCAGGCGAAGTTGTACTGCCAGCGGTTGTTGTCGCGGTTGCCGAACAGGCGCGCGCCGAACTGCAGGTCCTGGAACAGGAAGCCGCGGAAGTCGGTCGAGAACGGCTGGATGCCGACGCGGATCGAGTCGAAGTCGTAGCGGTCCGAGACGTCGCGGATGTGGTAGTCGACGAACGCTTCCTGGATCGCGAGGAAGGTGTCGTGGCGGCTCGTGCCGCCGCGCGGGTCGATCTGCAGCAGGCGCTGCTCGGCCGTGTCGACGTGGTTGTACTGGAAGCCGAGCGTGAGCCGATACTCGATCTCCGGCGGCTTGAAGACCGTGTCGCCCTTGAAATAGATGATCCCCGCGAGGAACGTTTGCGCGAAGATCGTCTGGTCGATGCTGCCGAAGATGTCGTTCGAGCCGGGATCCGTGCTCGACTGCGGCCCGACCGGCACCGGCAGCGAGCGCGGCTCGATGACGGTGTCGCTGATGCCGACGAGCGAGAGGAACCAGTCGTCGCCGTGGATCGGCTTGTCGCCTTTCCAGATGTTCTGGTTGTACGGGTCGTACCACGGGTACTTGAAGCCGAGCGCTTCCATGATGCGCCAGCGGTCGGGCAGCGGCAGGAACTCGCCGACCTGGTCGACCGGCGCGGGATCGATGCCGTAGGGATTCTGCTCGGTGAATTCGGGCGGGCGCTCGGCGGGGTGCCCGGGACGACGGCGCAGGATCGGCGATTCGTTCGGATCGTAGGTCGGCGCGGGGATGATCCCGAACAATTCGAGCATGCTCGGCGTCGACTGGATCTGGGCGGCCGCGGGCAGCGCGACGAGCAGGGAGATGAGGCCGGGCAGGGCGAGCTTGTTCATCACAGGCCCTCGCAGACGTTCTGCTGGTCGGAGCCGAGGAACGGCGCCTGCGGGCACTGCACGTAGCGCAGCCGCGCGCCCTGCGGCGTCAACTGGTCGGAGCGGCGCGCGGGCGGTGCATGGCCGACGCTGCCGCCGAGCGCCTGCGAGGCGTTCGCGAGCCCGAGGAAGCTCACCATGTCGTCCTGGTCGATGCCGTCGCCCGAGATGCCGATCGCGCCGACGAGCCG
>DATLNR010000036.1:0-28440 GCA_035536655.1 Casimicrobiaceae bacterium
CTGTTCGAGCGGGTCGGTGACCACGGTCCAGGGCCGCCCGTCCGCGGGATTGACCTCCAGCGTAAAACCATGCGCAAGCTCGGCAATGACGCCGATATAGGAGCGCCGGCGCCACTCGCCGTCGGTCACGACGTCAAGGCCCGCATATTCCTGCATCGAAACGGCGTAACATATCGCGGCATCCATGACGCGCTCATCGGCTGCGTCCCACTCCGGTTTCTCGATCAATTCGCGCACGTGCAGCGGGCGCGGCAGCGAGCCGACGACCGAAGCGGGGAAAAGCGGCAGTGTCGTCACGCGCCCCATCCCTTTTGCGCCAGGTCCAGGTCTTCCTGCGTATCGATCTCGCGATACTGGCCGTGCGTGTCCGCATGGCCGAACGCCACACCCTGCTCGATCATGTCCTGGAACAGATGGATCAGGTACGCGTTTTGAAACCGCGGGATCCCTCGATAGGGCTTATCCCAGAATTCGCGCCGGCGCCGGTGATAATGCTGGCGCAGCAGCTTGGCGCCGCGCGTGCTGAACTTGGCGACACCAATGAACTCGCCGGTCGCGTCGTCATAGGAAATCTCGCGCTGAACTTGCAACACACGGTCGTTCTTCATGATCGCCTTTTCGGCATCGTGCGGCGGATGCTGGGTGCGCGGCTTGTAGTGCGTGCGCCAATCCGTGTCCATGCCGAGCGCGATATCGGCGCTCGATGCGATCAGAGCCGAGACGATGTCACTGGTGTAGAGGATGTCGGAGTAGCTCGTCACGAACGGCTGATCCATGAGGTCTTCGGCGCACATCAGTGATACAAGAATGTTGTTACGTTCCCAGTCGCAATTGTGGCGGAAGGTGAAGTGCGGATACTCGCGCTCGACCGCTTCGACGCGATACCCGCCGATGAAGCAGATGTCGGTCACGCCCCCGGCGCGTAGCGCGTCGAGCGTCCAATCGAGAATACGCTTGCCGCGGATCTCGGCGAAGCATTTCGGCGCGTTCTCGGTGGTCGGCATGAGGCGGCGTCCGCGTCCGGCGCCGATGATGATTGCGCGCATGAATTCCTGTTCCCCGTGCGAATCCGAATCTTGACGCACTTGCGCACTTCCGCCAACATCGATCCGGAATGACGAAGCGTCCGATAACCTGCGCTCGGAAGGGACAGAGGCGCCAGTGCTAAGAGTCGAGCGATTGACGAAAGCGTTTGGGTCGCTGGTCGCCGTCGACAACCTGTCATTCGAGGTAGCGCGAGGTCAGATGCTCGGAATCATCGGGCGATCGGGCGCCGGCAAGTCCACGCTGCTGCGGATGATCAATCGGCTGGTCGATCCGACCAGCGGCCGCATTTTCTGCGAAGACGCTCCAGGGCCGAGCGGCGACGTATGCGCTCTCAGAGGGCGCGAGCTGTGCCTATGGCGGCAGAAGTGCGCGATGGTGTTCCAGCAGTTCAACCTTGTCCCTCGTCTGGACGTCCTCACCAATGTCCTGATGGGCCGCTTAAGCTACCAGCCGACGGCGCGCTCGCTTTTGAAGCTGTTCACTACGACCGAGCGGGCGCTTGCGGTCATGACGCTCGATCGCGTCGAGATGGCGCCTTTTATCCTGAAGCGCGCCGACACCCTTTCCGGCGGCCAGCAGCAACGCGTGGCGATCGCGCGCGCGCTCGTTCAGGAACCGAGAGTCTTGCTTGCCGACGAGCCAATCGCTTCGCTCGATCCGCGCAGTGCCGCGCGCGTCATGGAGATTTTGCGTATCATCAATCGCGAAGACGGCATCACGGTCATCTGCAACCTGCACACGCTTGACACGGCGCGCACCTATTGCGACCGGTTGATCGGCATGCGCATGGGCAAAATAGTGTTCGACGGACTGCCGAGTGCGCTTAATCAGGAGGGAATCCAGGAGATCTACGGCGTGGAGGGCGGGGAGGAGATCGACGAGAACGTTACTTCGACGGCCCTTCCCGGCTAACAGGCGGCGAGTCTCTGGCAGACTTAGACCCGTAACGCACAGCGCAAATTCGACACGGTAGCTGGACTAACGCAACAACACGGGGGGAACGAGAATGAAGCTTGCAAAGATGCTGACGGCGATCGTTGCTTTGGCTGCCGTCGCCGGCGGCAGCGTGTTGGTTAGCGGCGCTGCAACCGCGCAGAGCGATTGGCGCAAGCAATATCCGAAATTCCGTTACGGCGTGCAGGCCGTCGAAACCCAGGCTGCGGCGCTCACGCGCTACAAGGGCTTTGGCGAGTACGTGAAGCAAAAGCTCGGTGTTGAACTGGAGCTCTTTCTTTCCGCCGAATACGCCGGCGTCATCCAGGCGATCGGCGCGAAGCAGCTCGAAGTCATGGACATGGGTGCTGCGGGCTACGCTGCAGCGTGGGTGGAAACCAAGGGGGCCGTCGAGCCTCTGGTCGTTCCGACGAATCCCGATGGCACGATCGGTTACTACGCCGTTGCGTTCGTGCGGGCCGATAGCCCTTATAAAAATTTGAATGATCTCAAAGGCAAAACCTGGGCGTGGGTGGAGCCGAACTCGTCGTCAGGCTACATATTTCCGCTGGTCGGCTTTCGCAACATGGGCCTGGAGCCGGAGACCCACTTCGGCAAAGTCGTTTTCTCCGGCGGCCATGAGCAAAGCATCATCGGCGTTCTCGACAAGGCGTACGACGGCGCGATTACCTGGACCAACGACGTCGAGAAACACACCCGCGGCGGCCTCCATATGATGCTGTCACGCGGTGTCCTGAAGAAAGAGGACATCCGGATCATCTGGGTCTCCGAGCTCATTCCCAATCCCGTCATCGCCATCCGCTCCGATCTTCCCAAGGAGATGAAAGCCGAGATCAAAGCGATGTTCATGAACATGCACAAGGATGATCCCAAGGTGTTCAAGGAGGTCGTGCGCGGCGAGTCCCAGGGTTACAAGGAAGTCGAGCATTCCGTCTACAAAATCGCCGTCGACCTTCGGCAGCAACTTGCCAAGGAACGGCGGGGCAAGAAGTAACGCTCGCTAGCAAGCGGGCATCGCGAGGAGCGCCGGACTGACGATCGCGTGGCGCAGGCATGCCTATGTCTGTAACGAGATTGCGTCGTCGCGCTGTTACTTGCAATGACTGCTAGTTCGCAGGTCCAGCGGTTCGAGGTGGAGTTCGCGCGCCTGCGCACACGCCAGCGCTTTCAGATATTCGGCTTCGCCATCCTTTTTCTCGTTTTTTTTCAGTTCGCGGCGAACTTCAGCAACTTCACACTGGAGCGCCTTGCTGCCGGACTGCCACGGATTGGCGAATACCTCGGGAAGACGCTGCCCGAGTTGCAGTCCGCCACGTTGGCAGCGGACATCGGCACCTGGTATTACGGGTTCGTGCGTTGGCTGAAGCTTCTGGGCGACACGCTGCTCATCGCGCTGATGGCGACGTTGTTCGGCGCGGCAGGGGGGTTTCTGCTGTGCTTCCCCGCGTCGCGTAACCTGGTCGGAAGCTTCTGGGTTTATTTCGTGTTTCGCCGCCTGGCCGAGATTGCGCGGTGCGTTCCCGAAGTGGTTTACGCGTTGATTTTCGTCGTCGCGTTCGGTATCGGTCCGTTCGCGGGGTTCCTCGCGCTCACCGCCCACACGACAGGCGCGCTCGGGAAGCTGTTCGCCGAAGCCAACGAGAACATCGATGAGCGCCAGCTCGAAGGTGTGCGAGCCACCGGCGGGAACTGGTTCGAAGTCATACGCTTCGCAGCACTGCCTCAGGTCCTGCCGAACTTCACCACTTACTCGCTGTGGCGTTTGGAGTTGAATCTTCGTTCCGCGGCCATTGTCGGATTCGTCGGCGCCGGCGGAATAGGCCAGGAGCTCTACCAGGCAATCAGCCTGAATTACTACGAAGACGTGAGCGCGATCGTGCTGATGATCGTCGCCACCATCACGATCATCGACCTGGCCTGCGAAAAAATCCGCCATCGCATCATCGGCCGGGAAACTCTTCAATGAGCGTGCGCACCGCCTCGATCGACGCCGCGGCGCTCGCTTCGCTGCGCGCGCAATTTCCGCGCGCCTTCGCACGAACGCCGCGCGAGCGCGCGATAGGGCTCGCGCTCATAGCCGGCGTGCTCGCCTTCGTCGTGTTCTGCCTGGTGCGCTTCGATGCGACACCGGCGCGGATTCTGAACGGCATGGACCGGTTCGCCAAGATCGCCGGTGCGCTTTTTCCTCCGGCTCCAGGGGAGGCCTTCTGGGATCTGGTCAAGGCGATGCTGGAGAGCGTTGCAATGGCATTTCTCGGCACGCTGATCGCTGCTGTCATAGCCGTCCCGCTCGGTTTTTTGGGCGCGCGTAACGTTCTCCCGATCCGCCTCATCCGCTTCCCGATCCGCCGGTCATTTGACTTTCTGCGTGGGGTCGACGCTCTCGTCTGGGCGCTCGTTTATGTCCGCGCCGTGGGACTCGGACCACTTGCCGGCGTTCTTGCCATCGCGACGACCGACGTCGGCATTTTTGCGAAGCTCTTCGCGGAAGCGATCGAGAACGTCGAGAAAAACCAGGTGGACGGCGTGCGAGCCGCGGGTGGCAACGCCGTCAAGACGGTGCGCTTCGGCATCTTGCCGCAAGTACTGCCCATCATGCTGTCGAACGTGCTTTACATGTTCGAATCCAATACTCGCTCAGCCACCATACTCGGAATCATCGGCGCCGGCGGTATCGGGTTTGCCTTGTCGGATCGCATCCGCGCCCACCGCTGGGACGAAGTGGGGTTCATCATCATCATGATCATCATCGTCGTGGCGCTGATCGACTTCGTCTCGCACATGCTGCGTACCCGGGTCATCAAGTCCGGCTTGAGCCGTCCTCTGGTCGCTTGAGCGCCTTCCTGCTCGCACACCTTGAGCGATCGCCACATTCGACAAGCCGCATGAAGAATCCCGGATGGCGCTGCCGAAGCAACTCGCTTCGCTTGCGCTAGCCGTAGTGAGTGACCCACTCGTTGAGCATTCGCAGGTGCCCCTCGACATCGGAATCATCCAATCCAGGCTCCTCACCCCACAGTGGATTCTCCGCAGCCATTCGGCGAATCAGCAACCGCCAGAAGATGCGCCAGCCAGCCGATGCCAGCGAATGACGGTCGGCGGGCGCACGATCACGATGGCATCGCGCCACCTAAACAACCACGACAGCAGCGCGAGGCTGACGCGATCTGCGTGATCTAACCGCCGAGGCCTGATGCCTCGCTCAATGTAAAGCTGCGGGCTGTTTGCGCAGGACCAGATTCTCGGCGCGCATCTGGCTGCCCGAGCGCAACAAAAGAGCGACCAGCTTCAAGAACAGGCCTTCGACACTTGCCCGGGCCACAGGTCGCGATAAAAATTTTCGCGCAGCACAGGCATTAAACGAGAAGCGCCTACACGCAGGGCTCTTCGAAGAGCTTGGAAATTTGATTTATTGCAGGAAATCTGGCGGAGTGGACGGGACTCGAACCCGCGACCCCCGGCGTGACAGGCCGGTATTCTAACCAACTGAACTACCACTCCGTACGAGCCGACAAGCCCGCGGCCTTCGTGATCAAAGCCGCCGAAGCTGGTGGGTGCTGAGAGGATCGAACTCCCGACATTCGCCTTGTAAGGGCGACGCTCTACCAGCTGAGCTAAGCACCCTAGTTTAGCGAATCCTTGAGCTCCTTGCCAGCCCGGAACTTCGGCACCTTCGCCTCGTCGATCGTGATCGTTGCACCGGTCCTCGGGTTGCGACCGGCCCGCGCCGTCCGCCTTCCGACGTAGAACGAGCCGAAGCCCACGAGCGTCACGATGTCGCCCGCACGAAGCGAGCTCTTGATCGAGTTGACCGTGGCATCGAGCGCGCGTCCGGCGGCGGCTTTGCTGATATCGGCGTGCTTGGCAATGGCGTCGATCAACTCGGATTTGTTCACGAATCGTTCCCCCGGTTTCAGCAATCAGCTTTCAGTAGTCAGCTGTCGGCAAAGATGCGTCGACGATGCGACATCGCATTGTTGGCTTTATAGCGCTCGGAATTTCACACTGTCAATAAGGAAAAAGCGAGAAGAGCGCGGACCAGCGGCGGCTCTCAGCATCAGCGGATCGTCACCACGATACGCTTCTGCTGATCGCTGACCGCTGAAAGCTGAAAGCTGACTAGTGCTTGATCAGCGCCGGCGGCTCATCGGCCGGTGTTGCGGGCGGCAATGACTCGGCCGGGGCGCCGCTCTCCTTCTCTTCGGACAGCGGAACCGGCTGATGCTCGAGCGCTGCATCGAGCACTTGTTCGATCCAGCGCACCGGGCGGATGTCGAGACGATTCTTGATCTCGTCGGGAATCTCCGCCAGATCCTTCACGTTCTCTTCCGGAATCAGCACCGTCTTGATGCCGCCGCGACCGGCAGCGAGAAGCTTCTCCTTCAACCCGCCGATCGGTAGCACTTCGCCGCGAAGCGTGATCTCGCCGGTCATCGCGACGTCGCAGCGAACCGGAATGCCGGTCAGCACCGACACCATCGCAAGGACGATCGCCGCACCCGCCGACGGACCGTCCTTCGGCGTCGCGCCTTCGGGCAGATGGATGTGCAGGTCGGTCTTCTGATAGAAGTCGGCTGCGATGCCGAGCTCGCGACTGCGGTGACGCACGACCGAAAGCGCGGCGGCGATCGACTCGTTCATCACGTCGCCGAGCTTTCCCGTCGTCGTGGTCTTGCCCTTGCCCGGCAGCGTCACGCCTTCGATCGTCAACAGATCGCCGCCGACTTCGGTCCATGCAAGCCCGGTCACCTGGCCGATCTGGTTCTTCTTCTCGGCGATGCCGAACGTATAGCGACGCACGCCGAGATATCGGTCGAGGTTCTTCGAGTTGACGTCGACCGGGCCCTTCGCGCGGCGTGCCTTGCCTTCGCTTTGCTTGAGAAGCAGGCTCTTCACGACCTTGCGGCAGATGCGGCTGATCTCGCGCTCGAGGCCGCGCACGCCGGCCTCGCGCGTGTAGTAGCGAACGATGTCGCGCAACGCGGTCTCCGCAACATGCAGCTCGTCGGCGCGGATGCCGTTGTTCTTCATCTGTTTCGGCAACAAGTACTGTCGCGCGATCGCGATCTTCTCGTCTTCGGTGTAGCCGGACAGGCGGATGACCTCCATCCGGTCGAGAAGCGGCGCCGGGATGTTCATCGTGTTCGCCGTCGCGACGAACATCACGTCGGACAGGTCATACTCGACTTCGACGTAATGATCGGTGAACGTCGAGTTCTGCTCGGGATCGAGCACTTCGAGAAGGGCAGAGCTCGGGTCGCCGCGGAAATCCATGCCCATCTTGTCGACTTCGTCGAGCAGGAACAGCGGGTTGCGGACCGACACCTTGGTCATGTTCTGCAGGATCTTGCCCGGCATCGAACCGATGTAGGTCCGGCGATGGCCGCGGATCTCGGCCTCGTCACGCACGCCGCCGAGCGACATGCGAACGAACTTGCGATTCGTCGCGCGCGCGATCGACTGCCCGAGCGACGTCTTGCCGACGCCGGGCGGTCCGACGAGGCACAGGATCGGCGCCTTCAGCCGGTCGACGCGCTGCTGAACCGCGAGGTACTCGATGATGCGTTCCTTGACCTTGTCGAGCCCGTAGTGATCGGAATCGAGGACTTTCACCGCGTTCGCGAGGTCCTTGTTGATCTTGCTCTTCTTCTTCCACGGCAGGCCGACCAGCGTGTCGATGTAGTTGCGCACGACGGTCGCCTCGGCCGACATCGGCGACATCATCCGCAGTTTCTTGAGCTCGGCGAGCGCCTTGGCCTCCGCTTCCTTCGACATCCGGGCGGTCTTGATCTTCTTGTCCATCTCGTCGAGGTCAGCGTTCTCGTCGCCTTCTCCCAACTCCTTCTGGATCGCCTTGACCTGCTCGTTCAGGTAGTACTCGCGCTGGCTCTTCTCCATCTGCCGCTTCACGCGGCCGCGGATGCGCTTCTCGACCTGCAGGATGTCGACTTCGCCTTCGAGCACGCCGAGCAGATGCTCGAGACGCTTCGCGACGTCGCCCATCTCGAGGATCTGCTGCTTTTGCTCGAGTTTCAGCGGCAGATGCGCAGCGATCGCGTCGGCGAGACGGCCGCCATCGTCGATGCCTGACATCGACGTGAGGATCTCGGGCGGAATCTTCTTGTTGAGCTTGACGTACTGGTCGAACTGCGTAAGCAGCGCGCGGCGCATCGCTTCGACTTCATGCGGATGGCCGGGATCGCCGGCGAGCGCTTGCGCGTCGGCAGAAAGGTAATCGGACAGGTCGGCGACTTGAATGATGCGCGCGCGTTGCGTCCCTTCGACCAGCACCTTGACGGTGCCATCGGGCAGCTTGAGCATTTGCAGCACGGTGGCCACGCTGCCGATCTCATAGAGATCGTCGGCGGCGGGATCGTCCTTGGCCGCCTGCTTCTGAGCGACCAGCAGGATGTGCTTGCCGGCATCCATCGCGGCGTCGAGCGCCTTGATCGACTTCGGGCGACCGACGAACAACGGGATGACCATGTGCGGGAACACGACGACATCGCGCAGCGGCAGCAGCGGCAGCGTCGTCACGTCAGAGGTAGGCGTTGCTTCAGAAGCCATCGTTGGCCTTTGGTTTTCCGTGGTGAAACATGGGGCCGCGAGCCGGAAACGACAAGGCGGCCCCGAAAGGGTTGAACCCAGCGTACCAAACGGGGTCGCCCATCCGTCTTTGGCGTTAAATCCGCCCGCCTTGAGGGTAACCGGACGACGACCGTCGGAACGTCGCCCGACGACTGCCGGTTGACTGGAACGACTGGCCGGCTCGCGGACCGGGCGAAAACGCAACAGCGGCGGCGGTAAGACTTACCTGAGCCTACGAATGCGCGGCGACCTTCGGCGGGTCGGCGTACATCAGCAGCGGCTTGCCTTCGTGGGTGATCGTCGCCTCGTCGACGATGCATCGCACGAGACCGGACAGCGATGGCAGGTCGTACATGACGTCGAGCAGCGTCTGCTCGAGGATCGAGCGCAGTCCGCGCGCGCCGGTCTTGCGCGCTAACGCCTTGCCGGCAATCGCACGCAGCGCCGGTTCGCGCACCTCGAGCTCCACGCCTTCCATCCGGAACATCTTCTGGTACTGCTTGATGAGCGCGTTCTTCGGCTCGACGAGGATCTGGATCAGCGCCGTTTCCTCGAGCTCGACGAGCGTCGCGACGACGGGCAAGCGACCGACGAACTCGGGGATCAACCCGAACTTGATCAGATCCTCTGGCTCGACCTCACGCAACAGCGCCATCGTCGTCTTGCGATCGTCGGGGCTCGCCACTTCCGCGCCAAAGCCGATGCCGGTCTTCGCGGTCCGCTGCCGAATGATCTTCTCGAGGCCGTCGAACGCGCCGCCGCAGACGAACAGGATGTTCGTCGTGTCGACCTGCACGAACTCCTGGTTCGGGTGCTTGCGCCCGCCTTGCGGCGGAACGCTGGCAATAGTCCCTTCGATCAGTTTCAGGAGCGCCTGCTGCACACCTTCGCCGGACACGTCACGCGTGATCGACGGGTTGTCGCTCTTGCGCGAGATCTTGTCGATCTCGTCGATGTAGACGATGCCGCGCTGCGCCTTGTCGATGTCGTAGTCGCACTTCTGCAACAGCTTCTGGATGATGTTCTCGACGTCCTCGCCGACGTAGCCGGCTTCGGTGAGCGTCGTCGCATCGGCGATCACGAACGGCACGTCGAGCAGGCGCGCGAGCGTCTGCGCGAGAAGCGTCTTGCCGGAACCAGTCGGTCCGATCAGAAGGATGTTCGACTTCGCCAGCTCGACTCCGTCGTCCTTGGACCCGGACTCGAGGCGCTTGTAGTGGTTGTAGACGGCAACTGACAGGATTTTCTTCGCCGGCTCCTGGCCAATCACGTACTGATCGAGAATCTGGCGGATCTCGTGCGGCGTCGGGAGCTTGTTGCGGTCGCTGCGCGCGGACTCGGCCGCGGCGCCCTCCTCGCGGATGATGTCGTTGCAGAGCTCGATGCACTCGTCGCAGATGAACACCGACGGTCCGGCGATGAGCTTGCGGACCTCGTGCTGGCTCTTGCCGCAGAACGAGCAATAGAGAAGCTTGTCTCCGGACGACTTGTCGGCCATTCAGGACGTTGGAAGTGACTGCTGCGTCAAGACTTTACGCGCCCGGGACCCGCTTTTGCAAGACCTTGTCGACGATCCCGTATTCCTGCGCTTCCTCCGCCCAGAGGAATTTGTCACGATCGTGATCACGCTCGACCTGCTCCGGCGAGCGGTTGGTGAACTCGCTCATCAGCTTGACGAAACGCTTCTTGAGATCGATCACGTACTGCGCGTGGCGCTCGATGTCCGAGACCTGGCCCTGGAACCCGCCCGACGGCTGATGGATCATGATCGTCGAATTCGACAGGGCGAAGCGCTTGCCCTTCGCACCCGCGGCGAGAAGAAACGCCCCCATCGATGCCGCCATCCCGACGCACAGCGTCGAAACGTCTGGCTTGATGAACTGCATCGTGTCGAAGACCGCCATGCCCGCCGACACCGAGCCGCCCGGCGAGTTGATGTAGAAGTGGATGTCCTTGTCCGGGTTCTCGGACTCGAGGAACAGCATCTGCGCGACGATCAGGTTCGCCGCCGAGTCGTTCACGGGTCCGACGAGGAACACGACGCGCTCCTTCAACAGGCGCGAATAGATGTCGTAGGCGCGCTCGCCGCGACCGCTCTGCTCGATCACCATCGGGACGAGCCCGAGGGCCGACGGTTCCTTCGTTTCGTGATCCTTCATTTCGGTTCCCAACGGTGAGGGGTCGGCGACCCGTACGGCACGATCGGCGCCCGTTGTGAAAGATGGGACGCGCTGCCTCGCGCGTCAAGCCTTGCCGCCGGGCGGCGACACAACGCTAGCCGCGTCCGGGTCCCATGACCGCCTGGAACGTCGTCGGCGTGTCGACCACAGTTGCGCGAGCGAGCACCCAATCCATGATGTTGCGTTCGACCGCGAGCGACGTGAACTCGTTCAGCCGCTCCGGTTTCTCGTAGTGCCAGCGGACCACGGCATCGGGCTGCTCGTAGGTCTGCGCCGCCTCGGCGACGAGCGAGCGTACCTGCTCCGGCTTGGCGCCGAGTGATTGCGTACGGACGAGCTCGCCCACGACGAGACCCAGCGCAACCCGGTTCTCCGCTTCGCGACGAAACATCTCGGGTTTCAGTTCGACGTCCTCGGCCTTGACGCCCTGGCGCTTCAGGTCGGCTGCCATTCGCTCCATCGCCTGCGCGGTCTCCGCCTCGACGAGCGCATTGGGCAACGGAAACTTTGCTTGCGCGCGCAACGCGTTGAACACCTGCTCCTTCACCAGGCTTTCGAGCTTGCGCTTGAGCTCGAGCTTCAGGTTGGCCGTGACTTCGGAGCGAAGCTCGTCAAGACGACCGCTCGCGATGCCGAAGGCCTTCGCGAAGCCGTCGTCCAGTGAAGGAAGCGCGGCCGCGTTCACTTCCTTGATGTCGAGCTCGAAATCCGCGGTCTTCCCGGCGACTTCCTTTCCGTGATAGTCGGCGGGAAACGTGAGTCGGAACTGCTTGTGCTCGCCGGGGCGCGCGCCGGCAAGCGCAGCTTCGAACTCGGGCAGCATCCGACCCTCGCCGAGCTCGATCGTGAAGTCCTTCGCCTGCCCGCCCGCAAATTCGACGCCGTCGATGCGACCGGTGAAGTCGACGACGACGCGATCGCCCGCCGCAGCAGGACGACCGGCAGGCGCCCACGTCGCGCGTTGTTTGCGCAGCACTTCGAGCGTTCGGGCGACGTCGTCGTCGCCGACTTGGGTGATGGGACGCTCGATGCGCACGCCCGCGAGATCGCCGATCGCGATCTCGGGATAGACCTCGAAGACCGCAGAGAACTCCAGCGCATCGGGCGATGCTCCCTCGACGCGCGGCTCGATGCGCGGTGTGCCGGCGATGCGCAGGTTGCTGTCGCGCACCGCATCGCTGAAGCTCTTTTGCACCGCATCGCTCATCACGTCGGCACGCACCTGCGGACCGTACTGCTGCGTGATCATCTTGAGCGGCACGTGCCCTGGACGAAAGCCGGCGATCTTCACCGTCTTCGCAAGCTGCGCAAGCCGCTTCCGCACTTCGCCTTCGATCTGGGCGAGCGGGACGGCGACGTTCAGGCGTCGCTCGAGCTGACCGAGCGTTTCGAATTCAGGCATGCGTTGGATGGTGCGAAAGGGGGGACTCGAACCCCCACGGGGGTGACCCGCTGGATCCTAAATCCAGTGCGTCTACCAATTCCGCCACTTTCGCGGCTTTCTAGAGCAAAAAGTATAGCATTGACAGGTATCAGGAATCAGATGACAGGGATCAGTCGCGCGCAGCGAATGCGGCGCTTCTGATACCTGATTCCTGACCTCTGATTCCTGATGCACTACGAGAACTTCCCCGTCGCCTCGCTGCTCGTTCCCTCGACGATCCGTCCCGCCGTCATGGCGATCTACGACTTCGCGCGCGCGGCGGACGATCTCGCCGACGAGGGCGACGCGTCGCCGGGTTCGCGGCTCGCGGCGCTGGAAGTGTTCGGGCGCGCGCTCGACGCGATCGAGCGCGGCGAAACGCCCACGATCGCCCCGTTTCCGCCGCTCGCGCGCGCGATTCGCGCGCATGCGCTGCCGATGCGGCCGTTTCACGACCTGTTGTCGGCATTCACGCAGGATGTCACGACGACGCGTTATGCCACGTTCGACGACGTGCTCGACTATTGTTCCCGCTCGGCGAACCCGGTCGGACGGTTGATGCTTGCGCTCTACGGCGTTGGGGACGAAGCAAGCGGCCGCGCAAGCGATTCGATCTGCACGGGCCTGCAACTCGCGAACTTCTGGCAGGACGTCGCGCTCGACTGGAACAAGGGGCGCGTATACGTGCCGCGCGAGGACCTCGATCGCTTCCGCGTCGACGAAGCTCAGATCGCCGCGGGTCGCGTCGACCGTGCGTGGACCGACCTTCTTGCCTTCGAGACTGCACGCGCCCGCGCCCTGCTCGATGCCGGCCGCCCGCTGCTGCGCCGCCTTCCGGTGCGGCTGCGACTCGAAATCGGGGCCGTGATCGCCGGCGGACGGCGTATCTGCGCGCGCATCGACGGCGTTCACGGCGATGTGTTTCGCCGGCGACCGGTCCTGGGTCCGCTCGATTGGCTCGCGGTCGCCTCGCGAGCGGTGTTCCCCGCGCGACCCAGGCTGTCCGCTTCGCCGTGACGCCCGACGAGTATTGCCAGAACAAGGCCGCGAAGAGCGGTTCGAGCTTCTACTACAGCTTCCTGTTCCTGCCGCCGCCGCGTCGACGCGCGATCACCGCGCTCTACGCTTTCTGTCGCGAAGTGGATGACGTCGTCGACGAAACGCGTGAACCGGATGTCGCGCGAGCGAAGCTTGCGTGGTGGCGGCACGAAATTGCAGCGACGTTCGATGGCCGGCCGCAGCACCCGGTTGCACAGGCGCTGGTCCCCGTCGTACACGATCATGCCCTGGACGCGGCCGATTTCCAGACGATCGTCGACGGCATGGCGATGGACCTCGATCACGTCCGCTATCCCGACTTTGCCGCGCTGGAAACGTACTGTCATCGCGTGGCCGGCGTCGTCGGCGTGTTGTCGGCGCGCATTTTCGGTGCGGTGCACGAGGCCACGAACCGCTTCGCGCGCGACCTCGGCATCGCCTTCCAGTTGACCAACGTGATCCGCGATGTCGGCGAAGACGCGATCCGCGGCCGTATCTACCTCCCGCAGGAAGACCTTGCGCGCTTCGGCGTGGCGCAATCGCAGATCCTGAAGCGCGAGTACACCAGCGGCTTTCAGGAGTTGATGGCATTTCAGGTCGCACGTGCGCGCGAGTGGTATGCGCGCGCGCTCGCACAGCTTCCGGACGAAGATCGCCATTCGCAACGCGCGGGGCTTGTGATGGCCGCGATCTATCGGAGCCTGTTGAACGAGATCGAGCGCGATCGCTACCGTGTGCTCGATCGGCGCATTGCACTGACGCCGTTGCGCAAGCTCGGCCTCGCCTGGACAACGGCGCTGCGGGCTTGATGTTCCAACGGCGATGAGAGCGGCCATCATCGGCGGCGGCTGGGCAGGGTGCGCCGCGGCGGTGACGTTCGCGCAACACAGGCAGCCCGTCACTGTCTTCGAAAGCGCAGATATCGTCGGCGGCCGTGCGCGTCGCGTGACCCGTCACGGGCTTGCGCTCGACAACGGCCAGCATCTGTTGCTTGGCGCGTACCGCGAGACGTGTGCACTTCTCTCGCTCGTCGATCCCGAGTCGGCCAACGCGGCGTTGCGGCGAAGCCGGCTCGTCGTCGAGCCGTTGCAACCGCAGCACGACGCATTTCGCCTGCGCGCGGCGGGACTTCGGGCGCCCTTTGGGCTGCTCGCTGGGTTGCTCATGGCGCGGGGCCTTTCGATCGCCGAGCGCGCCCGCGTCATCGGCTGGTTCACGAGATTGAAGCGCAACGGCTTTCGCTGCCCCGCGTCGATGACCGTCGCGGATCTCCTCTCCGACGCGGGCGACGTCGCAACGCGCGAGCTGTGGGCGCCCTTGTGCCTGGCGGCGCTCAACACGCCGGTGGATGCCGCCTCGGCGACGATCTTTCTCAATGTGCTTCGCGCCTCGTTCGCCGACGATGCGCAGGCATCCGACTTCCTGCTGCCGACCACCGACCTGTCGGCGTTGTTTCCCGAGACCGCGATGCGTTACGTCGAAACGCGCGAAGGGCGGCTGTTGCGCCGCACGACCGCACGCGTGGTCGCCGTGGATGACGCCGAGGTCGTCGTCGAAGCGGACGGCAACGCGCAGTCGTTCGATGCTGTCGTCGTCGCTGTCGGTCCTCACCAGTTCGTCGACGCCGTTGCTGATCTGTTGCCAGTAAGCGGCGCGCACCGGTCGGCGGCTGCGCTCGCCTATCAGCCGATCGCGACCGTGTGGTTGGGCTTCGCCTCGCGCTTCACGATGCCGTCGATTGCGCGGCTCGACGATGCGCCGGGCCAATGGATCATCGATCGGCCGGACATCGTCGAACGCGCCGCCGACGATGCCTCGCGTCCTCGACTCGCGCAGGTCGTCGCCATCGTCATCAGCGCGGATGGACCGCACGCGCACGTGCTCCCGAGCACGCTTGTCGAACAATGCGACGCACAGCTCAGGCGTTTAACCGGCGATTGCCCGCCGCTCGCGTTCTCGCAGATGATCATCGAGCGGCGTGCAACGTATGCGTGCGTTCCGAACCGGCCGCGTCCTTCGAGTGCGCTGCCGCATCCTCGGCTCGCGCTTGCCGGTGATTGGATCGATGCCGAGTTCCCTGCGACGCTCGAAGCCGCGGTGCGCACCGGCGTCAACGCCGCCGAAGCGATTCTCGCGTCCGCGCCACGGTATCAGGTGACGACGATCCGCTGAGCAAGGCCGCGCAGCTCGTCGAGCGGCGGATTCTTGCGCGGCCACATCAGGCCGACACCATCCTCCGCATGGCGCGGAAGCACGTGAACATGCAGATGCGGGATCGTCTGCCAACCCGCCGCGCGGTTTGCCTGCAGAATCGTCATTCCTGCAGGCTTGAATGCCGCCTCGACAGCGCAGGCGATTCGATGCGCGGCCGCGAACACCGCAACCACCGTCCCTTCATCGGCATCCATCAACGTTTCATAGGGCTTGCGGCTCGCCACGATCACATGGCCGGGATTGACCTGACCGGCATCCATGAACGCAAAGACGCGTTCGTTCTCGTAGACCTTCGCGCACGGAATCTCGCCGGCGATGATGCGTTCGAACACGGTCTGGCTCATTGATGGCCCCCCTTGGCGCTTCGCGCCGTCCCCCCGAGGGGAAGCGAGCGCCTTGGGAGCGGCCCCGTGGCGCTCATTGCGATCCGTCTCCCCCGCGCGGTTTGTCCCACTGCCAGAAGCGCTCACGCTCATCGAGCAGGAAGCGCGCGAGCACCATGTTGTGCACTTCCGACGCACCGTCGACCAGCCGCGCCTGTCGCGCATAGCGGTAGATCCACTCGATGACCGTATCCTTTGAATAGCCGAGGGCGCCGCAGAGCTGCAATCCGGTGTCGACCGCTTGCTGCAACGCGTCCGCGACGACGACCTTCGCCATCGAGATTTCCTTGCGCGCAAAGTCACCGGCATCGAGCCGGCTGGCGGCGCGCATCGTCAGCAGTCGCCCGATCTCGATCGAAAGCGCCGACGATCCGAGCTTCTCGCGCACGCTGTCGAGTTCCGACAGCCGCCGACCCCCGCTTTCGCGCTGTTCGACGTAATCGAGCGCGATCGAAAGCGAGCGCTTCGCAAGACCCAGCCAGCGCATGCAATGCGTGAGCCGTGCGGGACCCAAACGGATCTGCGTCACCTTGAGTCCGTCGCCTTCGCGCAGCAGCACGTCTTCGTCGGGGATGCGAAGGCCATCGAACTCGATCTCGCAGTGGCCGCCATGCTCTTCGGGGCCCATGATCGGAATGCGGCGCACGATGCGCCAGCCCGGCTCGCCGGCGTCGTACAGGAACGCCGTCAAGCCTCTGCGCGGATCTTCCGAGGTGCGCGCGATGAGGATGAAATGCTGCGCAACGCCGGCGCCGGTGATGAACCACTTCCGACCGTGGATCGTCCATCCACCATTCGCACGGACCGCGCGCGTCTGCATCATCGACGGGTCGGACCCGCTGCCCGGCGCCGGCTCGGTCATCGCAAAGCTCGAGCGCACGCGTCCGTCGGCGATCGGCGCGAGCCAGCGCGCTTTCTGCGCCGGCGTTCCGATCGTTGCGAGCACGCGCATGTTGCCGTCGTCGGGCGCTGCACAATTGAATGCGGCGGGGCCGAAAATCGATGCGTTCATCGCTTCGTAACAGGCCGCCGCGCCGACCAGCGGAACACCGAGACCGCCCCAATCGCGCGGCAGGTTGGGCGCCCACAATCCTTCGGCTTGCACCTCGCTGCGAAGCCGATCGAGCACGTCGAGCCGAATGTTCTCGTGCTCGTCGTAGTTCGTGCGATCCATCTCGAGCGGCACGATGCGGTCGCGCACGAACGCTTCGACGCGTCCGCGAAGGGCCTCGACGTGAGCGGGAAGCGAGAAGTCCATCGACCGAAACCGTTCAGCTCATTCCGACCGGTGTTGCACGTCGTTGCGCGCGCGCTCGCGCAATACGTTCTTCTGGATCTTGCCCGTGGCGGTCTTCGGCAACGGACCGAACAC
Organism: Casimicrobiaceae bacterium; assembly: GCA_035536655.1. Taxonomy (GTDB): domain Bacteria; phylum Pseudomonadota; class Gammaproteobacteria; order Burkholderiales; family Casimicrobiaceae; genus VBCG01. Next base: position 17,200 of record DATLNR010000036.1, read on the forward strand.
GACGCGCTTCGGGACCTTGAACCGCGCGATGTGCCCGCGGCACCAGTCGATCAGCACTTCCGCAGTGACGTCGCCGCTTCCCGGCTTCAGCGTGACGAAAGCGCATGGCGTTTCGCCCCAACGGGCGTCGGGCCGTGCAACGACGGCCGCCTCGAGCACGTCGGGATGGCGGAATAAGCACTCCTCGACTTCCAGCGAGCTGATGTTCTCGCCGCCGGAGATGATGATGTCCTTCGCGCGATCCTTGATCTCGACGTAACCGTCGTCGTGCCACACGGCGAGGTCGCCGGTGTGATACCAGCCATGCAGGAATGCCGCGTCGCTCGCCTTCGGGTTGCGGAAATAACCCTTCATGATCGTGTTGCCGCGAAGCATCACCTCGCCGAGCGTCGCGCCGTCGCGCGGGACCGGTGCCGCGGTTTCCGGTTCGGCAACGCAAACGTCGGAAAGCGTCGGTAGCGGAACGCCTTGCCGCGCCATCTTCTTCGCGCGCGCCTCGCCGTCCAGTCGATCCCATTCAACCTGCGGCGCGCACAGCGTCGCCGGGCCGTACGATTCGGTCAGGCCGTAAAGATGCGTGACCCGAAAATCCATCTTCTCCATCGCCTCGATCACCGCCGACGGGGGCGCGGCACCCCCGGTTGCGACATCGACGACATGCGTGGAACGGCGCCGTGCGTCGATTGGCGCATGGATCAGCATGTTGAGCACGACGGGTGCGCCGCACAGATGCGTCACGCGCGCCACGTCGATCGCAGCGAACACCGCCGCCGGCTCCACACGCCGCAGGCATACGTGCGTGGCGCCCGCGGCGGTGACTGCCCACGTGTACGTCCATCCGCAACAATGAAACATCGGCAGCGTCCACAGATAAACGCTCTCCGGACCGAGCCTGAACGCTAGCGCATTGCCGAGCGCGTTCAAGTAAGCGCCGCGATGGTGGTAGACAACGCCTTTCGGATCACCGGTCGTGCCGGATGTGTACAGCAACGCGAGCGCGTCCCATTCGTCGGTGGCGCCGGACCATTCGAACGTCGGATCGCCTTCGGCGAGCAGCGCCTCGTAGGCCAGCGATCCCAGCCGACCCCTGGCATCATCGGCCGCCCGCTGCGGGTCGTCGACATCGACCACCGTAGGCGCGTGCGCACAACGCGACAACGCCTCGCCCATCATCGTCGAATACTCCTCGTCGGTGATCAGCACCTTGGCACGACCATGATCGAGCAGCGCCGCAAGCGTCGCGGCATCGAGCCGCACGTTCAGCGGATTGAGCACCGCACCAAGGGCCGGCACGGCGTAGTGCGCCTCGAGCATTGCCGGGATGTTCGGCGCCATGATCGCGACCACGTCGCCGCGTCCCACGCCACGGCGCGAAAGGGCGCTCGCCAGCCGCCGACATCGCGCATGGAACTGCGCATAGGTCAGCGTCTGGTCGCCGTACCTGACGGCGACCTTGTCCGGATACACCCAGGCGCTGCGAACGATGAAATCGACCGGCGATAGCGGAACGAAGTTCGCCGCGTTGCGCGCCAGCCCGTGCTCGAACGGATCGGACGCGGAAGTCACACGCGATTGCGCATCAACCGCTGCTGCTCGCGGTTCCATTCCCGCTCCTTGATCGCGGCGCGCTTGTCGAACTGCTTCTTGCCCTTCGCGAGGCCGAACTCGATCTTGATACGGCCGTTCTTGTAATGCAGGTCGATCGGCGCCAGCGTGTAGCCCGCCCGCTCGACCTTGCCGATCAGACGATTGATCTCCTCGCGGTGCAGCAAGAGCTTGCGGGTACGCGTCGGGTCCGGCTTCACGTGCGTCGACGCAGTGGCCAGCGGTGCGATGTGCGCGCCGAGCAAGACGATCTCGCCGTTCTTCACGACGACGTACGACTCCTTGAGGTTGCCGCGGCCGGCGCGGATCGCCTTGACTTCCCAGCCTTCGAGCGCGAGCCCGGCCTCGAACCGCTCCTCGATGAAATAATCGTGGAATGCCTTGCGGTTCTCGACAATGCTCATGGCTTTCATTCTATACGGCGACGATGAAGCGTTCGCGCTTGCCTGAAGTGCGCATGCGATGCAGCGCGTGACGAAGTCCGTCCTCGTCCCGTATGCAGCGCAGGAGATGTTCGCGCTGGTCGATGACGTCGAGGCGTACCCGAAGTTTCTCCCGTGGTGCGGTGGCGCGCGCGTGCTGGAAACGCGCCCCGACGGCAAGATCGCGCGCATCGACATCGACTATCACGGCGTCAAGGCGCATTTCACGACCGACAACGTCAATCAGCGGCCCGAGCGCATCATCATCACACTAAAGGACGGCCCGTTCCGACACCTGCACGGCGAATGGCGGTTTCGTGCGCTCGCCGAGAACGCGTCGAAAGTCGAGTTCGAACTCGCCTACGAGTTCGCGACGCAGCTGATCGATGCGATCGTCGGGCCGGTGTTCAACCATATCGCGAACACGTTCATCGACGCCTTCGTTCGCCGCGCCGCGACGCTCTACGGCCGATGAGAGTCGAGGTTGCTTACGTCGGACGGGAAGGAACGGCGCTGGTCGAGGTCGACGTTCCGTGCGGCGCAAGCGTTGCGCAAGCCGTCGCGATCTCCGGCCTCGTTGCCCGATTCGAACTTTTCGAGGCCGCGTTGTCGTATGCAATTCACGGGCAACGCGCGCGCACCGACACGCCGCTGCGCGACGGCGATCGCGTCGAGCTCCTGCGTCCTCTGGTCGTCGACCCCAAGACAGCGCGACGCGATCGCGCACGGATTCATCGCAACCAGCGCTCGCGGAACCGTCGATCGGGCGCCTGACCCCATGCCGGCGGCATAGTTTTGTCGATTAAGTCTTTGTTTTTTAAGTCCTACAAGAACAAAACACTTGGCAATGCACCTCGAGCTGCGTAAGAATGCGCCGATGTCGGCCGGCCATCGCGTCCTACGCACTGCACGTGTTTGTGCGTTTCTGGCACTGCCGCTCGTTGCAGGCGCCTCCACGGCGCAACAAACGTCCCTCGTGCACAAGGCGAAAACAACCGTCACGGCGGCGGCGAGCAATGTTTGGCACGGCACGCAGGATCTCGCCGTTTACGCACTGGGCTTGATCGGTGTCTCGTACAAGTTCGGCGGCGAGCACCCCGATCAAGGACTCGACTGCAGCGGCCTCGTCCGCCACGTGTTCCAGCAGGTGACCGGCGTGTCCTTGCCCCGCACTGCGCGGGAGCTATCTTCGGTCGGCGGCCCCGTCCCGTTGCACGAACTGAAACCCGGCGACCTCGTGTTCTTCAACACGCGTCGTTTCGCGTTCTCGCACGTCGGCATCTACGTCGGCGACAACCGATTCATCCACGCGCCACGGACCGGTCGCGAAGTCGAGATCGCGCACCTCGACAACCGCTATTGGCAGAAGCACTTCAACGGAGCAAGACGGCTGGTCGGCGTGCTGCCGTCGCTGGTTCCGTCGCTCATTGCCTCGGCGGAAGCTGCACCCGTCGCACTCTCGTCCGAAAGCGATTTCGTTTTCGAGCCCTAACGGGCACCCGCCGCGCGCAGCCGATCGGTCAGTTCGCGGTCTCCCGACCGCTCGGCCCACGAAAGCGCGGTTGCGCCGCTGTCGTTGCTCAAGTTGACGTTGGCGCCATGCGCGATCAGCAGCACGGCGGTCGAGAACTTCTCCTCGTGAACCGCCATCATCAGCGCGGTCGTGCCGTTCGGCGCACGCGCGTCGATTGCAGCGCCCTCGGCGAGCAGGTAACGCACCATCTGGTCATGGCCGCCGGTCGCCGCGTAAATCAACGGCGTCCATCCGGAGGGGTTGAGTTGGGCGCCGCGCGCGCGCAGCTTCTTCGCGATGTCGATGCGACCGTGCAGGGAGGCGAGCTTCAACGCCGTGTCGCCGAACGAATTCGGCTGGTCGACCTTGGCGCCGGCGGCGAGCAATCGATCGACGACCTTCGCGCTGCCTTCGCGCGCCGCGGTGACGAGCACCGGGTTGCCATCCGGGCCAACGGTGTTCGGATCCATGCCGCGCACGAGCAACGCGCGAACCAGATCGTCGCGATCGTTGTGCGCCGCAAGCGCGAAGTCCTCGACGGTGGGAACCGCCTCGACGACGCTCGGCGGAACCGGCTTGCTCGTGCGCTGCGCAAGGGCTTCGTCCGTTGCAACCAGCGCGAGCGCGAGAAAAAGAAAAGCGACGTACCGCATCGAATTCCTTTAGGCAGCAATACCAAACAAGCGGAAAAAATTGTTGGACGTCAGGTGTCCGACCTCTTCGACGGCAAGCTCGCGAAGCCGCGCGATCTCCTCGGCGACGTGCACGACGAGCGCCGGATGGTTGCGTTTTCCGCGATGCGGGACCGGCGCCAGGTAGGGACTGTCGGTTTCGATCAACAACCGGTCGGCCGGCACGCGCTTCGCCACTTCCTTCAGCGCAGCCGCGTTACGAAACGTGACGATGCCGGAAAACGAGATGGCAAAACCGAGATCGACGGCGGCCGATGCGAAATCCTGCGTTTCGGTGAAGCAATGCATCACGCCGCCGACTTCGCACGCTCGCTCCTCACGCATGATCGCAAGCGTGTCCTCGGCGGCGCTGCGCGTGTGAATCACCAGCGGCTTCCCCGTTTCCCGTGCAGCGCGGATGTGCGTGCGAAAGCGCTCGCGCTGCCATTCGAGGTCGCCGGTCAGCCGATAGTAGTCGAGCCCGGTCTCGCCGATCGCAACGACCTTTTCCCGCGACGCGAGCTGGCACAGGCGCTTGACCGTCGGCTCCTCGATGTCCGCATAGTCCGGATGCACGCCGGCCGTCGCATAGAGATTTTCGTGCTCGCACGCGAGCGCGTGAACGCGCGGCCAGTCAGCGAGCTCGACGGAAATGCATAGCGCATGCGTGACGCGTGCCTCCGCCATCGCCTCGAGCAGCGCGGGCAGATCGTCGCGCAACTCGGGAAAGTCGAGGTGGCAGTGGGAGTCGACGTACATCAGGGATCAGGGATCAGGTATCAGGGGACAGGGTTCAGAGGCGCGGGAGTCTCCGGTGGCCGCGCATCAAAGGCCCGATCGATCAGTGCACGGCAACGTGCAATCGTGCCGGACTGAGACCTGCTGACCCTGATACCTGATATCTACAGAGTATGCGTCGGCCGTGCCGAAGCCAGCATCTCGCCCAGGAGCTTCTCGATCGTCGACTTCGCGGCGGCGCCGGTCTCGTCCTGCGTGAACTGCACGCCGATGCCCTGCGTGCGGTTGCCCTGCACGCCTTCCGGCGTGATCCACACGACCTTGCCCTGCACGGCGATGCGGTTCGGATCATCCATGAGCGAGAGCAGCATGAACACGTCCTCGCCGAGCCGGTATTCGCGTGACGTCGGAATGAAGATGCCGCCGCCCTTGATGAACGGCATGTAAGCGGCGTAAAGAGCGGCTTTCTCTCGGATGTTGAGCGAGAGGACGCCGGGTCGCGCGACGGCGGGACCGGAGGGAGCGGACGGGCCGGGACGGTTCGCCATCAGACGAAAAGAGCGCGGTAGTCGATCAACAGGGACTCGGCCACGAGGCGCGGCTGCAACGGATGCGCAATCAAAGCGCGCTGCTCGAGGACCTCGCGATGATAGCGAAAGAGATCGATCGTGGCCACCCGCGGCGCAAGCGTTGCCAACGCCCGCGCGAAATCGGCGTTCCGTGTCGCCTCGCCGCCGGCGACGACGCGCGCCAGATCGGCGGTCCATGCAAGCAGCCAATCGATCGCTCGATGGAGTCGTTCCTTGCGTCCCTCGCGCCCTCCCGCTTCGAGTCGAGCGGCCAGCGCGACCGGCGACAACGAACGCGGATTCGCAAGTGCAGTCAGCCAGGCGCTGCGTTCCGACTGCAACCCCTCGGCGGCAAGATCGCTGGCCACCAGCGGCGCGCCGCCCGCCTGCGCGAGCGCGCTCTCCGGCGCGCGTACGCGGTGCGATGAGAGCCACGACAACGCGTCGACCGATGCCGGCGCCGCGACGACGAGCCGCTGACAACGGCTCGCAATCGTCGGCAGCAAACGCCCGGGTTGGTGGCTTACCAGCATCAGATACGTCGAGGCAGGCGGCTCCTCGAGCGTCTTCAACAGCGCGTTGGAGGCCGCCACGTTCATGCGCTCGGCCGGCATGATGACCGCCACCTTGGCGATTCGCCGATGGCTCGTCACCTGCGTCCATGCGCCGAGCGCGCGAATCGCGTCGACCTTGATGAAATCGGCGGACGTGACGTTGCCGTCCTCGTCCACGTCAACCGGCTCGATCACGCGCAGGTCCGGATGCTGACCGGCGGCGACATAACGACAACTTGCACACGTCGTGCACGGCTCGCTGGTGCTCGACGGATGCTCGCACAGCAGCGCTCGGGCAAAGTGCATCGCGAGCGCGCCTTTGCCGATGCCTTGCGGCCCGACGACGGCGAGCGCCTGCGGCCAGCGATCTCGCAGCGCGAGCGCCCGACGATAGGTCTCGGTCAGCCAGCCCGGCAACTCGACAAAGCGCGCAGAGGCGACAACCTCAACATCGTCCGTCGCCTCGCTCATCGGATCGACTGGAGCAGCTCGCGAAGTTCGTTGCGCACCACCTCGATCGGCCGAGAAGTGTCGACCACACGGAAGCGCGGCGGATCCGCATGCGCCCTCGCGAGGTATGCTTCGCGCACACGGGCGAAGAACGTGTCGCGCTCGCGTTCGAACTTGTCGAGTTGACGGCCGCTGCGCGCCTGGTTGCTCAGCCGCTCCTGCGATATGGCGAGCGGCACGTCGAAGAGGAACGTCGTGCTCGGACGGCAATCGCCGTGAATCCACTCTTCGAGCGCGCGAATCCGCTCGACCGCAACGCCATAGCCGCCGCCTTGATAGGCGTACGTCGCATCGGTGAAGCGATCGCAGACGACCCAGTCGCCGCGATCGAGCGCGGGACGGATCACCTGTTCGATGTGCTCGCGCCGCGCGGCGAACATCAACAGCGCCTCGCTGTCGTGCGACATGGCCTCGCGCAGCAGCAGGTCGCGCAGCTTTTCGCCGAGCGGCGTTCCGCCCGGCTCCCGCGTCGCGGTGACCCGATGACCGCGCTCGCGCAGCGCACCGACGATCCACGCCGCGTGCGTGCTCTTGCCTGCGCCGTCGATGCCTTCCAGCGTGAGAAAACGCGCGCGTGCCGTCACGACCCGCCACGCTTGAGCTGATACTTCGCCACCGCGCGATTGTGCTCGGCAAGCGTCGTGGAAAATGCGCTGCCGCCGTCGCCGCGCGCCACGAAATAGAGATAGCTGGTCGCCGGCGGGTTCATCACCGCGTCGATCGACGCCTGCGACGGCATTGCGATCGGCGTTGGCGGCAGGCCGTTGCGCGTGTACGTGTTGTACGGCGTATCGGCTTCGAGGTCGCGCTTGCGCAGGTTGCCGTCGAACGCGTCGCCCATCCCGTAGATGACAGTCGGATCGGTCTGCAGTCGCATGCGCTGCTTCATCCGGTTGACGAACACCGACGCGATCAACGGTCGCTCGACGGCGCGACCGGTCTCCTTCTCGACGATCGAGGCAAGAATCAGCGCTTCATAGGGCGTCGCGAACGGAACGTCGGGCGCGCGCTTGTCCCAGCTTGCCGCGAGTCGCTGTTCCATCAGTCGCTGTGCGCGCTTGAGGATCGCCATGTCGGCGCTTCCCGCGGCGAAGAAATAAGTGTCCGGAAAGAAGCGGCCTTCGAGGTGGCGCGGTGCCAAGCCAAAACGCTCGGCAAGCTCGCCGTCGGAGAGGTCGATGACGGTCTTCGCGACGTTCGGGTTGGCTTTGAGCGCCGTCCTGAGCTCGGAGAACGTCGTCCCTTCGACGATCGTGATCGACGTCTGCGTAACGTCGCCCTGCGTGAGACGTTCGAGCAGCCGTTCGAGCGTCGTGCCGGACTCGACTTCATAGCTGCCGGCCTTGATCGCCCGGTCGACGCCCTTGATCCGCGCAAGCGCGACAAGCGGCAGCGGATGAGCGATCACGCGGTCTGCGGCAAGGTCGCGCGCGATGCCCGAAAGCGTCGAACCGGCGGGAACGTTGAAGTCGTAGGGTGCGCGGGGCAGCTTGAGGGGCTGCGACAGATACCACCAGAACGCGACGGCAGCCGCGGCGCCGGCGACGACGACGAGCAGGATGAAAGTCTTGAGGAACCGGCGAAGGAACTCCATCGAAGGTCCCGCCGCGCGAGCGAACGCGTTGGGTAGGGAATTATAATTGCTCGATGAGTGGCTCGATGAGTGGCTCGATGAGTGGGCTCAATGAAGGGCTCGATGGGGGGCTCGATGCGTGACTCGATGCGCATTCACCGCTTTCGATCGGCATCCGAGCGCGTCGGTGTCATGGCTTTCTGCCGATGGCGCGCGCGCCGTGAACGCGCCTTCACGCTGATCGAGATCATGGTGGTGATCGTCATCCTCGGCGTGCTGGCGGCGCTCGTGGTGCCGCGTGTGCTCGAGCGTCCCGACGAAGCGCGCGCCGTCGCCGCGAAGAGCGATATCGCGGCGGTGATGCAGGCGCTCAAGCTGTACCGGCTCGACAACCAGCGCTATCCGACGGTCGAACAGGGCCTCGCCGCGCTCGTGGTCCGGCCCGAGCTGCCGCCGGTCCCACCAAACTGGAAGCCCAACGGGTATCTGGAGAAACTGCGCAACGATCCGTGGGGGCGTCCCTACCAATATCTCGTTCCGGGATTGAGAGGCGAGATCGACGTGTGGAGCTTTGGTGCCGATGGTCAGGCGGGGGGCACCGGCTCGGCGGCGGACATCGGGTCCTGGGACCTCTGACAAGCGTCGATGAGAAAGACGCTCGCCGGATTCACGCTGCTCGAGATCATCGTCGTCGTCGCCATTCTCGGCATCGTCGCCGGTCTTGCGGTTGCGCTGATGCAGGGCGACGAGCGCGGCGATCTCGACCGCGAGACGCGCCGATTCGCCGGGGCTCTCGAATATGCATCGCAGCGCGCGCAGCTCAGGCACGAGACGCTCGGCGTGTCGGCGAGCGGCAGCGAATGGCGTTTCTGGACGCGCGGGACCGACGGCCGGTGGCGAACGATCAGCGACGACGACGCGCTTCGCGCGCGATCGCTGCCGCAACCGCTTCGCGCCGCGCCGGTGAGCTATGCGGGACAACCGCTGCCGGAAACTGCGATCGTTCCGTTGCGATCGACCGGTCGCAACGAGCCGTACGCATTCGCCCTGGTCGGCGAACGACTGCAATCGACGATTGCATCCGACCTGTTGAACCGCGTCAGCGTCAACGGCCCAATCTCGCGCACACCGTGATGAAACCGGGGCATCGCGGCTTTACGCTGATCGAGATACTCGTCGCGTTAACGCTTGCGGCCGTCGCGCTCGCGGCCGGGATGCGCGCGCTGGCGCAAGCGGCCGATGGCGCCGGTACGCTGAAGGCGCGCACGTTGGCGCTTTGGGTCGCGCAAAACCGGCTTGCCGCGATCCAGCTCGATCCGGCACGACTCGCCGCCGCCGACCACGACGGATCGGCGATGCAGGCGGGCATGGCGTTCGTTTGGCGGACGCGCGTCACCGCGACGCCGAATCCCGCGTTTCGGCGCATCGACATCGTCGTCGCGGAGCCGTCGTCCGCCGACTATGCGCTCGCGCGACTGACCGGCTACGTGACGACGCTCGCGCAATGAAACCCGAACGCGGCTTTACGCTGATCGAGGTGCTCGTCGCCCTCGCGCTGCTCGCCCTGATCGCCGTGCTCGCGTGGCAAGCCACCGCGGCGCTGGTCGACGGCGAAGTGCGCTTGTCCGATGAAGCGAAACGTTGGCGCGCGCTCGATCAGGCGTTCTCGCGTCTCGAAGCCGACCTTCGCCAGGCGCAGCCCCGGCCGGTGCGGACGGCATCGGGCATCGAACCGGCGATGGCCGGTGGCTACGACACCGATGCAGGAAGCACGCTGGTGTTCTCCCGCGCGGGACCGGAGTTCGACAACGAGCCCGCTGCGGCGGGTCAACGCATCGGCTATCGCGTTCGCAATGCCGTGCTCGAGGTGATCTACTGGCCCACGCTCGATCGACTGCGCGACGAGCCGGTCGCTCATGCGCTGATCGGCGGCGTCGCGGGCTTTCGCGTCGATCATCTCGCGGCCAGCGGCCGCTGGGTCGAGCAATGGCCACGGACCGGCGACGCCGAGCTGCCGCGCGCGGTTCGCGTTGTATTGACGCTTGCAAGCGGCGAGACGATCGAGCGCTGGTTCGCCCTGCGATGATTAGGACGACGCGCGGCGCCGCTTTGATCACCGCGATGCTGATCGCAGCACTCGCCGCCGCCGTCGTTGCGACACTTGCCGCGGGCCAGAGCCAGTGGCTTCGCACCGTCGAACTGCGTCGTGATCAGGTCCAGGCGCAGGCTATTGTGCTTGCAGCGCTGACCTGGTCGCGGCAGGTGCTGCGCGACGATGCGCGCGCCGGACCGTACGACACGCTAAGCGAGCCGTGGGCGCTGCCGTTGCCGCCGGTGCCGGTCGAGAACGGCTCGGTCGAAGGCCGCATCGTCGACGCGCAGGGTCTCATCAACGTGAACAACCTCGCGACCGACGGCACCTTCGCGACGACGGAGCGCAAGCGGCTTGCGCGACTCTTCGCCGCGGCGGGCGTGCCGGCGGCCGCAATCGATGCGCTCGCCGACTATGTCGATGCTGACGATACGGCACGTGACGGCGGTACGGAATCGGCCGCGTACGACAGCATCAAGCCTTCGCGCGCGCCGGCCAATCGACCGCTGGTGCGCGTTGCCGAAGCGATGCTTGCGCGGGGCGTCGATGCGAACCGCTTTGCCACCGTTGCGCCGCACCTCGTCGCACTGCCGTCGATGACGGCGTTGAACGTCAACACGGCATCGCCCGAAGTGTTGGCAAGCGCGGTGAACGGGCTCGAAGGCGATGCGCTCGCTTCGCTCGTTGCCGATCGTGCGCGGAAGCCATTCACGACGGCCGCCGATTTCCGCGCCCGCCTGCCTTCGGGCGCGAGCATCGACGATGCGGCGACGTTCGCCGTGCGCAGCGACTATTTCCTCGTGACGGTGAAGGCGCGGCAAGGCGAGACGATCGCGCGAGGCCGGGCACTACTCAACCGGCGCAACGACGACACGCCCCGCGTCGTGTGGCAGACGATCGAGTAACGACGTTGAGCGTGCTGCGCATTCTACTGTCGCAAGCGCCGGATGCGCGGCGCGCCGAACCGTGGGCGCTTTACGACGATGCGGGACGA
>DATLNR010000037.1:0-3969 GCA_035536655.1 Casimicrobiaceae bacterium
GTTCGAAGTGGAACGGAAGCGTCAGGTCGTGAACGTGGATCCTCTCGTTCTCGATGCCGTCCGGCTGCTCGCGAAAGATCGCGACACATCCGGCACGGCGGGCCGATGATGCGACCGCCGCGGGGATGCCGGCTTCCTCCCACGCTTCCTTGACGAGCGTCGACTCGATGGCCGCGTCAGCCGCGATGCCGCCACCGACGAGGTTGTCGAGCAGGCCGGCGTCGATCGACTTATGCGGACTGCGCCGGGCGATCCACATCGCGGTCATGCCATCGCGCGCGGTCGTTGCGTTCACGTGTACGGCGCGTGTCGCGATGCCGAAGAAGCGCGCCGCTGCACGTTCCAAATAGAACAGCGGCGGGTCACCGGCCGCTGCAGCGACGGCGTAACGCTCGTCGCGCCATGCGGTGAGCAGTCCTTCGCCTGCGAGCGCGCGAGCGACGCTTTCGAGCGCCGCCGTTCGCGCTTCCGGGCCGTCGATCGCCGGTCGAAGCCACAGACCCGACGACGTGCGCTCGAAGACGTCGTCGAACAATGCCGCACGCCAAGCACGGGTGTCGTTCAACCAGCCCGCGGTGCGACCGTCGACGACAAACGGATGAAGGCGCGTCGAGGGTGGGGCAAGCTCGCGCGAAAGGCGCTGCACGACCCGGTTTAGAATCGCGGCGGTCGTCACTTCCCGATTGTAGGCAATCTGATGTCCGCACGCGTGATCGATGGAAAGGCGCTCGCCGAGCGGGTCACGTCAGCGACCGCCGCGCGCGTGGGCGCGCGGGTGAAGGAAGGCAAGCGCGTCCCCGGACTCGCCGTCGTGATGGTCGGCGAGGATGCGGCGTCGAAGGTCTACGTGCGCAACAAACGACGCACGACCGAAGCGGCCGGTATGCGCTCTTTCTCGCATGATGTCGAGGCGACGATCTCGCAGGCGCAGCTCATTGCGCTGGTCGACAGCCTGAATGCCGATCGCGACGTCTCCGGCATCCTCGTGCAGCTGCCGTTGCCCAAAGGTATCGACGCAGAGCGCATCGCGCAATGCATCGTGCCAGGCAAGGACGTCGACGGCCTGCACCCCTACAACATTGGACGACTCGTGCAGAAGACGCCAACGCTGCGTCCCTGCACGCCGTACGGCTGCATGCGCCTGCTCGCCGAGACTGGCGAAGACCTGGCCGGCAAGCACGCGGTCATCATCGGCCAATCGCAAATCGTCGGACGTCCGATGGCGCTCGAGCTGTTGATGGCGCGATGCACGGTCACGATCTGCCACTCCGCCACCCGCGACTTGCCGGGGCTCGTTCGTCAGGCGGATATCGTCGTCGCGGGCGTGGGGAAGCCGAAGTTCGTGCAGGGCGACTGGATCAAAGAGGGCGCGATCGTGCTCGACGTCGGCGTCAATCGCGGCGATGACGGCAAGCTCGTCGGCGACGTCGATTTCGATGCGGCGAAGGAACGCGCGTCATGGATCACGCCGGTACCGGGCGGCGTCGGGCCGATGACAATCGCGATGCTGCTCGCGAACACGTTGCGAGCTGCGGAACTACAAGACAACGATTGGTAGAGTCGAGGTCGAGGTCGCGAGACCTCGCTGATCAACTCGTAGGTGTTCGTTTCAAATGCCACGCTTTGGGTCGCGTGAAAGCCTGGATGCCGTATGTCGATAGCGTCAATCCGATCCCCGACTTCTTCACGCCCGACCAGGGCAACCGCGGGCTCACGCGGTCGCAGCAGTTCCAGTAGACGCTTCCCGCCTGTAGTCGCCCAAGGATCTTCTTCGCGCGCTTCTCGTCCGCCGTGTAGACACCCGCGGTCAGACCGTACTCGTTGTCGTTCATCAGCGCGACCGCCTCGTCGTCGTTCGCAACGCGCGCGATACCGATGACCGGCCCGAAGCTCTCGTCGCGCATGATCGCCATCTTGTGATTCGCTCCGGTTACGACGGTCGGCTCGAACCAGTTGCCGCGCCGGCGAATCGCCTTGCCGCCGGTCAAGACTTTGCCGCCCAGCTTCTGCGCCTCTTTCACCTGGCTCTTCAATACGTCAAGCTGCGCGCGCCTGGTCACGGGCCCGAGATACGTCGTCTCGTCCATCGGATCGCCCAGGCGAAAGCCATTGACCTCGGCGACGAACGCTTTGACGAAGGCGTCGTGGATCGCATCGGCGACATAGATCCGCTCGACTGCGCAGCAAGATTGTCCATTGTTGTAAAAGGCGCCGTCCGCCAGTCCGGCCGCGGCCGCCTTGACGTCGACGTCGTCGCAAACGTAGATCGGGTCCTTGCCGCCGAGCTCGAGCTGCACCTTCACCATGCGGCGGCCCGCTTCGGCAGCGATCTTCTGTCCCGTGGCGAACGAGCCGGTGAAGAACACGCCGTCGACCGGCTGCTTCAAAAGCGCCGCCCCGGTCGCTCCTTCGCCGATGACCGGAATGAACACGTCGTCGGGCACGCCCGCCGATTTCAACAAGTCCGCGATCGCAAGTCCCGTCAGCGTCGCGTACTCCGACGGTTTGTAAAGTACCGCGTTGCCTGCAACCAGCGCTGGAACGAACACGTTGCCGCCAACGAAGTATGGATAGTTCCACGCCGAGATGTTGGCGATGACGCCGAGCGGCTCGTGCGAGATGCGCTCGGTCAGCTTGGCGTCGGTATCGCTCAGCACCGTCTCCTCGCGCAATGTGCGCGGCGCCTCCTTCAGGAAGAAGTCGAGGCGGCCGACGAGCCCCTTGAGCTCGTTGCGCGATTGCCGGATCGGCTTGCCCGTTTCGATCGTCAGCGTGCGGGCGAGTTTTTCCTCGCGGGCGATGATGCCGTCGCGAAACGAAGCGATACACGCGAGCCGCTGCTGGATCGGCCGCATAGCCCACGCCGGTTGCGCAACGCGCGCGCGTTGATACTTTTTCCGAACGGCGCGCTTGTCGTCCGTTTCGATGTCGGTGATGCGCTCGCCGGTGGCCGGATTGACGATCTTCATCGGCTCATTACGCGCCGTCCTGCGTCGATGGCGTATGGGTCGAGCATCGCTGATTCAGCAATTGAACGAGCGCGTCGTAGTCGACCGGCTTGTGAGATGCTCATCGAACCCGCTCGCCTCCGAGCGTCGACGATCCTGTTCCTGCCCCCAGCCGGTCACCGCAACCAGCACGATGTCGCGAAGGTCAGGATCCGCACGCACCCGACGCGCCACCTCGTAACCGTTCATGCCGGGCAAGCCGATGTCAAGCAGGACGATTCAGGCAGCCACGACTGCGCCATCGACAATCCGGAACGGCCGTCGCCGGCGGCGCGGGCATCATGGCCGATCAGCTTGACGAGCAGCGCGAGGCTCGTCGCTGCATCGTTTCCGCAATCCCGATGCCGGTATCTCCCACAACGACGTTGTGCGCGCGCTGCGAACCGTCGGTGGCCTCCCGCGTATTCTGCGCTCATAGCGCGTACTCGGCCGATCTGTGCCGCGCCGTCGTGGCGAGGAACTCATCCAGGATCGGCGTATCGTCGATGAACGACGCATCGCCGGGCGCATGGAACTCCGGGTGCCATTGCACCGCGAAGAGGTACGACGGCCCGTTCCAGCGCAGCGCCTCGACGATGCGATCCGGCTCGGACCACGCTTCGGCGACGAGATTGCGGCCGAGATCCTTGACCGCCTGGTGATGAATCGAGTTGGTTTTTACGAGCGTCTTGCCGGGATAGAGTCGCGCGAGCCCGCTGCCGGGCACGAGTGACGTCGCGTGCGCGTTCTTCTCGTAGATCGCCCAGTTGCGATGGTTGAGCGATTGCGGGCGTTGCGCGATGACGTCCTGCCAAAGCGTGCCGCCCATCGCGACGTTGATGAGCTGCGCGCCGCGGCAGACGCCGAGTACGGGCTTGCGTCGCGCGACGAACGCCTTGAAAAGCGCAATTTCGTATTGGTCGCGAATGCGATCGCCCGACCATTCCAGCTTCAGCGGCTTCTCGCCGTAGCTCTCGGGCGC